>NZ_JACBAZ010000004.1:0-300000 GCF_013391475.1 Oceaniferula marina | reverse complement strand
TCTTTGGAGCTTTGCACGGAGCCCTTTGAAAGCATGGCGGCGTAGATGGCATTGGAGAGCGAATCGCAGATTCTGCCGTCACCAGGATAAGAGGCGGCTCTTGGCAGCATGTGGAATCCGTTGCGGAGCTTGCTGCGGATATCGCCCTTGGTATGTGGGGAGACGGCGTCGAGAATGGCATCGATGGTTTCCCGGTATTCGATGGCGGCCTTCGAGGTATTGGGGGAGTCGGCGAGGTAGGATTCGAATTGTCCACCGAGTGCGCGGTTGTCACCAATATTGAAGGTATGGCCCATCAGAGTGATGGTTTCCTGGGTGGGGTCGATGAAGGGAACCTCATTGCCGTAGGGCGATTTGCTTTCCTTTTTCTTATGGACGATGGTGGTGTCACCGTTGTTGTTATTGGCAGCTGGGCGAGCAGTATTGCCCCCACCGTTGCCAGGGTTGTAGACCTGCCCGTAGAGTGGCAGCGTCAGGCTGGAGATAAGAAGGATCGTGCGGCGTTTCATGGTGGTGTGGTGTGTTGAAAAGGGACTTGGCTCCGGTGGAGTTTTGCAGAAGGTTCTTTTGCAGAAGGCTATTTTCGGGCGGAAAAGCTACTTTGCTTTTACCTCGAGTGCAACAGGCAATCCCTCTCGGTTGATTTCAACCCGGAAGGTGTAGGTGTGACCTCGTTCCAGATTGATCTTTTTAATGTTGGCTGGGATTTTTACGGGGATGGCACTGTTACCATTGTCTTCCTGGCTTGAAGAAACCCAGATCAGTTGGCCTTGGTCGGGAGTCCATTTGAGGGTTTCGGTGATTTTACCGGTCAAGCGGTACTCGTTGCCGCTCAGACTGTTGGCATTTTGTTGAAAATCGGCAACCGAAAGTTCACTGAGACCAGCAAAGTGTTGAGCTCGTTTGTCGAGCATCATTTTACCGGCGGCCAAGGCTCCGATGACAGCTGCTGCAATGATGAGGTAAACAGCCAGATGGCTTTTGTTTTTTTGTTTGGATTTGGATCGACGGGCCATGGATGAGTGAAGCGTTAAGAGTGAATACGGAGAGTGAAAAATGGATTCCCGGGAGTTAATCCCAGTGGTGGCGTTTGAGGCCGATGTAGGATGCCAATAATCCGACGACAATGTGGATGATCAGCACATATTGGCAGGCTGTCGCAGGCTCGAAGGAGGTTTCGGTTACGGCATTGATGGCATTCCGGTAGCTCGGGTTCATGGATTCAATGCTGCCGGACCAAGCCCAGTAGGCTGAGATAAATGGCTGGGTGATGGACTCGATGGATTCCGGTAGTGCGAGCACGGCACCGGACAGGGGAAGCTGGAACCCGACCAGATAGATGGAAAGCAGGGAGGATTGTTCGGCGGTTTTCATCAATGAGGAAATGCCGAGGCAGATCGCCGTCATCGCGGCGTTGACCAGGACGAGAAAAACCGTGTGATCCAAAAAACCGGTATCGACACCATCAGGGAATTTCCAGAATTGCTGGACAAAGATGGCCATCCAGAGCGATTGGATCAGAACGAGACTTCCGAGAAAGGCAATTTTACTTGCTAGGTATGCGGACGGGCGGATGCCTCCGAATTTTTCTTTTTCAAAGATAAGGCGTTCACCTGCGACTTCCCGAGCTGCGTTATTGGACCCCATCAGCGAGAGTAACACGACTTGGAACATCACAATGCCGGAGACGGCCGACCCCACCGTGAGGTAGCTTTTTTCAACGGTAGTCCGTTCCTGGACTTCCTGGGCAAACCCCTGGTACCGTTCGGAGAAGCGTTTGATATTTTCGTTCCCCCGTTCATGGAAGAGGGCAACCAGAATGGGGAAGCAGATAAGTATCGCAAGTTGGAGCAATACTTGTCCCCGGTTGCGGAAGAAAATTTTCCATCGTCGACCGAGCAGGGTTGAAAATTGGCTGAGCATGCCCGGCATTCGGACCAGTTCGGTAGCTTCTCGGATGATTTTGTCCGATTCATTCGGGTCGTCGAGAGGTGCGGTATCACTGCTGAGTTTCTTTTTTTCGTCCGCACTGGGGACGAGTTCGTCAGGAATCGAAAGTTCACCTTCTTTGATGAGCGTCGCCCGTTTTTTCTCCAGCTTTTTGTAGTAGGCTTCACGGTGTTTCAGCCAGGACTCTTGCCATTTGGAAGATCGTTGTTTGGCAAGCTGTGGGTAGACCTCCTCGGTGTCATCCACGGAAAAGTAATGGTTCATCCCATTCGGTGGACCATGGTAGGCGACTTTGCCTTCGTGCAGAACCAGAATGGAGTCGTAGAGTTCAAGGTGGGCCAGTGAGTGGGTGACCGAAATGACCGTCCTTCCATCGCGTCGGGAGAGTTCGTGAAGTAAGCGAACGATGTCTCGTTCGGAGCGGGGGTCGAGGCCTGAGGTGACTTCGTCACAAAGCAGCAGGTGCGGGCCGGTGACCAGTTCCATGGCAAGTCCGAGTCGGCGTTTTTGGCCGCCGGAGAGCACCTTGACCGGGCGATCGGCAATGGCGGATAAGCCGGTTTCTTCGAGAATGCGGTCGATTCGGTTGTCGAGTTCGGCGAGGTTCCGAGTTTTGACCCGCAGCCGGGTAGCGGACTCGATCGACTCATCGACGGTCAGTTGGTCGTAGGCAATGGAGAATTGGGGGACGTAGCCAATTTCTGCCGGGTCAAAATCCTGTTCTTCAGCGAGGTTGCGACCGTTCCAAAGCAGCTCACCATCGGATTCCTCATTGAGGCCCGCGATGGTTTTGAGCAGGGTGGTTTTTCCGCATCCGGAAGGTCCGACGATTGCCATGAAGTGTCCGCGCGGGATATCAAGGGTGGCTTTGTCGATGATGGGGAAGTCTTCCCCGTCTTTTTGAATGGTGAAGCTGACGTCTTTGAGTTGGAGCACGATGAGTGGTGTGGTTGGAATCGGAAACCAGAAGGGGGATCAAAAATCAGGACCTCTGGTGGTGCGGGGGATATAACCGAGTTAATTAAGGAAAGTTGCGGGATCTGGCGAGAAGAAAACTTGTGGAAATGAGATGGCACGTTAGTTTGCACCCATGTCGAGAAGATCACAAAGGCGGCAAGCTGCAAGCCGGGGAGAGGGGAGTCGGGGGCCAAAGCGAGGCGGTAAAACGGCCGGGGCCGGATGGGTGAAATGGTCGTTGCGCATTGGATCCATACTTGCTGTGACTGCGATTCTTTCAGGCTTTGGCTTATATTCTTGGATGAAGAAGTATTTGCACAGTGATGATTTCAGGCGTTTTATCGGAGAATCCGTGGGTGCAGTGATTGATGCCGACACCGAATTTGCCTTGTTTGAATGGCAGGGGATGGATGTGCGGACTGCCGGTCTGGAAGCCAAGAGCGGTGGTTTGTTGCAGAAAATGGAAGCGGAGGGGATGCAAGCCCGGTTGAGCCTTGCCGGTGTCCGGCGCGGGGTGTGGGAAATTTCTGATTTGCGGGTGAACCGCTTGGATTTGGATTTGGCGACCGAGCGCGGTCGGGGCGAGGTGAGTAATCTAGCAAACCATGAGGAAGTCGATGAGGTTTCTTCAGAAAAGGCGACGAAAGGTTCTGGCTTTCTCAGTGGCTTGCTTCCCGACAAGGCTGAACTCATGTCGGCAGAAATCTTGAATCTTGGTTTGAGGTTAAAAACTTCTAGTGGTGGCTTGAATGCCCAAAACATGGCAATGCGTGTCGATGGTGGCCACTCCCCGGGAAGCTATGATTGGAATTTGAGTGGCGGCAGGATTGAAAGCCCTTGGTTTGGTTCGCCTTTGGCATTGGATTCGGCTCGTGGAAAATACAAGCGAGGCCGGTGGTATCTGACCGAGTCCAAGTCGGAAGTTTACCGAAGAGGGACGCTCACCTTGGAAGGTGAGCTGGAAGGTCGGCAGTTTGGGTTTTATGGAACCTTGGCTGGTGTGGAGGCCGAAGAGTTGGTTCCCGATTCCTGGAGGCGTAAGATCAGTGGTCAGGTGGAGTCCCGGTTCAAGGTTCGATCAGGCAAGGATGGGCCGGTGAGCCTTGGAGAACTTGAGCTTAAGAATGGGATTTTGACCGGATTGCCTGTCTTGGACCGGATCGCAGCTTATGCCAACACCCCGCGGTTTCGCAGGTTGAACCTTTCCGAGGCCAGGCTGAAGTTTTGGCGGGAGGGTAATCGTTTGGAACTTAGCGATATTGTGTTGGCCAGTGAGGGCTTGGTTCGTCTGGAAGGTAGTCTGAAAATGGTTGACGGTCGATTGGATGGAACGTTTCAGGTTGGCATTGCACCGGGAACTCTGGCTCACATTCCAGGTGCTGAAACCAAGGTGTTTTTACGTGGTCGTGATGGATTATTATGGTCGCCGCTACGTATTACGGGCACGACTGATGCCCCGAAGGAGGATTTGAGTGACCGGATGATCGCGGCGGCAGGCGAGCGTATGTTCGAGTTGATACCGGAAACGGGAAAGATGGCTTTGAAATTTGCTCATGATACGGCTACCGAGCTGCCTAGCAAGGCGGTGGAAACCGGCACGGATGTCATTCGTGAAGGAACGGATGTGATTGGCGAAGGGGTCAAGGGGGTCTTCGACCTGCTTCCTGGAGGCCGCAGGGTCGATGATCGTGAATAATACCATTCCGCAAAACACATGAGATAATAGAAAAGGGTCACGCTTTGAGGAAAATGACTGCGTGGTCAACGAGTATCCCGGATGATTTTCTGTTCTGCTATTGGGGATAGGACCTCGCGTGCCAGTTCGCAGAATGAAGTATCGGCAGCCCGCATGAGCAGCCCGATACTCAAAGAGCCTGCAAAAAGCAGGCTCCTCGTGGCTGTTCCATGCTCCACTCAATCGGCGTGATGGGGCGATGGGGTGTAGGCTTTATTCCGGGCTGGGCTAATTCCGAATGGTGAATTTGACCCCTCGGCCATTGATCCAGGCTTTGCGCACACTGCTGTAGAGTTTGTCGAGGTCACCCTCATCGGATACCCGGAACTCAACGGTTTTGGCGTGGGTGGTTGTTGGATATTCTTTTTGAACCGCCGTGTTGGCATTGGCTCCGGTGCGGTCCCCCGCGTGATCGAGCAACTCCTTGGTTCGGTTGGTCAGGTTGCCCGCGATATTGGACCCCGAGCTTTCGGTGACAGGTATGATGTAATAAAAGCGGGCGAGCGCATTGCCATTGGTGTCGATGGTGACTTCAGTGACGCTGAGCGTGGCGCTGATCAGGTAGGTGTGTTTACTGACGGAGGAGATATTGCGTAGCGCCACGGTGTAGCTGCCACCCGGGAGGTTGGCTTGCCAGAAATTGCGCGGGCCAACGCTTTCCTCGGTATTCTCCTTGCTGGTTCCGTTGGTGTCTCCGCTGCCGTTGGTATTGCTTTGGGCTGCGACGGGGAGTGCGGCCATCGCGATAGCGGCTGCGAGGCTTGTGATGAGGTAAGAGTTTGGTGTTTTCATGATCTTTTCGAGTAAACTATGCTGTTGGAATAAAGTTTCGTCAAAACCTTGATTATGAAAAGGCAAAAAGCTAGGTTCCGCCGCGACATGGCAAGTTATCGACCGAATGTAGCTGCGTTGATCGTAAATCAAAAAGGAAAGCTTTTGATTTGCGAACGGATTAATAGCAAGGGCGCATGGCAGTTTCCCCAAGGTGGTGTGAATCATGGAGAAACCCACCGTAAGGCTCTGTCGCGTGAAATTCTTGAAGAGGTTGGTTTGCCAAAGGACTGTTACAAGGTGAAGGAAAAACGGGGAGGATACACTTATTTGTATCCCAAGCAGGTGAAAAAGCAAAAGTTGTATTTTGATGGGCAGGTCCAGACCTACTACCTCTGCTTTTTGAAGAAAAAGGCCCCCTGTATCGATCTCGACCAAAAGTCGCCTGAATTCAGGGATTACAAATGGATCAAGCCTGAGGATTTCAAGTTGAAGTGGTTGCCTGAGTTCAAGCGTCAGGTGTATCGGGCTGTTTTATTGGACTTTTTCAATGTGCGTCTCTGAACGTTCCGCAGGTGAATTGAGTAGTTCGTTGCGGAAGGTGGCTAAAGCCTGGAAGATTTCGAGGTCGGCGACTTGGTAGAGGTTGTTGTGTCCGGCGCCCGGGACATCGAGGAATTGTTTTGGGCCGGGGTGTTTTTCGTAGAGTTTTTTTCCGTGCCATTGGGCGACGATCTGGTCCTTGTCTCCGTGAATGACGAGCAGCGGGGTCTTGATTTCAGGGATGCGTTTGATGTTTGGATACTGGTCGCCGGGGAAAACCGGGATACGGGTAACGGTGCGGAACGCGGAGGTGAAAGGCGTGACCAGAACCAGTCCGGCCGCATCGTGGCGGCTGGCGAGCCAGCAGGCGGGACCGCTGCCAACGGATTGGCCGTAGATAATGGTCTCGCTGGCTGGAACTTTGAGTTTTTGAGTCAGGTAGCTCCATGCTTTTTCGCAGGCTGCATAACAGCCGTCCTCATCGGGGGAGCCTTCACTGATGCCATAGCCGGGGTAATCATATGCGAGAATGCCATACCCATGGGCCTGGAAATCAAGGAAGCGGTAGTGGAGGTAGCCGATATCTTCGGCATTGCCGTGTGACCAGAGCAGCGTAGGCATACCAGGGGCGGCGGGGTAGTAGCAGAGGCCGATCTTTTTCCCCTTCTCCGATTGGATGCTGTGGATATTCGGGCCTTCTTCGGTATATCCCGGGGCCGGAGGCTGGTAAATCAGACGGTTTGAGCAGCCGAAGGCGAAAAGCATGAGTGCCAGATAAATAAAGAGGATGGATTTGAAAGGACGTTTCCAATTCCACTCGCCAATCAGGTGTTTTTTCCAGTTTGCCATTTTTTAAATAGGGTGGAGATTTTTGCGCCGGCTGACAAGTCCGATAAAGACACAAATGTGCCTTGGCATATTGAGTGTCAGTGTCTAGGACTGGGGCCGTAACCCTGTATATATCATCTCCATAGTATCTCTATTTCCCACTTACATTCTGAAACGATGAGTTTTTTACCTGAACCCTACCAACATCCGTATAAGATCGATCCTAAATACAAGAAGAGCGTTGTTTATTTTAGCTCTGAGTTTGCGATTGATCAGGCATTGAAGATTTATTCCGGAGGACTCGGCTTTCTTGCCGGATCCCATATGCGCAGCGCCTATGACCTGAAGCAGAACCTGATCGGGATCGGCATTTTGTGGTCCTATGGATATTACGCTCAGGCACGTGGTGAAGACCGCGGCATGGCCGTGCAAAAGCGCCGCAAGATTTATCATTTCCTGCAAGACACCGGAATCAAATATTCCATCAAGATCCACGGTGCGGATGTCTGGGTGAAGGTTATGTATTTGCCCGCTGATACCTTCGGATCGGCCCCGATGTTCTTGTTGACCACGGACATCGAGGAAAATGATTACATGTCCCGCACGATTTCCCACAAACTCTACGATTCGGATTTTCTCACCCGGATCGCCCAGTATATTCTGCTCGGTGTGGGTGGCGCTACCTTACTTGAACATTTGGGCGTCGACCCTGATGTGTGGCATTTGAATGAGGCTCACGCCTTGTCCGCAGCATTCCATGTCTATGATAAGACGCGTTCACTGGAAGAGGTGAAAAAGCGTTTTGTCTTTACCACGCACACTCCGGTGGAAGCTGGTAATGAGAAGTCGAGTTTTGATTTGCTCTACAAGTTTACCTTCTTTGGCAATATCCCTCGCGACGAAGCCTATCAATTGAGTGGTGTGCACGGTGACGAGTTCAGCCATTCGCTGGCAGCTCTGCGGATGAGTCACAAGTCCAATGCGGTCTCCAAGCTTCATGGTGAGGTTGCCCGGGGGATGTGGCAACACGCCGAGGGGATTTGTGAAATTGATCACGTGACCAATGCCCAGAATAAAAAATACTGGGTGGATGAAAAGCTGGAAGCTGCCCGACTCGCCGGAGATCTGAAAGCTTTGGCTGCACGTAAGCGCGAGCTCAAAGTCAGACTGTTCAAAGAGGTGGCCGACCAGACGGGACGATTGATGGATCCGGATGTATTAACCATCGTCTGGGCACGTCGCTTTGCCGGATACAAACGTGCTGATTTGATTACTCGTGACATCGAGCAGTTCGAAGCCCTTCTTCGTAATGCCGACCGACCCGTCCAGGTTATCTGGGCTGGCAAGCCGTTCCCGAAAGATTTTGGAGCCATCGATGTCTTCAATAAGATTTTCCACATTACCCAGAAGTATGCTTCTGCAACGATTCTTGTTGGTTATGAGTTGGCCTTGTCCAAGCTTCTCAAGGATGGCTCCGATATTTGGCTGAACAACCCAATCGTGACACGTGAGGCATCCGGAACCTCCGGTATGACTGCCGCCATGAATGGTAGCGTGAATGTTTCCACCTATGATGGTTGGGTTTGTGAGTTTGCCAAGGATGGTGAGAACTCCTTTATTATCCCAGAAGCATCCCCCACGCTTTCGGACGATGCTCGTGATGAACATGACCGACTGGGCTTCTATCAATTGATGGAAACCAAGGTTCTGCCAGCTTATTACAGCGGCGGAGATGATTGGTGGAAAATTGTGCACAACAGCATGAATGATGTGGTGCCATTCTTTGATTCCGGTCGGATGGCAGACGAATACTACACCAAGGTGTACAAGTAAGGTTTACGCTTAGGGAAACAATCTAAGAAATCAAGCCGGGCACCATCAGGGTGTCCGGCTTTTTTCGCATTTACGGGGGCGTGGCCAGGGGGCGAAAAAGTAGAACAAGCGCGAGGCGTTGTTTGAAGAAAGTACAACATCGCCCTGGCCTTCTAGCAGAAATAATTCGACTGCTTCTGGTGAAGCCCCCCTCATCAGAAGCAACGACTATCGAAGCGGTCGCTTCTGAGTGATTGGCTATCATTGATCCGAAGGGGGAGGGGGCGGAGCAATTTTGCTTTTTGTAATACCATTTGAGTTGGTGTTACACCTCAAGCTCTTAACTATTTGTCCATTCCGATAAAATAAGCGGGAGAATGGTATATGTTGGTTAAGCCGAAGGCTTGGGTTCTGATGGAGGTGTGGATTCGGTAGCGGACTGACGGTATGCCGAGGGGCTGATTTGATGGTGCTTATTGAACCTTTTCGAAAAGTAATATGACGAGGAGAATCCGCAATTTTCGGCGATAACGGCGATCGGGAGTTGGGTTTGCGCCAGTAGATTTCTCGCTTTGCTGAGGCGCTGGCGTTCAACAAATTCCATTACACCACAATGCATATTGCGGGTGAAAATATCGGAAAATCGTGATGCTGAAAGCCCCACGGCGCCAGCTATGGATTTGGCATTGATCGGGGATTGGATGTTGGTGGCGATATACTGTAAGGCGGTGGCGACACGATCATCGAGGCCATCCAAGCTTGAGGTCGGATTCACTTGATAGATGAGACGGAGTATTTCTTCGAGTGTTAGTAATGCCAGTGAGCGCCGACGGGAGAAATCGGAATCAAAGTAATCTGAACACCGGTAGCATGCAGATCGAATGTAAGGGATCAGCAGATTGTTCTTTTTCCAGCTCAGGAAACCCGGACCAATACTTGTTTTTGGCCACTCAAGGAAGGGCATCATCGATACTTCCGGGTGGAAGTGAGCCCAGAAATAAGACCCCTCTGAGAATTGGTCGTCCAAAGCGGTGTCCTGCTTCATATGTGGAGGGATGAGCACCGCTTCGTTGGGTTCAAGGCTAAAGGATTCTTCAGCATCAGGATAGACGGTAAAGCAACCTTCGAGAACCACCATGATGTGCCAGTCCGGCGTGCCGCTAGGGCGATAAGTTCTTCTGCGATGTGGAGACTCACCGGTTTCACCACTGATGGGTTTGACCTTTCCCTGTCCGACGCTGAGTCTCAAGGCGGATTCAAAGGGGTAGGGTGTGGGGATATGTTGATTCATAGGTGAGACTGGGCGTTTGTGCGTATTTGGGTACCGATAGTGAGGACCTCTCCTGATGTCTGATACAAAGTTGCATAAGCAGTAGAATATGTCCATTATTCAGTTGATTCGGACAAGTGCTGGTTGAAAGCTGCTGTTGGTTGCGCCGTAAAGTAAGAGACTCATGAGGAGATTCTTTCAGAGGGCTGATGTTTTGCTGGACTCTTGGATAATGAAACGCCTTAGATGTGCACCTTGGAAAAGGCTTTTTCATGTGAAGTAAACATGCCTTTTTGTGAAATGACGGAGACGGGAAGATTAGCAATAATGAATGTGTTGAGACATCGTTCTCGTATAAGAATGTGGAAGCTTGTTTTTTTTAGCTTCTTGGTTGTCATGCTTGGTTTGCCTGTGGTGGGAATGGAGCGACCCAATATCATTTTTTTGCTGGCTGATGATTTTGGTTATGCCGATATGTCGGGACCGGATAACAGCTTCCATGAGACACCTCATTTGAATAGGCTGGCGCGTGAGGGGATGAGTTTTTCACATGCGTATGCCTCACATCCCACATGTGCGCCGAGTCGTCTGGCATTGATGACTGGCAAGTATCCCGCGCGCCATGCTTGTGTGAACAATGGGACGGCGTCCATGGATTTGGGAGAGGTGACGGTCGCGGAGGCTTTGAAGCGGGTTGGTTATGTGACCTGTCATGCCGGTAAATGGCACCTGGGGGGGTATGGCAAGCGGCCCGAGGATCAAGGCTTTGATTTTACCATCGCTAGCAATGGTGCCGGCATGCCCGGTAGCTTCCACTACCCGTTCAAAGATCAGGACCCGAATAGCATTTTACATGATGAAAAATTCAACGTGCCCGACCTTGATGACTCCAAACCGGGGGACCATTTGACCGATCGACTAACGGATAAAGTGCTTGGGTTTATGCGGGATCACAAGGACAAGCCTTTCTATCTTAACCTATGTTACTATGCGGTGCATACTCCGATTGAGGCGAGCAAGGTAAAGCAGCGTTATTTTGAAAATAAGCTCACAGGAAAAAGCACTCACCGAAATGCCAGTTACGCGGGTTTGGTGTCTCATTTGGATGATAGTGTCGGTCGCATTTTGCAGGCTGTGAAAGACCTTGGGATCGAGCAGAATACGATTGTGGTCTTCTTTAGCGATAACGGGGGACTGATGCAGGCTACGCACAACGGCCCCTTGCGGCAGGGGAAAGCCACACCCTATGAAGGCGGTGACCGGGTTCCGTGTTATGTCCGCTGGCCCGGCGTGACTCCTGCCGGTCGTGTTTGCCCGACACCGGTGATTGGACATGACTTTTATCCGACGATTCTGCGTATGGCCGGAGCGAAGGGGGACACGGTCCATAACAAGGAAGTGGACGGATTGGATTTGACGAATTTGTTGCGCAACCCCGATGCCGGATTAGCCCGCGATGCACTGCATTGGCTATGTTATCCTCTTCCTGTCCATTATCAGAACAACAGACTTCGGGTTCCTTCACAGGTCGTGCGCAAAGGGGACTGGAAGCTGATCAAGTTCCTTGAGGCCCCGGGGAAGCAAGCTCAGCGCTATGAACTCTACAATCTGAAATCGGATCTCGGTGAAACCAAGGATGTGTCCCGTAGTATGCCGGAGAAAACCGAGGAACTTCAGCGTCTGATGGATGTTTGGCGCAAGCAGATCCACGCTCCGGACTATGACGCCTCGATGTATCAGGGGTCTTGACGTGAGCTGTCTATCCGGTTGATGAGCTGTTTGAAACCGGAGGGGGTGCAACCATAACATGCGATTTTTGCACCGATAAAGCTTGGTCCCTTGGGGCTGCTACGAGGTTTTGAGTAGGCGGAGAGATAGCGGTGCTTGCCACTAAGTGTGAAACCATGATCCCATGTTGCATTGCGCTTGATCCCGGACCTGGGCATGCGCCCCGTTGTTGTGGAAGGATCCAGCGGTAGAATGCCAAGCATGAATTTTCCATCAGAAGCCGCATGTTTGTTATTCGGAATCCTCTGCATGTTCGATGTTAAATTAAACCCACCCCACTGGATGAATTCGACCTCACAACCTTTGGCGTTCAGAGAGATGACTTCGAACTCGATATGGCTCGGTTTTTCCATGACCGCCAGTTTGAGCTCGGCGTTGTTGGCCCCAGGGTAAGTGAGGCGTATGATCTTGCGTTTTTGATCGAAATGCATGCCCAGTGGTTTGCACAGTCCCGTTTGTCCCTTGATTCCTAATATCACGAGCGGAGATATATCATAGGCCGTACTTTGGAATGCATAGCTTTTATCGCTTGTTTTGTCGATGATTCCGGTTACGACTCCTTCATCAATGGTCAGGGTTAAAGTGTCTGAATCAAAGGCATAGCCGCCTTTTTTGAAACATTCAAAACCACGGCGGACAAATTCGACGCGGGCCTGGCAGTCGCTCTCTTTTGCGAGCTGGGATGCTTTTTCCAAGTGTGCGCTGAGTTGATTCATTACTTCCTTGTCCCATATCTGCTCGAAGTCTGATCTGGTGAAGTGCATTTCCTGGAAGTGATGCCCCAAAGCTTTGGCGGCCTCGATTTGCTCGTTGCCGGTTGCTGGTGCCGGATTGTTAGCTAGTTGCCGGGGGAAGCCGGTGGTCCATGTCTTTTCACAGAGCTCATAGAATGCCTGCATTTGGTCTTTGGCTGGTCCGAAGGCCTTTGCATAGAAGTCATAGGTGAGTTTGTCTACGGGTTGGGTTGGATCCCAGAATAGGCGCGCGGTGATGTAAGCGTTGGGGAAGAACCACCATTTATTCATTCCGTCCCTACGCCATTCCAGAAACAGCCACTCGCCATTGAAATTCGGATGTTTTTTTCGGGTTTCCGCCAGCCACTTGACATCATTGGCAATGGTGTTTGGAAGGAAACGGGGAATCAAGGTGTAGCGGTTTCCCCGGTTGACTCTCACCATATTATAACAATAGTATTCCCATAGATAGAGTTCGGCTGGGTTGAGGGCGAGCCATTCATTCAGTAGCATTTTATTGTCTCGCTCACAATAGTCGATCACATTGGCCAGTCGGTGTCGGTTGACCATGATGGCGGTATTGCGCGGCAGGGAGTGCAGGTCACGGGGTGGTCGGGAGTAGTTATGATAGGCTCCAAGGGTCACCTTTTTATCCGGGTGTTGTATTTCAATGGCATGCGCAACGTCGACTAGCGGGTTGATAACCAGAGGGCTTGCGTATCCGAAATATCCAAGGCTCGGGTCGATGTTTTCCCGGGCGTAACTGCCAGTATCCCTGATATTGCCATCGTTCTGGATGAGTGTGTAGTAGTCCTGACCGAGTGCATACCAAGCGGAGGCATCCTTGATGATTTGTTCTTTGACTCCCGGTGCATTAAAACGGATGAACGGGCGGCGCTTGCCGCTTCGATCGGTGATGAACCATTCGGGGTGCGTTTTCATGTAGCGCTTGTCCCAGTTCATGGGGACATGCTTGCCGTCGACCACAATAGGATAGGCATCGCTGAACCATTGGGGTCTGCCAAACGAGTGTCTCGAGGGCCAGGGGTCATGGGTGCCTCCAAAGCCAACCTTATATCCCCATGACTTGTGCCCCTTTCCGGCCCAGCGGAATGGAAAATAGGGGGCGTTTTTCTGGTCGCCACTGGGCACCGAGATGGTCGTTAATCTCGGGATGACATCCAGCTCTTCTTTGTCGAAAAAAGTGCGCACTCCAAGCTCTCTTAACAGCGCAAAGACCCCGTGCCAGGTTCCGGATTCGACGGGACAGGAAGTCTGGCTCCAGTCGACCTTGTTGTTGTCTCGTCCGATGATGGCGAGTACCTTTGGGGTCACCCGGATTCTATATCCGTCAGTACCGATGTCGTGGCTATCGATGCCGAGTTTGCGTGTCAGGGCGGAATTCCCCAGAAGAACCAGCTTTTGTGTAAGTAGTTTTTTGATGGTTTCTTTGTCTTTTGAAGAAACCCGCTTGATGGGAAGTGACACTCCACTCATTCTGCGAATGTAAGCAGCCAATTGTTTAGCCGCATCGTGAGGACATCCTTGCTGGTCGGCATCGACCACGATGACAGCATCCGTTGACCCCTGTTCAACCAGAATAAAGTCGTGATCTTTCGAGGCTGGTTCTGCGGATATGGGCAGGATGCCGAGGAACAGAAGCAGGTAGGTTACTTTGAATGGATTGTTCATCTTATTTTTTTTTGTCTTCGCTGGTAGAGATGAAGTGAGCTTTTTTATTTTTTTCGGGGTTTGCTCGGTTGATCGCTCTTTCTAGCACTGCATCGGATCCTTTGAATATGACAATGTCATCATGGTTTTTCTGTACTTTTCCAGGTGTGCTTCGTCCGTCCAGGATGTAGTCGGCGAGCTGTATTCTCATGCTTTCAAATAATTCCTTTTGGATTGGGTAAAGATTACGGGTTTCAGCGATGTCCTCATCAAGGTTGTAAAGTTGGAATTTGGGTAAATTCATGTCTTTGGCCAATCGGTCACCCCAGCCACCTGACCCCCTGGCAAATATGGCCTTGTAGCCGTCTGCGTTTGTGAACGAGAATTTTCCGACCACAGAATGGCTGACCAGGTCGTGCCTTAATCTTTTGGTCTCACCGTGTAAGTATGGTAACATGCTGATGCTGTCTTCTCCGGCGCTGTCGGGGAAGTCGTAATCTGCCAAGTCAGCAATGGTAGCAAACAAATCAGTTATGCATGCCAGCTTGTCATTGACTTGTGGTTGCACTGTGCCTTCCCAGTTGATGATGGATGGTACCCGGTGACCACCTTCGAAAATGTCTCCCTTTGTTCCTCTGAGTGGACCAGCGGGGTTGTGTCCTACCTTTGCTAGACGTCCCGGGTTCGCTGCCTTCCATGCGTAGCCGTTATCGGCTAGAAAGATGATCAAGGTGTCTTCCTGGACCCCTTGGTTTTTCAAGGTGCTCATAAGTTGCCCCACTGAGTCGTCAATTTGGTAGATGAAATCGGCGTATTTGGACTTGGCCACTCCTCCATAGCCCGTGAACCTTTCTGCCGGAACCACCGGTGTGTGTGGTGCTGTTAGTGAGAAGAGAAGAAAAAACGGATTCGTTTTTTTGCTGGCTGTTTTGATGTAGCGCGTTGCTTCATTGGTCAATTCATCCATTACGCTTTGGAATTCGAAATTTTTGTTGGCGTATCCTGTTGTTCCCCAACATTGCATGGTGGTGTCAAGCTCTCCTACAACATGCTTGTTCCGGATGTAGCAGTAGGGGGGCATGTTCAACGAGCTGGCCAGGCCAAAAAAGTAATCGAAGCCATGTTCGAGCGGTCCATTAATTTCCTTGCTTGGATCGATTGCCAGCTTGTCGATGGCATCACCCAGTTCATTTTTGGCGTAGACCAGCAGGTTTTGTTGGTTGCGCCATCCCATACCCAGGTGCCATTTGCCCACTAGGGCGGTTTGGTAGTTTTGATTTTTCAAGAAGCTTGCGATCGTGATGCGATCGTGTTCGATGATCGGGTGACTGAAAGATCCGGTCACGTATTGTTTCAGACGGCTTCTCCAGTTGTATCTTCCAGTCAAGAGGGAGTACCTGCTGGGACTACATACGGATGAACTGGTATGGGCGTTTGTGAATCTGATACCGGTGTCAGCGAGCTTGTTGAGGTTGGGGGAGTTGATCTTAGCTTCTTTGTTGTAGCTTTTTAAATCTCCGTAACCGAGGTCATCGGCAAGAATAATGATGATGTTCGGCTTTTTTTTGCTGGGTGCGGCGGTGGATTTGTGTGTTTTTACTTGTTTGTTATTGATGGATTCCCAGGCCGTTACGTAACGAGCCGCCATTTGTGCGCATCCGCGTGAGGAGAAGTGGACGTTGCTAGGTGTTTGACCTTCTGCATCACGGGAGGAAATAATGTCAACAAAGGGAGAAGCTGCTGCGATTTTGCGCATTTGGGCGTTCAAGGCTGCGTGATTGGGTTTGTTTGTAAACTCTCGGATTTCCCCAAGAATAAACGGAACATTATTATAACGGGTGTGGAATTTGTGGATGATGATAGGTAGTAACTTGCCGTGATCATTGACTGTTTTCAACGAGTGGGAGTTGGATTCTCCCTGATGCCAGAAGACAGCTTTGATCTCAGCTTTACGTCCGCTTTGTTTTTCCAATGCCTTCATGCCTTGGGCGATAAACGGTTCGAAATATTGTTGGTAGTACCCGTTCTTTTCATCGGGTTTCCAATCGTTGTGCAGGCTGGATCCGCAGATGGCGTAACGAATAACACCAAAGCCGTCCGGATACCTGGTGGCGAGTTCCCTCGCCATGCCTTCTCCGGCACCGCGAACCGATGATTTTGCAGGAATGGTCACCACCTGTTGGTGTCGTTTTTCTGCGACGTTGGACTTGAGAATGCAGGTGTTGAGATACGTGTGGATATCACAACCAATCGGATTTTTCTTGTTTGGGTCGGGTATTATCGACCCCAGGCGAACAGCATTGGACTGTCCGGCTATAATGAAGACTGGTAACGGACGCTTGGTGTTGTTGTCGATCTTTTCCGAAGCCAAGGTCGGTTCGGTTGAGCATGACAGGATAAAAATGATCGATAGAAGCAAACTCAGGTTGCCTCTGGATGTCTGACGGTGATATGATTTTTCTTGTTTCATCTGTTGGCGATATTTTATGTGGCTCTATCAGCTCCCGTGATTCGTTATTGCTGAGTAGGAAAGCCCACGGCTTTGGCTGGATCAGTCCAAGTGTGTTACTTATACAGAATTCTTCCATTGGCTAGGAATGGTTGGTGCCGCTCAAAGCATCAATCAACTAGAACATGGAAAACAACCAGAAGGTGAGCTACACGATGTGGCAATACAACCACCATGCCATATTTATCCTGAAATGTCGGAGGAAGACGTCATATAGCGGGTTTCTTTTGATTTTTTGATGTTGCTGAGCAGGTTCAGCATTTCCTTGACCACTTCGGGATGTTGGTCCGCTACGTTGCTCGTCTCGCTGATGTCACGGCCGAGGTGGTAGAGTTCGTGTTTGCCGTTGTTTCTGGGGTTCAGCTTCCAGTCCCCCTTACGGATAACCAAATTTCCGTGCCCTCGGTTGTGTTGTAGGACCAGGTGGCTGCGGCCTTTGCCTTGGCCGAGAAATGCCGGCAGCATATTGAACGAGTCCGGACCGGCATGTTTCGGTAGGGCGGTACCGGTGATCGCCGCCAGTGTCGCTTGCATGTCGACCAGGCAGACGACTTCCTTGGATTCGCTACCAGCCTTGATGGCTTTGGGCCAGCGGGCAATGAACGGGACACGCGTCGCTCCTTCATAAGGGTCACCTTTACCAGCTCTGAGGGGGGCATTTGCTTTATGTTCGCTCATGATCGCTTCATCCTCGTAGAGGTAGGCGAAGCGCTTTACGGGCCAATCCGAGCCATTGTCACTGGAGAAAATGACCAGGGTGTTGTCGCTGAGATCGAGGCGGTCGAGGGCTGTCATAATCTGACCAACCTGCCAGTCGAGTTCTTGAATGGTGTCGCCGCGGGCTCCTGCTTGGCTACTACCTTTGAATCGTTTGTTGGGGACGCAGGGTTCGTGGGCGGTGTGGCTGGCGACGTAGAGGAAAAACGGCTTGTCCTTATTTTCTTCAATAAACGAAATAGCTTTTCTGGTGAATGTTTCGGTGAGGTCGGCGTCTTTCCAGCGTGCTTTTTGATTGCCGGACATGTAGCCGATCCGGCTGACGCCGTGGACAATGGTTCCCTCGTGGTGGTCGGGGTGACGGCGGACTTTCAGGTCGAGCTGTTCGGGATTCTTCCGGCCGGTGGGTTCATTGCCAACTTGTTTACGGTAATTGACCAGAATAGGATCGTCGGGGTCTTCACCAACGATGTGGTGGTCTTCGATGTAAATGGTAGGAACCCGGTCATTGGTGGCGGGGAAAATAAAACAATGGTCGAATCCGATTTCCAACGGGCCGGGTTTGATTTCACCTTGGTATTTTGTTTTGCCTGTGCCTAGGCCGAGGTGCCACTTGCCGACAACTGCGGTGGTGTAGCCGGCATTTCTCATCAGCCCTGGCAGCGTGACGGTTCCGGGTTTGATGCTGAGGCCCGCGTCTCCCGGGAGGATTCCGGTCCCTCGTTGTCTCCAGGCATACTTGCCGGTGAGCATGGCGAATCGGGTTGGGGTGCAGACGGCAGCCGAGGCATAACCATCGATCATGCGGACTCCCTGCTTGGCTAGTTGGTCGAGGTTGGGGGTTTTGATCTTGCTGGCTCCGTAACATCCGAGGTCTCCGTAGCCGACGTCATCAGCGAGGATGAGGATGATGTTGGGTTTTTCCGTTGTGGATGTTTGAGCATGGATCAATGCGGGGAGCAGAAGGAGAGTGATGAGGATGGTTTTCATGGAAATGCGGGTTGAGAAATCCAATAAGCAGGTGCTTTTTTCAACGGCGAATTGAGGGTTGGCTGAATGTGGTAAGATTACAGACTATTAAGCGATCTAACACATTGAGTGTCCCGCTATTGAGGCAGTGGGGCGATGTGCTCTCATGGAATCTGGGAGAGCCAGATTTTGCTCCAATCATGATATGATCACGGGCTGCCGAGTGGTTGCTGGGAACATGCTTGAGTTATAAGTGGGTAAGCTATGTTCCTTACAAACATAGTAGCGTACTAGGGCTGTGGACAATAAAAGGCCACTCCGACTTTGGCTGAAACCTGGGTCAGAGTGGACTGTAATAATTAGTTTGGCTGTGGAGTTATTTTTTACGGCGTAAAATCAAAGCAAGTCCACCAAGACCAAGCAGCGTGGTCGCACTCGGTTCAGGCACGGACGTTACGCTTAATACGATGGTATCGACAAAGACGTCGGCGGAGCTGGTCTGTGAAGATGCATTCTCAATGAAACTCAGTGAGGTGGAAGCTGAGTCCGCTGTGAATGAAACCGTCTGTTGCTGCCATGTGTCTTGCCCCCAGTTGATGATCTGGATCGAGTCGTCAACTAGTGGGGTGTTGCCGGTTACGTTGACGTCCACTGTCGGCGAAGAACTTGTAGCTTGTTTTGCTAGGTAGAAGGATAGCTCGTAGGTGTAGCCCGCGACGGTGTCGAAAGTTTGGCTAACGCCATTGTTTCGGTTAAAAATGCCAAGGTAGTAACTGCCGTTTTGT
Organism: Oceaniferula marina; assembly: GCF_013391475.1. Taxonomy (NCBI): domain Bacteria; kingdom Pseudomonadati; phylum Verrucomicrobiota; class Verrucomicrobiia; order Verrucomicrobiales; family Verrucomicrobiaceae; genus Oceaniferula; species Oceaniferula marina. The sequence continues at coordinate 280,961 of NZ_JACBAZ010000004.1, read as the reverse complement.
GGCGTTAACCCCCCTCCGCTTTTCTTGAGTAGCACCTGACTCGAAGTGCCGACCGTTGTCCAGTCTGAGGGCGTAAGGGTGCTGAGCTGTATGCCGTCTGCAGGTGTTCCGCTATAGTCATCAAAGCCTCCGTTGGCAAAAACGGAGGATTGTGCCTCGGGGGTGATGGATGCGAAGACGGCGATGCTTGCGCTTAGTAATAAGGTCTGTTTTTTATGGTTAGTTGTTTTATTCATATGTTTTGTGTCTCCTGTTGGGTGAAGGTCTCGTTGTTTTTTGACGGCGTATTAGAATTTGTTATACAGCATGAGCGATTGGATTTCCTGTTGGTTGAGTGCCCCTTTGATCAGATAGACCTCATCCAGGCAGCCGAAAAAGCTGTCCGGATTGGTGGCATCCAAGTGGAGCCGGGAGCCAATGACGACGGGAGAACTTTGACCTCCGATGTCGGTATCAGGAGGGCCTTGGGTTGCTGGGATATTGGTCTGTTCCAGTTCACCGTTGATGTAAAGTTGCGGATGGTTCTCCGTGGTGTTGCCGGCTTTGGACTCCCACACACATGCGACGTGATACCATTGGTCGGTATCGAGTGGGGTGTTGCCACGGTAGAAGCCCGCACCGGTCAGCGCGAGGTGGTTCGTTCCCCCTTGGTTATTGTCGGTGATGCAAAGCTGCCATCGTTTTTTTGAGTTTTTGTCCAGAGTTCGGTTGCCCCAGCCTAGGATAGTCCGGCGGCCACGCGAGGGTGTGTGTTTCGCTTCGATTTTGATCCATGCGGCGATGGTTCGTGATTCACTACCGCTGATGCCGGGGTGGGAGGTGATGAGTTCGTTTTTGTAATGGTTCAGGCGCACGGCTTGGCCAAAGCTCCCCTCGGTGGTTGGTTGTTTGGTCGATGGATTTCGCGTTCTGGCGGTTGCCAGATCGAGGTCCATCATGATGCCCTCTGCGGGGAAGCCTCCTGCTACTTGGTGATCAAATGACCAATGCAGATGGGGTAATGTCCTTGGAAGCTCGCGTTCAAATGTCGAAAACCGAGGGGTGATTTGTTTGAGTCTTCCGACAGGGTCCGTTCGTCTTGCTTGGTTAGCGGATAAGTGTTCCGTGATTTTTCTGAGTCCCTTACTGTGGACCCGCACCTGGCCTTTGATAACATGCACCTCATCGTGGCGGTTTTTTCCTGATGAGATGCCAAATTCAGTGCCAAGGTCGACCACTTGGAACTCCTTGGTGTGGACTGTGAACCCCTTGGCTGCTTTCGGAACGTGAAACCATGCAATGCCTTCTGGCATCGAGACGGTGTTTTCGTTTTGTAAGACAATCTCGGCCGGGGCGAGAATGACGGCCCGGACACCCGAGCCCATGGATAGCTCAACTGACCCTTGGCTGAGTGAGAGCTGTGAGCCATGAACCAAATGCCCGGCTTGGTGATCCGAGCCGTCAGGGTGGCTGAGTTGATATCTGGTTCCGGAGCTTGTCCGGAATGCGTGCTGCGGTGCCGTTGTTTCCTCTACTAAAAAGGCCCGCATCAGGCTGAGTCCGCCAACAACGATGACCAGTGAAGCTACCATAGCTAAAAGGACGTGTTGTTTTTTCTGTTTTTGTAGCCAATCCTCAACATGCGTGATGGCATTGCTGGATTCGTTGCCGTGCGGAAGGGGAATGGTTCTATGGGTTTGGCGCATGGCCCAGCGGTGCAGGGCACTGTGGAGCTGCATCTCTTCAAGGTACCAAGTTCTGGCTGCTTTGTCGTTTCTCAGGATGTCTTCGAGTTGAGCCATCCCGGCGGCATCCAGCGAACCGTGGATCCTTTTTTGGATCAGTCGCTTGAGCATTGGGTTGTTCTTTCGACGGGATGGCATGACTTACTTTAAGGCTCGTGCGACGGCGATTTTTGATTGGATGCACCTTTTGAGAATTTGGCGTATCAGATACAGGTGTTGGGCTAAGGACCTTTGGGAGCGCCTGAACTTTCGAGCCATTTCCTCGAGGCCTAATTCTTCCTGATAGTGGTTCTCGAGCAGATCTTGTTGTTTCTGAGTGAGTGATAAAATACACTGCTCAAGGAAAATCTCCTTGTGTGAGGGGGCGTAGGCGTGGGTGTTGTTACTTTCCTCGGTTAGTTGCAGCATGATATCCTCACTGAAGAGGAGACGGTCTCTTGACTGGTCGCGAGTCGCCGCTCTGACCTGGTTCCAGGCGATGGTCCGTGCCCAAGGTAAAAAAGGTTTACGGGGGTCGTATTCGCAGGCTTTACGCCACAAGACGAGATTGGTTTCCTGAAGAATATCATCGGTCAGGAAAAGGTCTCCGCTCAAAGCAAAGATATAGTCGTGCAGGAGGGGCTGATTTTTGGAAATCAATCCAATGATCAGCTCCTCATTCGAGGTGCCCGGTGTTCTCTCGGAAATTTCTGAGTCTGTTTTCAAGCCTGCAATGAAGATCTTTTCTATAGTAATTACCGAGCTTGCTCATATGGTCACATCACTTTTTATCAAAAAACGATATTTTTATAGAACCCTGAGCCCACCAGAGTGTTGCCCCCCTCGGGGCAGCTGAGCCGGTTGGATTGAACAAGCCGAGAATCATCTTTGGGAACAGGGACAACGGATTTAGATTCCAGCTTTTCTTAAAACCTCGATGCCGGCATGGCCTCCATCCCCGAGAGGCTCCATGCAAAGGTATGTCATCGATCTGACGGTCCAATAGCTATGAGGCCGGATCTGACGTTTATGAACCGATTGAGTCGTCGGTTTTTGTGCCTTGCTGCCCGTCTGGCTCAGCATAAACGGATCATGTCTTTAATGAACTGGCGCCAGAGGAAAAAGAGACCTTTCAGGCTGTAGCGAAAATGGCCGTCACCAGTAAGGGTGATGATGCCGCTTTTCAGGTTGTGATCGATTTGATTGCGAAGTTCGTTTTCGATTTCCTGTTCTAACATGTCAGGGTCGGGGATGCTGATGTCGTCATCGATGAACCCTTGGCGATGAATGAAGGTGTGGTGGTCACGGAGCAGCTTGATGGCGCATTCGTTCGAGCAACTGACTTGGTTCCAATGCACTCTGGGCGCGGATTTGAGTGTGGGGGAAAAGGGGAAATTGGTGGTGCGCCATACGCCGTCGGTGATATCGCGCGAGGTGATGGTCAAGTAGGTGAACGTGACATTGGATTGTTCACAGAGGCAGAGTGTGGCAACGGATTTGGTCTCGGCGTTCCAGAACAGCTGATAAAGCTGTTCCATGCCTCCCAGATTCCACCCGCAGTCTTTGATGTGTTCGTAGCCGGCTTTTTCGAGTGTCCGGATATGGGTTGAGGCATTGGGGAAGATGTCCAGGTTGGTGAAAAAAGATTCTTCCAGATGGTTGTCCAGAGGCATGCGCATGGTGCGGATCCGCGTCAGCAGTTCGACCCATGGGAGTAGAAACCAGGCAGCGGCAGCTGTGACCCCGGCCCAGATGTTGTCGGTTAAAAAATAAAAGCAGAGGCCCGAGGCGATGAGCATGACGACAGCTCCGAGTTTGCGCAGGATCTTGGTCCTGCATGAACGCAGGGCAAAGCCGAAGACGACAATGGCGACGATGATGAGAAATTGCTGCATAGTAGGGTGGTTGGGCAGCACCGGGTGCCGGAAGCAGGAGTCGTGTTGATCTGAGGATCTGGCCTGAAACAGGCCGGTGTATTGGGAGATCCTTGATTTGTTTGACATGGAGATGCCCGGAGGGGCACGGCATATGCCACGGTGGCGATGCGGTGGGAAAATCCTGAGATTGGGGGAGATGGATTCAGAGATGTTCCCAAACGCTCACCTTATGGGATACGCTTGTCCTGCTACATGTGGTTCCTTGGAGCTGGCGTGGCGAAATATGGCACTTAGTTTGCCAGATTGCAACTTGTGAATCGGGTGGCTGCCGCTATATTTTGGCCATGGCAATTGAGACCTTTGACGGCATTTCGCCGGAAATTCATGACAGCGCATTTATTGCGGGCAGTGCCGATGTGATTGGCCGTGTGACGATAGGAGAGGAAGCGAGCATTTGGTATCAGGCAACCTTGCGTGGGGATATCAATGACATCGTGATTGGACCGAGGTCGAATGTGCAGGATAATGCCTGCGTGCACCTGGCGGATGACTATGGAGCGTATGTGGGAGAGTTGGTGACGATTGGTCACTCAGCGATTGTGCATGCTTGTACGATCAAGGATGAGGTGTTGGTCGGCATGGGTGCCTGTATCCTGGACGGTGCTGTGATTGGCGAGAGGTCCATCATTGGAGCCAATGCACTGGTGACGGGAGGGACTGTGATTCCTCCTGGGTCCTTGGTTCTGGGAAGTCCCGCCAAAGTGGTAAAAACCTTGGATAAAAAGGATCAGGCACAGGTGAAATACTGGGCCGAAAAATACGTCAAAAATGCCCGCAAGTTTATGGCCCGACCGAATGGTGGCAGGGCTTAGGGAAAGGTGGCCGAAGTCAAAAGATTGTGCTAGACTCCGGGCATGAAAAATCATGTCCGAGTTGAGCCTGTTGCCTTGATGCCCACCCCGGCCGGATGTGCGGTCTTTCTCGGGGACGGTGAAAAGGTGATTGTTTTTTACATCGAGCCTGCGATCGGCGCTTCGATTAATGCGGTGATGTCCGGGGTAAAACCGCCGCGGCCGCTGACCCACGATTTATTTTCCCAGGTGCTGGAGGCTTTTGGCAGCCGGGTGGACCATGCAACCATTGTCAAAGTTGACGGTGAGGTGTTTTATGCTCGCTTGTTTCTGGTCGCAGAAAATGAAGTGATGGAGCGGAAGGTGGTTGAGATCGATGCCCGGCCGAGCGATTGTCTGGCATTGGCCGTAAGGCAGGATGCCCCGATCTACGTGGTTCAGCACGTATGGGACGAGCTGCGTGATATGACGGATGTATTGCGCGACCTTCGGGAAAAAGGAGATGCGTAGCGGAGGTAGAGCAATGATTTCATTCTCCCGGTTATTTTATCGGAATGGATAAAATGGTTGAGAGTTTGATGTGGATGCGAGTCAGCGTGGCTGACGGGAATGAAATACCATCACACCGACAAACTAGCCCCTCAAATGCTATGAGTAATGAGGCATGAGGGATTTGCGGGTCCATTCGAGTGCTTGTTCTCGGTCATGCAGTCGGCCTTCGAGTTGCTCGGTTTGAATGCTTGCGAGAATTTCTTTGAAATGGGGACCCGGCGTGAGCCCTAGATCGATGAGGTCCTTGCCCGTGACTAGAGGCGTTGGAATCAGGGGTTCGGCGGCGAATTCCTCTTCCTTGAGTCTGAGAAAATCATAATTATCGGTCAGGCCGTTGCTGCTGGCACAATCCACCCGGTGCAGTTCCATTTCATCTTCAAAGGTTGTGCGTGCCATGAAGCGCTTGACCTTGGCGGTGCGCATTTTTTGCACATTCATGAAGTTCATATGGTTTGCGACCATCGCTTGCACGGCTTCAATCGTTTGGTTTGAGCATTTCAGCCTGCGAAGGATGGATTCACTCATTTCGGCTCCCACTCGGTCGTGGCCGTTGAAGCGAATCCGGTCTTCTGCTGGATCGTAGCTGTAAGTCGCCGGCTTGCCGATGTCATGCAGCACCACGGCAAGTGCCAGCGCTTCGGATGGTTCTTGCTTGAGCATGTCGAGCATGATCCGGGTGTGTTGGTAGACATCGCCTTCGGGGTGCCATTGGGGTGGTTGCTCGCAGCCGATGAGATCGTAGACTTCAGGGATGATGTGGTGCATCAGTCCACTCTGGGTCAGTAGCTCAAAGCCTCTCGCCCGGGAGGGGGCCAGGAGGATGCGAACGAACTCTTCACGGATGCGTTCTTTGCTGATTTGGCCGAGGAGCTCGGCGTGATCATGGATCGCTTGCCAGGTGGAGGGCTCGATTTCGAAGTTCAGGACGGTGGCAAAGCGGATGGCTCGCATCAGGCGCAGAGCATCTTCTTGGAAGCGTTGGCTTGGCTCACCGATGGCTCGCAGGGTTTTGGTTTTTAAGTCGTTCTGGCCGCCTACGTAGTCGATGATGCGACCGCTCAGGGGGTCCTGAAACAGCCCGTTTACGGTGAAATCCCGGCGTTGGGCGTCTTCTTCCGGCGTGGAAAAAGTGACGGAATCAGGGTGCCGTCCGTCGGTGTAGGATCCGTCGTGCCTGAAGCTCGCAATTTCAAAGAAATACTCAGCTTCTTTAACCAGAATGACGCCAAAGTGGGCACCAATCGCATTGGACTTGGGGAAGAGTGCCTGCACTTCATCGGGCGTGGCCGAGGTTGCCAAGTCATAGTCTTTGGGTGTTTTTTCAAGGAGGGCGTCACGGACACATCCCCCGGCGAAGTAGGTGGTATGGCCGTCGTCGATCAGGCGACGGGCGATGCGGTGGGCGGCAGTTTGGAGTTCGGACACGGTAAGGAGGTTATTAAGTTGGAAGATGGAAGTTTCAAGATGGAAGTTTTAAGGAGGGAGGGATGAAGACTAGAAGATAGAAGACTTGAAGACTAGAAGACTAGAAGACTAGAAGACTAGAAGACTAGAAGACTAGAAGACTAGAAGACTTGAAGACTTGAAGACTTGAAGACTTGAAGACTTGAAGACTTGAAGACTTGAAGACAGAGGACAGAGGACAGAGGACAGAGGACAGAGGACAGAGGACAGAGGACAGAGGACAGAGGACAGAGGACAGAGGACAGAGGACAGAGGACAGAGGACAGAAAAAATTCGTTCGATTCGCTCGATTCGTGCTTCATCTTGAAGTAGCCTGCGGCATGCCGAGATTTTTTGATGCGATGCATGCTGTGAACTGGCAGCATCCTCTGTTTGTGGTATCTGCTTTTCTGGTGGGTTCTTGTGTGGGGTCATTTTTGAATGTTGCGATTTACCGACTCCCGCGCGGGTTATCCGTCAATCAGCCGAAGCGCTCGTTTTGCCCTCAATGTGAAAAGGAGATCCCTTGGTATCGGAACATTCCGCTACTGACCTGGTTATTGCAAGGCGGCAAGTGTGCCGAGTGTGCTTGTCGGATTCCCTTTCGCTATTTTCTCGTGGAGCTGCTGACCGCTTGTTTGTTTTTATTGATGTGGGTGGCCTTTCCCGCATCTCCAGCGCTTGCCTTGTTCTACATGGCGTTGATGGCCTTGCTGGTGGTGGTTGTTTTTGTTGATGCTGAGTTGATGGTGATTCCACTTTCCGTGACCTGGTTGGGGACTGGTCTGGGGTTGTTGGCCGGCGTTTTGATTCAAGAGCATCTGCGGGCTACGTCCTGGAGTGAAGGCTTGTGGATGTCTGTGCTGGGGTTTTTAGCAGGTTTCGGGGGCTTGTATGCGGTGGTGATTCTTGGAAAGCTCGCCTTTGGTAAGAAGAACATGCGCTTTGATGAACCGGTCGAGTGGATGCTGCGTGAGCCCGATGAGGAGGTTGAAGGTGATGACACCTATCAGGAGCTATGTTTTGTGATCGATGGCGAGGCTCACGGCTGGTCGTATTTATTTTTCCGAGACAGTGACCGCCTGATCATTGAGGGAAGTGGGTTCCGGGTGGATGGGAAAAAGATCAAGGCCAAGGAGTTGGTCATCAAGGGGGACCGGATTGAGGTCAAAGGGAAAACCTTGATGATTGAGGAATTAAAGTCGCTGTCCGGCAAAGCTCGCCAAGTGACGATTCCTCGTGAAGCGATGGGCATGGGGGATGTGTATCTGATGGGGATGCTCGGTGCTTGCCTCGGATGGCAGTCGGTCCTGTTTACCGTATTTGCCGCCTGCCTGTTCAGCATTGTCCTCGCCATTTTGGGGCGGATGGGATTTGGCAGTCGTCTGCCGTTTGGCCCCAGCCTTGCCTTTGGTGCTGTGTGCTGGATGTTCTGGGGGTGGCAGACATGGGATTGGTACTTTGGGCTGCTGGCTTTGCCACCCGCATAATGGCTGGCTTTAAAGGCTCCATGGCAACAATGGCAGTGGTCCCCTTGGGCAAACCGCTGATGGTGTGGTGCCGACTGCGGATTGAGGCCAATCCGCCCTACCGCTTGTGCTGTATCTGGCTATTGCATGAAACAAAAAAAACGGACGCCGCAGATGCGCCGTCCGTTTGGTGAAAATGGATTGTCAATAGATGCTTACCGACGGCGCCTGAATACCAGGCCAAGGGCTCCCAGTCCGAGCAAGGTGAAGCTTGCCGGTTCAGGCACGGCCACGATGGTGGTTTTGAATGCGTTGGCTCCACCGTCCTGCCACATCAAGGTTCCTTGCGAAGCTCCAGATATATCAAGGGCAGTCGTTGACCCTTGATCAGAGAGGGGTGTAAATGTCCACCCTGATCGGGTTACTGTATTGTAGTGATTTGAGCTTGGGTCATTTCCGTTATAGAAGCGGATTGCAAGTTGAGTATCAGCCGATGGGAGGCCTACATCTTTGCCTGTTTCACTGTCAAACGTGACCGTTGTTGAATAGAGTCCGTCAGGAATCGGAGTGCTGCCTGTTTGGGCATCAAAATCGCCGATGTTGAGAGTGAGGGATGCATTGGCCGAATCTAAGCCGGCGATGGGCATCCAATCGCCGGTAAAGGCACTTGTGCTGATCGAAAAATAGCCCAATTGAAAAACTGTGCCGTTTCCATTTTCAGTGTTCGGAGTTCCAGAATCCAAGGCTACTCCAAATTGATCTTTAAATTCATTACCGGTTTGGTTGTTGATTAACCAGTAAGACGCTGATGCTGCGTGCAGATGAGTATATGTACTTAGCAGGGTGATTGCAAAAAGAGATGTCGTCGGGATCTTCATCAGATTGTAATGGAGTGACTATTGCTTTGTTAAATATCAATCAGCATACACTAGTTCGGAGTGTATGGCATGGGGTGTGTATGGCCTGCGTTTTCCGCGGAGGCCTCTGTTTTTCTGTAGATGAACATCGCTGAGTCAGCCGCAATAGCTTCATCGTTAGCATTTCCTCCAAAGGAGGTAGCGGGGGATTGCCAAGAAGATCCGTTATGCCAGTAGGTAGTCCATGAATTTGAGGTGTTGTTCCAAATGTATATGATATCAGCATCAGTTGGGGAGCTGGCCGAGGTCCAACCTTCATGATTGTGTATATTTGTTTGAACGAGAGTGGTTCCTACAGGATACCGAGTACTGATAAAAGTGAGACCGTTTCCAGGAATTGTGCTGATTTGGGGTTTGATTGGCACGCTTCCATTGATTGTGATCGTAACATCAGTAGTCGTTTTTCTCATTACCAGTAAGCCTTCATCCGGAAAAATTACTGTATCGTTAGCATCTCCTCCGAAGGAAGTGGCAGGTGATTGCCATGAAGAACCATTGTGAAAGTAGGTGATCCATGCAGAACCATCCCAAGCATACACATTATCAGCATCCGTGGGTGAGCTTGCAGTTGCAAATGGAACTGCATCTGTTCCGAAGAGTGAGCCGAGAGTCCACGCTTTCACAATCCGGAACGTTGGGGTGGCGGTGTAGCGGGCAGTGAGGTCGAAGGTGGTGGAGAGGGTGAGTTGGCCGGTGCTTTCATCCATGGAGGTGATGAGGTAGGCTTCCTCGGCACCGGCTGCATTTTCGATGTAGCAGAGATGGGCTTCTGTGGTCCATTGGTCGGCGGTCCAGGTGGTGACGCCGGTTTCGAGTGTTTGCACATTGGCTCCAAAGCTGCCGATGGCCGTTGCCGATCCCTGGTGGGAGATGCTGTTGCGCAGGGTGGCGGAGATGGCTGTCAGTTTGGAAGCTCCTTCTGACGGTGCCGCATCAATGGTGATTTTGACGACTCCGACCGGGTCGGTCGTGGTTTGTGCCTGTAGGGAAGTTCCCAAGGACAAGGGAAGGATAAGAGAAGTGAGAACCCTGAGTTTGAGCGCGCGTTTCATGGTCTGAAGGGTGAAGAAAAAGTGGCTAAGAACGTCGAGATAAACGACTTTCGTCTGTCTTCAAAGCGGCGGCATCATAAGCATGTGCGGGACTCTGACAATCCGAAAATGAGACAATTTAAACGTATGTTTTTTATAAAAATACACACGTGGCTGCGTCGCTATGATGCGGCAATGGTTTTGCTCGGATCAAGTTCCGGTGATCTCGGTGCCGATTCCCGATTGGGTGAAGATTTCGAGTAAAAGGGAGTGGGGCATACGGCCGTCGATGAAGTGCACTTTGCCGACTCCGGCGTGGATGGCATCGAGGGCGGATTGGATTTTTGGCAGCATTCCTCCGGAGATAGTGCCGTCGGCCATGAGGTGTTTGGCGCCCTCCGGGTTGATGGATGGGATGAGGGAACTTTCATCGCTGGGGTCGCTGAGAATGCCGGGGACATCGGAAAGGTAGACGAGCTTGGTAGCCCGAAGTTGTTTGGCGAGGGCGGCTGCGGCGAGGTCGGCGTTGACGTTGAGGGGTTTGCCGGTGCCTAGCTCGGATGCCAGCGGGGAGATGACCGGGACGATTTCGGCGTCCAGAGCTTCCTGCATTTTTTCCAATTGGCAGCCGACGGCCTGGCCGACGCGACCGATATCGACGGATTGTCCGCTGTCGTTTTTCGCTTGGATGCGCTCACCGAGAAAGACGTCGGTTCCCGGGACTCCGGCGGCTTTGCCACCGAAATGTCTGATCATTTCGACCAATCCTGGGTTGATGGTGTGGGAGAGTGTTTGTTCGACGATTTCGATGGCTTCGGGGGTTGTGACCCGGAAGCCTCCGATGAATTCGGCCTTCAGTCCGGATTTGGCCATGGCTGCGGAGATCGCCTTGCCTCCTCCGTGAACGACCACCGGGTTGATGCCGGCAACTTCAAGAAACACGATGTCGCGCATGACTTTTTTGACCAATTCCGGGTCATCCATGGCGGATCCTCCCATTTTGATCAGAAAGGTATGTCCACGAAAGGATTGCAGGTAGGGAAGGGCCTCAATGAGGGTGGACGCTTTGTGGATGGTGGTATCGAGAGACATGGGAAGATGGAGGATGGAAGTCAGGAAGTCAGGAAGTCAGGAAGTCGGTGAGTCGGTGAGTCGGTGAGTCGGTGAGTCGGTGAGTCGGTGAGTCGGTGAGTCGGTGAGTCGGCTATGAGCGATGGGGGGCTTTCCGGGTTTTTGTGTTCGGCGTTGTTGTGCGTAAAGTGGTCGCCTTACTCTGTGGTTTCTGTTTTTTTAATCTGGCTTGAGGTCAGCCAGGCGGTCAGGAGGGCGGTCAGGGGTGCCGAGAGGCCGAACCATTGGTGGCGGGTTTCTACCAGAATGAGGACAGCGATCATAAGCAGAGCGATGGTCAGTGTAAATGCCAAGTGCCGGTAATATGGGGACAGCGTGAGATATCGACAGAGGATGAGGCTAAGACCGACGATCAGGGCGAGTTCAAGGCTGAAGGGGAGTCGTTGGTAGCAGGTGTCCTCACCGGGGGTCGGTAGGGTTTCACAGAGAATGGGGAGTTGGGCCAGATGTTCCTCATCGTAGAGGTTGATCTGGGAAGCAATCGCTCCTTTGGCCATGATCAGGACCATTGCGGAGGCGGTGCTTTGTTCTAACTTATTTGAACCTTGGTCTTTTTCCCGGGTGGTGATGAGCTCGTGGGCAATGGTGGCGGGGGCAGGTTTTCTTCCGAGTGCGCTGCTGCCTGGATCCGGTGCCGGGGTTTGTCCGTATTCGTCGATGGGAATATGGGGGCCGTCATGGCCTAGAATAATACGCTTGCCGCAATCGATGTGGAGCTCTTCCGGGGGGACGTTGTGTGCTTGCATGATGGCGAGCAGGGCGAGCGAGGGAATTAAGCCGTCTTGGCTCCAATGGGCCAGGAGCGGGGTGGTGTCGGATGAGGAGGGAGAGCTTTCAATCCGGTTGAATCCGCCCAGCGTGTGAGGGCCTCCCTGCACTTGGCTTGGTAGGGGCACTTGATTGACCATGGGGATCAACTGATGGTTGCCAGAGACTTGGGCGTAGGGGATTAATGAGCGTTTGAGCGGTTCCGGGATGGTTTGGTCCTGAGCACCTCGGGTGACCGGGAAACCAATGGCTGATTGCTCAAAGAGTGCGAGCTTGGTGTTCAGGGCATGGATCGACAGCAGGTTTTCGTCAAAGCCCTCGAGCCCATCATCCTTAGCATCCTCATAGTCTTGTTCTCGATCCCAGCTCATGTGGGTGGCCAGTAACACATGGCGATACCCACGATCATGCAAGTGTTCGAGCATAACAGCGTAATCGAGCGGAGATGGTGGAGACGATTCGAAAATGCGTTCCGGGTCGTCCGTGATCAGCAGCCGCTGGATAGGTTTGCTTTGTTCCGGGTGGATTCCGAGTGCACGCACGCTAATGCTTCGCTCGTCCGGATGGTAATCCGTCACCCGGGTGCTGGCGGAAAAAATAGCCTTGATGCAACGGGCGTCCAGTGAGTTGAGGGCGTTGCTCGGGCCGGATGAAAAAGGAGCAAAATAGGCAATCAGGAGCATCGCCGTGCCCATGCCCATAGTAATCAGGGCAATAATGAATCGGGCTGTGACGGTGCTCAGTTTCATGGTGTAGGCGAGTATCCACCGGGCGCAGGATACTCAGTGACCTGGAGATCTGCGAAGTTTACCCGAAAATCAGGCGAAGTGCTCGGCGACGGCCTCAATGACGGGGCTGAGCGCTTCCTCGACATCCGAACCTGCGACCACATCGGCGAGAATCTTGGCGGCAACAGGGATCTGCTGGAGATACCATTCCTGATGCGGTTGACGTCCGATTTTGGCAAAAGCCCCCATGGCTTGCATCAGCCGTTGGGTGGCGCATTTTTGCAAGATTGGGGCGATGGGTTCTTCTTCGGAGACTTCCTCCCAGAGATCGAGGAGTTTTTGTTGATCCTCTTTGCTGTGGTTCATGTAGGGATCGTAGATCAATGATGCGAGATCGTATTCCTGACGGCCGCGGCGCATCCCCTGGAAATCGATGAGCCAGGCTTTTCCGTCTTTGGCGATGATGTTTTGGGATTGGAAGTCCCGGTGGACGAGGTTGCGCGAGGACGCTCCGAGATCTTTGGCCATTTGGGCAAGAGCCGGGTGTTCGGAAAGCTCGTCGACGATGGCCGGGTTCATGTCGAGCAATTCGTCGGCAAGTTGGTCAAAGAAGTATTCTTGTTCCCAGCGGTAGAGATCGGTGTCGAACTCCGGTTGGAATTCAAGGTCCTTGGGGGGACGAGTGTAGAAAAGTTTGTCAAGCTGCTCGAGGGCAGAGCGGTAGATGGGTTCGCGAACCTCCCATGGTTCCTCTTTCATGCTGAGCAGATCATGGTCTCCGAGGTCTTCGATCAGGGCGACCCTGCGTCCTGGGTTGTCATAAATCACTTCCGGCACATTGAACTTGGCTCCGCGTAGAAATTCAGACACCGGCAGGTAGTTGGCATTGTCTTTGCGCTCCATGGTGTAGTGGATACCGATGTAGGTCGGGAACCCCTCGGGGTGCAGGCGGACGATGGTGCGCCCTGATGCTCCTTTGGTGATGGGTTCGATCACGCAGGTGTGGGTGGGGCTCAGATCGAGGTGGGTTCGGATCGCAGTGAGTAGGGTGTCTGTGGGCATGGGGAGCGCAGTGTTAATGGCTTGGTTTTATGTGTCAAGCAGTTGATTTAGTGGCAAAGAATGGAGTCGCTTGCCGAGCGTTCAGAGGGGACGTGCACCCCGGGCCAGACGATGCAGTTTTGGAGTCGGGCATGGGCCCCGATTTTGGCTCCGGGGCCGATAATGCAGCTGTCGATTGTTGCGTCGGGGTGGATGATGGCTTCCGGATGGATCGGGTCGGGATGGGTATTCCGGAGTTTTTGATGGACGGCCCGGTATGCCTCCGGGGTTCCGATATCACACCAGTCGCCCTCATCGAGCACGACGGCTCCGAGTTGCTGTCGCTGGATGAGTTCGATAAAGGCAGGCACAATCGAGACGACTTCACCTTCTGGAATGAGATCGAGAATCCCGGGGTTGATGCAGTAGATGCCGGTGAACTGGTGAGTTCCTGGGGTGGTCGCGAGCAGGTTGCGCATATCGGTCACCTGTTCACCGGAGATGTTGACGTTGCAGTTGTCCCCTGACGATCGGAGGGCGAGTGTGGCCAGGTTGTTGGATTGCTCATGCTGCCGGATCAATCTGCGGATATCGATATCGGTGAGGATGTCGCCATTGTAAACGAGGATGGGGTCGGAGCCGATGAAGTGGGTAATGTTGCGTAGTCCGCCTCCGGTATCCAAGAGCGTGGGTTCGTGGAAAAATTGGAGCGATGAGCCGTTGAAGGAATCCTCCGGGTAGGTCTCGTGCCATTTTTCCGGAAGGTGGTGGGTATTAATGGCAAAGTGATCGATGCCGGCGTTCTGGCAATGCCGAAGGGCGTGGTTTGCCATCGGTTCGTGCCAGATAGGAACCAAAGGTTTAGGGCAAACCTCGGTGAGGGGGCGGAGCCGGGTTCCTAGTCCGGCTCCCAGAATAAAGGCTTTGTTGATCACGGGGTGAGAGTCCCGAAGCCGGGGCTCCGAGTCAAGAGTTGAGCTACCCAATCCCGTAGTCTTTGCCATATTGATCAACGACAAAGTCGATGTCCTTGTCTCCGCGGCCTGAGAGGTTGACCAGAATGATGCTGCCCGGGTTGTTTTGAGCCACCACGGTGGCATGGGCGACGGCATGGGAGGACTCAATGGCCGGGATCAGGCCTTCGGTGCGAGAGAGTTCAAAGAAGGCGTCGATCGCTTGCTGGTCGCTTGCCGTTGCGTATTGCACGCGTCCGATGTCTTTGAGATAGCTGTGTTGGGGGCCGACCGACGGGTAGTCGAGACCACTGGCAACCGAGTAAACCGCAGAAGGCTCACCACCTTCGTCTTGGAGCATGTAGGATTTAAACCCATGCATCACTCCGGGAGTTCCCTTGCTGATGGTGGCTGCATGTTTTCCGGTAACTTCTATGTCGGTTCCTGCGGGCTCCACGCCGTGCATGGCAACCGATTCATCATCGAGGAAAGCGGAAAAGAGGCCCATGGCATTAGACCCTCCGCCGACGCAAGCCACCAGATGGTCGGGAAGCTTTCCGGTCATGGTCTGGATTTGTTGGCGTGCTTCGTTGCCGACGACGGATTGGAAATCGCGGACCATTTTGGGGAACGGGTGGGGGCCGACAACCGAGCCGATGGCGTAGAATTGGTTGACGGGGTCGGTGAGGTAAGCCTCAAACGCTGCATCCACGGCTTCCTTCAAGGTTTTGAGGCCGTGGGTTACCGGGACAACCTTGGCTCCGAGGATATGCATGCGCACGACATTCGGGTGCTCTTTGGCAATGTCGACTTCACCCATGTAGATATCGCATTCCATGCCGACGAGGGCAGCCGCCGTGGCCAGGGCAACACCGTGTTGTCCAGCTCCGGTTTCTGCGATCAGTTTGGTTTTACCCATCTTTTTTGCCAGCAGGGCTTCGCCGAGGCAGTGGTTGATTTTGTGGGCTCCGGTGTGGTTGAGGTCTTCCCGCTTGAGGTAAATTTGCGCACCGTGTTTGGCGGAGAGGTTTTTGGCATGAAAAATCGGGCTTGGCCGGCCGACGTAGTGTTGATAGAGGTCGTTGAGTTCCTCGAGGAATGATTCCTCTTGCACGATGGCATCGTAGGCGTCCGAGATCTCAGCCATGATTGATTCCAGCTGGGGGGGGATGAAACTGCCGCCATATTCTCCAAAGTATCCTTTGTTGTCCGGGAGATTGTGAGTGAATGAGTTTTTCATGATTCACCGGAAGTAAAGACAAGGAATCCGAATTTGAAAACCTAGAAGTAAATTAGTCTTTAAAAAAAGCAAAAAAGGCAAGCTTGGGCCTTGCGTTTTATGCTTGGGCTTCTTGGATCAGGTGTTCCAATGCTCGTCGGTCCGGGCTGGGCATCGGGAGGTTCTCGAGTGTTTCGATTGTGTGCCATTGATCGTGGCTTTCAAGCGTCACAGCGTCCGGGTGGCAGCGGTGGATGTGCAGGGTCACTTGATAGCGCGTGATAGTATACTTGGTGCTCAGTGTGACGGGGAGATCCTGAGTGTCGCTTTGCTGGCGCCGGGGGAGGTGCCACATTCCTTCCCTTCGTTTGCCTTCGGGTTCCTTACTGAGGAGAATGCGGCTATGGGCGTCTTGGCAGAACAGGGCGTGTTCGGTGGTGCGGGTTGCCTTGGTGGCTGCCTTTTTGACTGGGAGGGATTCGGGTTTGCTGCTTTGGCAGAAATGACGGACCGGGCAGAGCATGCAGTCCGGAGACCGGTTTGAGCAATGGGTCTGGCCGAGCTCCATCAGCGCGGAGTTGTAGGCTCTGGGGTTGGAGTTGGAAACCAGTTCCCGTGCCCATTGCCAAAGTTGTTTTTGGCCGCGTCCTGTATCGATGCGTTCTTGGAAATCAAACAGCCGGGAGAAAACCCGGGCGACATTGGCATCAACGATGGCTTGGGCATCATTGTAGGCAAACGAGCTGACGGCACCTGCGGTGTAGGGGCCAATGCCGGGGAGTGCGAGGATGAGATCGTGGCTGAGTGGGAACACCCCATTGTACTCATGGGTGATGGCTCGGGCTGCGGCGTGGAGGTTTCGGGCCCGCCGATAATAGCCCAGCCCTTCCCAGGCTTTCAGAATTTCCTGTTCCGAGGCTTCGGCCATGGCGCGAGGGCATGGGTAGAGGGCGATAAAACGGGCAAAGTGCCCACCGCGGGCATGGTTCTCCTGATTTCCGAGCACCGTGCTGACCTGGGTTTGCTGGAGCATGATCTCGGAAACGAGGATGGCCCAGGGGTCCGTGGTTTGGCGCCAGGGGTAGTCTTTACCATGCGTCTCAAACCAGCGGATCAGGGCGTTTTGAAATGCCCGCTTGTTACGCAAGGGGTGTTTGCTTGGCTCTGGTTTGGTGCCGTGTTTTGGTGTGGGCATGGTCTTAAGTGGTTGAATCGAAGTGGTTTATGCTTGGAGTCTTGCTTGGGGTGGTGTATAGTCCATGGTACGAATCCCCAGAAAGGAGAAAATGATGGAACCTATTCACTTGAGAAAGCAGGACCGCGATTTGTTTGCGGCCATTTTGAGTGTGATCCCGGGAGTGGGACACCTCTACAAGCATCATTATTTGGCAGGCATTGGCATATTGATCGGAGGGAACCTTCTGATGATTTTTGTCACCGGTCTGTTATCCCTCGCAACCTTTGGTGTGGCGTTGATTGTTGTTCCGGTGGCCTATATCGCAGCCGTTGCCTGGGCGGCCCATGAATTGCCGGATTGGCATGGGCATCATGCTTATTTGCACCCGTGGAAGAAAACCGAGCATTAAAAACCAAACGACGATAAAGGAGCAACAGCGATGATTGGATGGATATTATTGGGCTTGATTGCCGGAGCCTTGGCGAAGTGGATTATGCCGGGGAATGATCCGGGTGGTTTTTTTGTTACCGTGTTGATCGGTA
Organism: Oceaniferula marina; assembly: GCF_013391475.1. Lineage (NCBI taxonomy): Bacteria > Pseudomonadati > Verrucomicrobiota > Verrucomicrobiia > Verrucomicrobiales > Verrucomicrobiaceae > Oceaniferula > Oceaniferula marina. The sequence continues at coordinate 263,559 of NZ_JACBAZ010000004.1, read as the reverse complement.
TCGCCGGGGCTTTTGTCGGTGGCTGGATTGGAAAGATTCTGGACTTTTTGCCTGCAAGCAACCCCGGTGGTATGATTCCCGGCGTGGGTAGTATTCTGACCGCTACCCTCGGTGCCGTGGTTCTTCTCTTCCTCTATCGCAAGATGAAGAGTTGAAACCCGCTGGCCCCGGCCCAAGGCCGATGATCAAGCAATGCTCTCAGCCCCGAAGTAAGGGACCAGAGCCTCGGGGATGAGGATACTGCCGTCCGGCTGTTGGTATTGTTCAATTAAGGCAACAAAGAGCCGGGGTAAGGCGGTTCCAGAACCGTTCAGGGTGTGGCAAATCTGGTTTTTGCCATCGGCATCTTTGAAACGCAGGCGCATTCTTCTTGCTTGGTAGTCACCGAAATTCGAGCAGGACGAGACTTCGAGGAACTTGTTTTGTCCTGGGGACCAGACCTCGATATCGTAGGTTTTGGTCGAAGAAAATCCGATGTCTCCGGTGCAGAGTTCGATCACGCGGTAGTGGAGTCCGAGTTTTTGCAGGATGGCCTCGGCGTGTCCGGTGAGGGCTTCGAGTCCGTCGGCGGATTGTTCCGGGTGGATGATTTGCACGAGTTCTACCTTGTCGAATTGATGCATGCGGATGATCCCGCGGTTTTCACGTCCAGCACTTCCGGCTTCGCGGCGGAAGCAGGGAGTGTAGGCGGTCAGCTTGACCGGGAGTTCCTCTTCTTTGAGCAGGGTTTCGCGGTAGAGATTGGTGACTGGAACTTCGGCGGTCGGGGCGAGGAACAGGGAGTTTTCTTCGATCCCATACATGTCGTCTTCGAACTTGGGAAGCTGACCGGTGCCTTCCATACACTCACGTTTGATGATGTGTGGCACGTTGACTTCTTCGTAGCCGTGTTCCTCACTCTGGGTATTAAGTAGGAACTGAATCAGGGCGCGTTCGAGCCGTGCGCCTTTGCCTCGGTAGACGACGAAGCCGGATCCGGTGATCCGGGTGCCATCGTCAAAGCTGATCAGGCCGTGTTTTTCAGCCAGCGCAACGTGGTCGAGAGGTTCGGCAATGTCCGGCTTTTCACCCCAGGTGCGCAGTTCCGGATTCGCGGTTTCATCGGCACCGATCGGGCACTCAGCGTGGGGAAGATTCGGGATGCTCATCAGGAGCTCACTTTGGCGGCTGCCTGCTTTTTCGGAGGTCTTGTCGAGTTCGGCGATTTGTTCACCAATGTTCCGCACCTCTTCTTTGATGGCTTCGGCTTCGTCTGCCTTGCCCTGACCCATGAGGGCACCGATTTGTTTGGATCTTTGCTTCCGCTGGGATTGCAGGGATTGTTTGTCCGTCTCGGCCTTGCGTCGGGTTTCGTCGCAGGCGAGGACTTCGTCGATCAGGAGGTGGGCATCGCCGCCGCGGGTTGCGAGGCGGGATTTGATGCTGTCGGCGTTTTCGCGGATGGCTTTGATATCAAGCATGGCGCGGGATTCATAACGGATCCGGACAATTTTTAAACCACGAATCGCACCAATCTGACGAATTTTTCTACGGGTCGATGATGGCGGAAACCATGGAAGACACTGAAAACAGGCAAAAGGGGGTATGCCGGGCTCAGACCTACGATTACTTTTTGGTATTTGGAGTTTGGTATTTGGCCCTTATCCTCTGTAGGGTTCTGCCGATGGCAAACAAGAGAGCAAGTTGGGTGATGGTGTGTATGGGGCTGGCCCGGATGATTCTCCACTCGCGTGAGATGCGCCGTAAGATCCTGATGCAGCTTGTGCTGGTGCTCTTGGTCGTGGTAGCTCTGGGCGCCTGGCCCTTGTCTGGCTGGCTCGGCAGCCATATCTGGCTGTTTCTGATTTGGTGGGGGATCTCGATGATCTACGGCCTGATGATCATCTTGCTTGCCATTTACGACATGCTGGCCGTGGTCACTGAGGAGCGGGGGAAAAGTAAAGACGAGTGATCTTATGGCTTGGAGAGCAGGGTGATAATTTTTTTATATCCCGCTTCTTTATCGGGGTATTTCTTCATTCCCAGAGTGGCGAGGTCGATCGCCATTTGTTCTGACTTGGTTTGCACTTGGGTATTGGCTCCGTGTTGAGTGAGCATTTCGATGACTTTGGCATTACCGCGCATCGCCGCCAGAGTGAGGGCAGTGTGCCCTTGCAGTCCGACCAGTTCATGAGAGGCTTTGGCCTCGAGCAATTGTTCCACAACAAGAGGCATGCCACTCCATGACGCCCACATCAAAGCGCTCCACCCATGGCTGTCTTGTTGGTCAATTGCCGCACCGTTGGTGATTAGGACCGGGATCATTGGAGCTCGTTTTTTATCGGCTTCCGCAGTGCGGTCGAGAGAGTCGTAATTGACATAGGCTGCTCGCATCAGAGCGGTTCGCTTATGGCTATCGAGCTGGTTGATATCGAGCGATCCTGACTCGGCCAGGGAGGTGAGTTTCTCAATTTTTTCCTGGTTGATAGCAGTGACTAGTGGAGCGTCTTTCACACCTTTGTCCTTGAGGAATGAAAAGCCGTAGTCGGCAATCAATACAAAAATAGTAGATGCTAAAAAGAGAATGAATCCGTCAAAAAGAATGGTTTTCAGTTTATTCATGGTCAGCTCCTTTCTGATCAGGTTTCGATGTTTCATCCTCTGTGGCCTCTGTGGCGGCTGCAGGTTCGCTGGTAATAAAGTTTCGCAGAGCTATGACCGCGATTGGGCTCAACACCGCAAGGAGAAGGTAAATCATCCACATGAATTCAGGGGAATCGGTGTAGGAAATGTTGCCCGTTTCGATTTTAGGACGGACCCCATCATAGCAGTAGCGTGAGATGAGAATGCCGCTGACAAATCCATTGATGGGCTTGGAAATAAATGTGGGAAGTGCGGATAGCGCCATGTAGGATGAGACTCGATCCTGAGGGGCGACCGATGCGATGTATTCCATGAACCGAGGGTTGAAGATAAGTTCTCCGATCGCAAAAACCAGGATTTGAGTGACGATGATAAAGAGATAGGCTTGGGTCAGGTTGTTAATGCCGGGGAGGCTCATCACCCAATCGATGGGGATGGCCAGTAGGATCAGAGATGCTGCGGATATGGTCATGCCGACGATGATCAACTTGATGGTTGAGTAGCGGTTAATGATCGGGATCAGGATAATCAAACCAATGACGATGATGGTCGGGTTGATCGAGTTGGCGAGCCCCAGCTCAAAGTCGCTGTAGAGGAGGCGGGTGTAATATTTGGGCATCACCAGAAACTGATGGGTGAAGACCAGTCGGACGCCGATCGTGAGGGTGAGGAAAAGCAGTAGTTTTTGAAATGCTTTTTCTCTCCAGACTTCCATAAAAATGGCAAGTGGGCGACGGTTTTCGTCTTGATTGGTAACACGCTCACTTTCTTCCGCGTAATTGTCTTCATCGATTCTGGAAGCACAGACGACAGCGCAAATAGACATCACAAAACCAAAGTCAAGAATGGCAAGGTTTCCTTGGACGGGTCCAAAGGTGCGGCGGAAGCCATCGATTACGATTGCTGAGGCAATGATGGCTGCGATATTCATCAGCAGGTAATAGACATTGAACCCAGTCGCCCGTGTATCTTTACTGGTGAAACGCCGTAGGGAAGTCATGATGACCGGCCCCATAAAGGCGGTTCCAAGCGCCATGATGATAATGGCGGCTTTGACACTCCAGGCGAGATCACTTGCGAGAAAAAACTCAGGAGGGTTGGTGACTCCAAAACGTGTAAATATCGATTCTGCGGTGTGTTTGATACCGTAGGAGCTGATGTAGGCTGGAGCAAAGCCCAAAATCCCCCGGGAGACGGCGAGTAGTCCCAGCCCGATATAGAGAGATTTTTTAATGCCGATGGTATCGCAGATGGAGCCGACGGCAAAGACAAAGGCGGTAATGTAGAGGGTGAAAATACCCACCCAGACGCCAGAATTGACATCATTAAACCCACAGTTGTCTGTGAGGTAGAGGGCTAAAACCGTGATCATCGAGAAATACGCCAGCCCATCAAAAAACTGAATCGCATTGGTTAGCCAGAAGTCTTTGGAGGCGCTTTTCAGAACCTTGAACTCGGAAAAGTAGTTCGTAACAGAATTAAGCATAAGGGAAGAGTTGGATCATTAAGGAGATCGCATCATTGTGGGATGTTGACGCTTGTCCAGCGTGAAAATCAAGATCGGAAGATAAACGCAGGAATGAGTAACTTGTGCTCTGCTTTTGATCAAGAACGCTCGATGTGTCGAAGTTCTAGACATCAAAAAGCCCGGAGAAGCGATCTCCGGGCTTGATTGTCCTTTTGAAAGGTTCGGTCAATTATGCGGACTCAGATTGGGCTTCATCGGTGGATTTCATCGAGTAGATGGCATACACTGCGATTACGATGAAGCAAACAAGTGGAACGACGTAGGATTTGGCTGCTGCTGCTCCCATCATCCCTTCTTCGCTGCCACCAAAAATGTCGATGAGCTTACCTTGTAGCAGTGTGAGTAGCGCTCCACCGAGAATGGCCATGATCAGTCCCGAGGCCCCTAGTTTGGTAGCTTCACCCAGGCCTCGTGATCCCAGACCGAAGATGGTCGGGAACATCAGAGACATAAAGACAGATGTGGAGATCAAACAAATGACACCCAAGGTAAATGGGGCTTCACCGACGAAGGGAATATACCCTTGGAAGGCCATCTTATCTCCGCCGAAGATTACTCCGAGTGAGCATAAGGTTCCCATCCCTGCGGCAAATGCGAGGAGTGTGCTGGGTTTGAAATACGCCATTAATGCGGTAAAGACCCAGCGGGAAAGTGAGAAGGAAATGATGGCAATCATATGATAGTTCATCGCCTCACTGTCAGCGACTCCCAGTTGTCCCGTGATGTAGTGGAAGGTGTAGGTCCAAACAGCGATTTGTGCTCCCACATAGAAAAACTGGGCGACGACGGCAAAGATGTAGTTTGGCTTGGACAAGAGGAAAGAAATGGTTTCGCCAACGTGGGCTTTTTTATCGTGCTCCTTGATTACGGGCATTTTTTTGTTGGTCGCGATCATGACCCATAAAACAATCAGCACGAGCGCCGCGATGAAGTAAGGCGTCATGACGATGTTGAGCTGTTCTACCTGGATTGCTTGAACCTCGTCTGCGGGCATACCTTCTTCAATGCGGGCATTAACCACTTCAAGTTTTGTCAGGATGGCAAACTTGCAAAGGAAGAGACCGATCAGGGATCCTACTGGGTTAAATGATTGGGCGAGGTTGAGGCGGCGGGTTGCCGTTTCCTCTGGTCCCATGGCAATGATGTAGGGGTTGGCATTTGTCTCAAGGATGGAAAGTCCGCCGGCGAGCACGAAAAAGGCAAACAAAAACGGAGTGAACGAGAGCATCAAGCTGGCTGGATAGAAAAGCAATCCGCCAAGGATGTAGATACCCAAACCTGCCAGTACACCACATTTATAGCCAAATTTTCTCGCAATGACGGCACCCGGAATGGCCAAGACGAAGTAAGCACCATAAAAGGCATTTTGAATTAAGGCTGTTTGGGCTGTGCTGAGTTCCGGGAAAATTTTCAGGAAAGCTTTGACCAGCGGGTCCGTCATATTGTTAGCTAGCCCCCACATCGCGAAGCAGGTAGAGAGCAAAATAAAGGGGAAAAGGATGCTTTTCGGGACGATGGCACTTGGTTTTTGTTCAGACATGGTGTTGTTTTGTTTGATTGGACTGATAGATCGGGCACGAGTTTTCTATGAACTGATCGGGGTGACTCCTTTTTTCAGGATGATGTTGGCGTATTTATTGACATCGCCGGTGGCGACAACGGCGTGGGCGTTGCGAACGCGCTCGTAATAGGCATAGCGTTCGAGCCGTGAAATCTTCGGGTTGAGCTCGCTGTGGCGTGCGATGACTTCGGCGTAGGAACCTTCGACTGTTGGGGCCAGGCTGTCGCCTTCAACGGCTTCCATCGTAATGACAGGCGCAGGGTCATAGGCATCGAGTTCAAAGAGAGGGAGGATGGCATCGAGTAAGTCCGGGATGCTAAGTCCGTCGGCCCGGATCACGGTGTCGCTGAATTCGTGGGCTGGAAAATGCCCGTCGGCGAGCAGGATTTCTTCGCCGTGGCCCATGCGGCAGAGTGTGGCTAGCAGTTCGGGTGATAGAATCGGTGATATTCCTTTGAGCATGGCGAAGGAATCTATAGGTGGGGGCTTGGTGGTGTCAAGGTGTAAGCTCGGTAATTAAAGGGCTCGAGCCCGTTGGATTATCCTTTTCGAGTCCTGCCGCTGAGTATGATTTGGGCCTTGTTCAGTCGGCATTGAGTTGTGGCTGTCTGATGGAGCGCCTGGGCTTCCGAGTGGCTCATCAAGGGCGCATGCTCAAAGGGCCATACTCGATGAAGTTGATGGTATTTGTTAGCACATAACGGGTTGAATGTGCAGAGTTCCCAGCGGGAGATCGTGTCATTGAATTCGGCATCAATAATGTGGGCAAGGCCGGTGATGTTTTCTTCGGTAGCGGTCACAGAGGGAATGAGCGGGGTGCGAATCCAAAGTTGAAGGTCGTCACGTTGGCGGACGTGGCGAGCTGTGATGTGCAAGTTATCGAGGATGCGGGCGTTGTCGTCCCCGGTCCATTGTGTGTGCATTTTCGGATCGGCAATTTTGAGGTCGAAGAGGATGAGCTTGCAGTGTGGCAGCAGGGCTTCGATTGCTTCGGCTGATCCATGGCCACAGGTGTCGATGGCTGTGTGGATTCCCTTTTGCTGGCAGCGTTGAAGGAGGTCGCGGGTAAATCGCCACTGGGAGAGAGGTTCGCCGCCGCTCACCGTGATGCCACCACCACCGGTGATGTAGAACATTGAGTCTTTTTCAATTTCACGCATGAGCTCGTCGATCGACCAGTCCTCGCGCAAGGCTTCCATTGCCTTCGCCGGGCAGGCGTTGACGCAGCGGTAGCAGCCGTTGCAGAGCTCTCGATCAATGCGCATGCCCTCGGCTGCCAGCTCTAGCGCATTTTTCGGACACGCCGTGATGCAGTCCTGGCAGGCGATGCATTTGTCGGCGTGCCACCAGACTTCCCTCACGCTGCTGATTGCCTCCGGGTTATGGCACCAGGCACAGCGTAAGGAGCACCCTTTTAGGAAGATGGTGGTGCGCATTCCCGGACCGTCGTGTGTCTGCATGCGGCGCACACTGAAGGTGTGGCCTTTTCGCTCGATCCGTGGAAGCATACGCATTGGGTGATTTAGTCTTCAAGCGAGCCGTAGTTGACGCGTTCAACAAATTCTTTTTGGAACTGGCGGTCCATTTTGGTGAAGTGGGCGGAGTAACCGGTGACCTTGACGACGATGTCGTCGTATTCGGTTTTTTCCGGATGTTCGTAGGCGTCGCGCAGTTCTTCGAGGTCGAAAACGTTGAGGTTGATCTGGACGCCTCCTTTCAGCATGAAGGCCGTGGCAAAGTTGTCGACGAGAGCTCCTCGTGCGACGTGTTCCGGGAAGTAGCTTGGATGGAGTTCGATTTGCATCGAGCCCCCTTGATACTTGGCGAAGTCGAGTTTGCAGAACGAGTTGGCAGTCGCGGTCATACCGTTTTTATTTCGCCCGTGCATTGGGTTCATACCATGGGCGAGAGGTTCGGATTTTTTGCGGCCATCCGGGGTGGCTCCGAGGTAGGGGCCGGCAACCGTGTGACCCATATATTGGAACAGAGACGGACGGAAGTTGCCTCCTTTGATATTACGTTTGGATTCGAGGACTTCGCGCAGTTGCTCGGAAACTTGAACCGCCATCGCATCCACGCCATCTTCATCGTTGCCGAATTTTGGTAGATTCAGCAGGCTAAGGCGCATGGCTTCTTCTCCGTCGCCGGTCCAGTCACGGGCACAGGCGTCACGCACTTGTTCCAGAGTGAACTTTTTGTTTTCAAAGACTGCGGATTTGATCGCGTAGAGTGAGTCAACGACGTTGGGGACGCCGAGGGCGTTGACCGAGACAAAGTTGTAATCAACGGCTCCGAAGTCGGTCATGTCGCGGCCTTTTTCGATCGGGCCATGCATCATCAGCGAGCAGACCATTTCCGGCCAGAGCTGCGCATGGTGTTTGTAGGCTTCATTTTTAAAATCGACGAGAGCGTCACAGGTGCGATCAACCTCATGGCAGTAGATGTCCCAGAATGGGGTCCAATGGCTGACGTTTTTCTCGATTGCAAGATTGATGGCCCGCTGCATCGGGCTGATCAGGACGACGCAGTTGACATCCTGATCCTGGTATTCCCGCCCGACGCCGCAGTACCACTGACAGCCGCTGTAGGAGACATTCCAGGCGTCTTCGGGCTTATAGCCGCTGCGTAGTTCGGAGGCGTGGATGACATCGTAGTTCACCAGAGCGGGAACACCGCAGCCGTGGCGTCCAACGACGTCGCAGGAGTAGCGCCAGAAATCTGGGTCGATGTCGGTGTGCCACATGACTCCGAATTGATTATATCCACCGACCATGTCGTAGGCTTCGAGACCGATCCAGCTCATCTCGTTGGTGGCGTCCGATCCATCCTGAAGTCGGCCTCCGTAGCTCAGGTGCGGGCCGTATTTTAGATACCATTCGGCCATGAGTTCACGGGCGCGGTCGCGGTCGATGAGGCCCTCGGCTTTGTCGTGCTGGTAAAAACGGTTCAGGAGAAGGTCGAAACGCCCGTAGCCATTTCCGTGTCCGTTGATGCGCTCACAGATCATGTACAGGTAGATGAATTGGAGCGCCTCGTGATAGGTGGAGGGGCGGGATTCGGCGATGTGCGCACAGACTTCGGCGGTGGTCTGGTAGGATTTCTTCAGCTCCGGATCGTCAGTTTGTTCTGCAAGTTGGGCCGCTTTGTCGCTGTGTCGTTGGATAAAGTCGATGATGGCGAGGATGATTTGCTCGCTGGCATCGAGGTAGGAGACACCTTGTTCGTCACCATGTTGGCACAGTCGTTTGCGGTTGCTGCGGACTTTTTCAAGCAGGCCGCACCAGCCGAGTTCGAGGCCAATCGAGAGGTCCGGGCAGGTGTGGGCGAGGCTGAACCCGCCGGCGCCGAGTTCTCTGGCCTTCAGGCCGAGCCGGGCGTGGGAGTCTGGGAATTTGTAGTGACGGGCTTCATCAAGCTGCCAGTGGTATTCGCCGACGATTTGTTCATGCGGGTGGACTTCAGCCTCACTGTGGCGGAGGAAATACGCATAATCTTTGGCCCAGTTGGTGACGGTTGCTTCGTAGCCTTCGACTTTCGACGGCATTTGATCGGCGTAGGGGAAGGGGCCTCCGACATCGATGCGGCAGGTGTGGTCGCCAACATTGATGCGTTCATCTTCGCTGGCAGCATTTTCACCTGTTGCGGCGGCGAAGGTTTCGGCCTTGCCCGACCAGTGGTAAATGAGAAACTCGGCATTGTCGCAGTAGAGGTCGCGTTTGTGACTGCGTGCGAGCTCGTTTCGGCGTTCGCGTAAGTAGGCAAGTCGTTCGTTGATTTGAAACGCGGATGGAACGGTATGGTCGGTCGTTTTCATAGCCGACAACATCTTATGAAAGAGAAGGGCATTCATCAATGTAAGGTTTTGTGTTGTTTTTGTATCTCATTGATATGGACTTTATCTCTCAAGAAGAAGCTGGAGGTGGTTACCGATGGAGGAATATCCCGTATGATCCTTTGTTTTCTGGTGCATCGTTTCATGTATTATGCGGATATCGGATGCAGTTGGGGCGAGAATGGAAAAATCAGTCGGTTCGAACGCACTATGCCCGTTTGTATTATGTTGAGGAGGGGGAGGCCGTTCTGGAGTTTGACGATGAGGTGCTGCGTTTGCGGCCAGGGTATCTGTATTTGATTCCTTCGAATGTATTTCACCGGCACCGCTGTGAGGAGTCGATCACATTGATGTGGTGCCATTTTCGTGCGGAGATGCACGATGGCATTGGGTTATTTGAGATGCTGCGGGTGCCTCGTGAACTGAAAGTGGAATCGAGGCAAGAAGTGGAGTCCAATTTCCGAGAGTTGTTGGCGGCGATGGAGGTGCACAGTGGTTGGGGCGAATTGAAGCGTACGCAGCAGCTGTTGGGCTTGTTGATGCCTTTTTTAGCGGCAGACAGTGATTCGTTGCTGCGGCACGACCGTGCGAGTTACCTTCCGGTTTTCCGCTATCTTGACAGCCACTTGCATGAGGGCTTGGGGCTTGATGTTTTGGCCGAACAAATGGGGTTGAGTCCGGAGCATTTTTGCCGGGTGTTCAAGCGTGATTTTCAGGTGACACCGATGCGTTACGTGATGCGTCGTCGAGTGCATTTGGCGCAGCAGTTACTTTGTCAGACGAACCTCAAGCATTACGACATCAGCGATCGTTGCGGCTTTTCAGACACCTATCATTTCTCCAAGGTCTTTAAGCAGATGGTGGGGGTGACGCCCTCGGCATACCGGGGTCAGCACGTTTCCTAGTCGTTTAGAGCGCGGCAGGCTCGTCGGTGTGAGCTTTGCGTTCGGTGCTGAGATCGAAGAACCCGTAGAAGGCAACAATGATGAAGCAGGCCAGCGGCACAATGTAGGACACGGGCACGCTGCTGATCTTGAGGATGTATCCTTGGAGTAAGGGAAACAAGGCCCCGCCAAGGATTGCCATGACCAGACCGGCAGCACCGATTTTAGTGTCGTTTCCCAGTCCGTGGAGGGCGATGCCGTAAATGGTCGGGAACATCAGCGACATGCAGGCGGAGATGCCGATGAGGCATAGAACGCTGCTGAGGTTGGCCGAGGCCATCACCGCGACACAAAGCGCAATGGCGATCAAGGCAAGCGTGGTGAGCATGATGCTCGGGCGGATGAGCTTCATCAGCAAGGTGCAGATGAAACGAAACGTCAAAAAGATGAATAGTGCAAAAAAATGATAGATGCCGGCCATGTTTTCACCGGCGAAGTTCTGGGTATCGAAACCGAAATGATCGACGACACCCAGTAGTCCTGAGGTTTCGAGGAAGCGGGTCAGGGGCGCTCCATTGCCATGTTCATAAATGGCGGAGATGTAGTGGATGGTGAAGGTCCAGACGCAGATCTGGGCGGCAACGTAAAAAAATTGGGCTATGACTCCGAAGGTGTAATGCTTGTTGTGGAGCAGGCGGTCGAAGGTTCCCTTGAGGTCGAAGGATGATGTTTCTTTGGATGCTTTGGGCATCTTCATAAAAGCAAAAATCAACCAGAGCAGCAGGAGGGTGAAGGCCATGCCGATGTATGGTGTCATTACGGCGGCAAGTTCACTTTGCTGGATTGCCGTGAGTTCTTCAGCGGGCATGGCTGCGCGTTCTTTGTCAGTGGCGGGGTTGATATTTGGCAGGATGAACGCGGCGGCAAGTCCGGTTCCGATGAGCGACCCGACCGGGTTGAACGACTGGGCCAGATTGAGTCGTTGGGTGGCGGTGTCTTCGTCACCTAGCGCGAGGATGTAGGGGTCGCAGCTGGTTTCCAGAATGGAGAGTCCTCCAGCGAGAATGAAAATCGAAATCAGAAACAGATTGAAGGCCATCAATTGGCTGGCCGGGTAAAATAAAAAGGCTCCGATGACAAACATGCCCAGCCCGACCAGGACTCCGGTTTTATAGGACCACTTTTTGATGATGAAGGCGGCGGGGAGAGCGAGGCAGAAATAGGCGCCGTAGAATGAGAACTGCACAAAGGCAGACTGCACAGGTCCCATACTGAAGATGCGGCTGAAGGTTTTTACCAACGGGTCCGTCATGTTGTTCGCCAGCCCCCACGCGGCAAAACATGAGGTGAGCAGGATGAATGTAAGGAGGTGCTTCTTTGGGACGACAGGTGTTTTCTGATGTGTCATGGCTGTGCGTGGATCGCTGGATGGGAAGTGCCGTGTCACAGGGGGTGCCTATAGTGGGTGCCGGGCAGGGAGAGTGGATAGCAGGAAGGTGAGAAAAAAAAGAGCCTTGCTCCGATTGGGGAAGGCTCTTGATTAAGGTTGGTTAGGAAATGTTGGAGAGCATTTGTTGCAGGGCTCTGGCTGATGCTTGGAGGCCTTGTTTTTCTTTTGGCCAAAGATCGATTTCGACATGTTGCTCGGCTCCCGCCCGGCCGACGACCGTGGGCACGCTGAGGCAGACGTCTTTCAGTCCGTAGCAGCCGGTTTGCAGACTGGAGACGGGAAGCATTTGTTTTTTATCCAAAGCGATGGAGTGAACGGTTTCTGCGATAGTGGCGCCAACGGCCCAACCAGCGCCACCCTTGCGGGAAATGACTTCGGCTCCGGATTTTTTCGTGCGTTCGAAGATCTGACGTTGGTAGTTGGCGTCACAGCCATCGACTCCTGAGAGTGGCAGTCCCCCGACGGTGGCGGATGACCAGATGGGCAGCATGCTGTCGCCGTGTTCTCCGAGGATCAGGGCCTTCACCTGAGTCGGGGCCAGATTGAGGTCGTTGGCGATGAGTGAACGGAAGCGGGCGGTGTCGAGCATCGTTCCCAAGCCAATGACCTGATTGCTGGGAAGTCCGAGGTAGCTAACCGCGAGGTGGGTCAGGATGTCGACTGGGTTGGAGACGACAAAGACGATGGCATCGTCTTTCATACCGGCAGACTTGATGCTGTTGAGAATTTGAGAGAACAGACCGACGTTGCGGTTGATCAGGTCGAGGCGGCTTTCGTCCGGTTTGCGGCGCAGTCCCGCAGTGATGACAAAGAGGTCGGAGTCGGACGCCCGTTCGTAGTCGCCCGCGTAGATACGCTGGTCGGCCAGGCAGGAGGCTCCGTGCAGGAGGTCGAGAGCTTCACCTTCGGCAAGTTCGGTGTTGGCGTCCAGGATTTGAATTTCAGAGACGATGCCGGCGCACTGCAGGCAGATCGCCGCATTGGAGCCGACGCGGCCACCGCCGCCGATGATGGTTGTTTTCATGGTTTTGAGTTATCGGTTATCGGTTGCCAGTTATCGGTTATCAGTGAATCGTTACCAGGTTGCGTAACCTGAAATGATTGGGTAATCATCCCATTAACGCATCACGGCTAAGGGATGAGTCTCTAGCTCATTTTATTCATGATCTCGTTGGTGAGTTGTTTGACGAGAACTTCGGCTTCGGAGTTGAGTTGGGATGGATCATCGGCGGCGGGCACCTGGCAGACGGCGCCGGGCCGGAATTCATCGTTTTGGCAGAGTTCGCACTCTTTCATGCCTTCGCGTGGGTCTTCCATGCCGATGGATCGACGAATCTCGAAGATGTCCTGCATTTTTTCATATGGAATTTTCTGGAGTTTGCCGCCGTTGAGTTGGCTGGCTACCCAGACGGTTTGGCAGGCGGTTTCCATGTTTTCCATCTTCCAGTAAGTGTCTTCGGGATCGGTTCCCCAGGTCATCACCCCGTGGTTTGCCAGAAGGATGGCCGGGTTGTCTTTGGCTATATCGGCGACGGCGTCGCAGATTTCCTTGCTGCCCGGAGTGTGGTAACCCACCAGCTTGATAGCTCCGGTGAAGATCTCGGCTTCCGAGCAGAGGCAGGTCGGGGGCTCGATGCCGGCGACGGCAAAGGCCGTGGAATAGGGTGGGTGACCGTGGATCACACTTTTTGCCTTGGGCTGCACCTTCATGATGGCAAGGTGGGTGTTGGCCTCGGACGTCCGCTTGCGCCAGCCGGCTTTTTGGTTGCCGTCTAAATCGATTAAAGCGATTTCGTCCGCCTTGAGTTCACCTTTGGATCGCAGGGTGGGGGTGCAGAGCACCAGGTTGTCTCCGACGCGCACGGTGATGTTTCCGCCATTGCCGTCGACCATGTTGCGGGCCCACATTTTGTGAGCGGTGCGGACCATGTCGTCCTTGAGTTTCAAGATTTCGGGGGAGTGGAAAAAACGTTGGATTTCCTCCGGGGTGTTAGGGTCACCTCCGGGAACCCAGTGGTATTCCATGCTGGGCACGATGGGCTCGGGTGGCACAGCTGGAATGCCTGCTGGCAGTGGCGGAAAGCGGTCGTTGTTGACTGATCCGGCAGCAGAACGAACAGCGGGGCTTGAAGGCCCGCTGCGGAGGTTCGGCATGGTTTTTCCTGCATCGCGGATGGCATCCTTGGCCGAGGGCGTGAGAATGGATCCTGCAGGGATGGTCTTCAGGCATGTGCCTTGCTTAAGCATGGCTTCGATGTCTTTGGCTGTGTAGACTTTCTTCATGGTTGAAAAGGTAGCTTGGGTAAAAATTAGTGAGTGGGGGCCTCGTAGTGAAGGGTGTCGAAAATGGCGAGGCTGATGGCATCGATCGGTGTTGGCTGCTCGAAGGGGGCGGTGGCTTCGGCTCCTTCGACGAAGCCGATGATATCACCTTCTCCGGCTCCCAGGTTGTCGTAGACGACGAGTGATGGCTGGCTTGTTAGCCCGGGTTGACGGCTGATGCAGGAATTGAGTTGAGCGGTGTCCACCGGGTTCACCAGTAGCCAGCGGGCACCCGTGAGGGAATCCTCCTGGGTGTGCATGGTGACTTTTCCGATGACTTGGCCGATACGCATTGGATAGTTATTGGGAAATAGTTATTAGGAAATAGGGGATGATTGCGCCGCCGGGGCGGCGGATTTTAGGAGTCGATGACGCCTTGGATGAACATTCGGGCGGGTGAGTGGTCGTCGTGCACAATGCCACGGGCCTCGATGCCGTCGGTGCTGACAAAGACTTTTTGGTGCATGCCCGCGCCGAAGAGGTCGATGGCTACAAACGGTGTGCCGGATGCCTTTTCTTCCGCATCCAGTTGTTGGCAAAGCAGCATTTTGAAGCCATTCAGCGAAGGGTGTTTCGCTGTGGCAACGGCCTTTCCAACTACTTGGGCGTGGATCATAGGGTGGACAGTTAATAGTTAATTTATCAGGTAGTAAGTTTTTTGCTGCCGCTGGGGCGGCAGGTATGCCTGTTAAACAATCCGCAGGTTTTCGACCATGACGCAGCGGCGGATCCGGGTGAAGGTTTTGGGGGTGGTAATGCCTTCTCCCGTAGTGGTCGCGATGGAGTAGCTGAGGTAGCCCTCGCCACCAAGTCCGAGCCCTGCAACGCAGGATCCGTTTTTGATGAAGATGGTGGTGTCCATGGCTTTGGCCATATAGGTCATGTGGTCGACATTGGTCGAGTGGATGATGGCGGAGTGACGGTAGCCGTGTTCGGCCTCCTTGGCCAAGGCCACTGCTGTTTTGAAGTCGGGGACCCGGACGATGGGGACCATGGGCATCATCTGTTCTTTTTGCACGTAGGGGTGGTCGGCCTCCGTTTCAGCAAAGAGGAGCTGGGTGCTGTCCGGGGCGCTTACGCCGGCATGGCTGGCGAGGACGGAAGCGTCTGCTCCAATCAGGTCGCGGTTGAGCACGGCTTGGGAGCACCCTCCTGCACCTTGCTCGATATTGAATGCGACGGCTGTGAGTTTTTCCAGTTGTGGTTTGCTGAGCTGGACGGCTCCGGCGTCTTTCATCGCTTGGACGAATTTGGCAAAAACGGAGGCGACAACGAAGACCGCTTTTTCTCCAATGCAAAGCAGGTTGTTGTCGTAGGCGGCTCCAGCAATGATGTTGGTAGCGGCCTTGTTGAGGTCCGCTGATTCATCGACCACAACGACCGGGTTGCCGGGGCCAGCACAAATGGAGCGCTTGCCTGATTTCATGGCGGCTTCGACCACTGCCGGGCCACCGGTGATGGCAAGCAGTGAGATTTTGTCATTTTTACAGATACTTTCGAAGGTTTCGATCGATGGTTTTTCGATGGTGCAAATCAGGTTGTCGATGCCGAGTTCGCGTTCGATGGCTTCATTGTAGGCGCGGACTGCCAGCGCGGCGCTTTTCGCTCCCCCGGGGTGAGGGTTGAAAACAACGGCATTGCCGGCGGCCACCATGTTGATGATGTTGCCGGTGAGGGTGGGCACGGAATGGGTGACGGGGAGGATGGCTCCCACCACACCGAAAGGGGCGTATTCTTCCAGAGTGATGCCATAGTCTCCACTCATGGCATCGGGCCGCAGCCACTCTACGCCAGGAACGTGTTCGACGATTTGAAGTTTCTCAATTTTGTGGTCGAGTCGTCCGATCTTGGTTTCTTCCAGTTCAAATTTCCCCCAGGCTTCAGCATTGGAGACGCAGAGTTCTTTGACGATTTCGATCACGCGGGAGCGGCCTTCGACTCCGAGTTCCTTGAGTTCGAGGAAGGCTCCATGAGCGGCTTCGGCTGCGTAGCAAACCCGGGAAAACACACCGTGTTTGCCGCCGGTTTCAGGTGCCTTGTTGCATCCGCAGGACTCATCTTTGGTCGCTGCCGGTTGGGGGACTTGCGTGGGCACGCTTGCTGAACTTGCGGGGGGAGCCGCTTGGGCTGTCGTTGGTTGGGTGTGCAATCGCTGGATTACATTTTCCACGACGTTGCGAAGGGCTTCTTGATCGATGGTTTTCATCTGGGAAAAAAAGGCTGATTAGTGGCAGTTGTAGATTTTTTTGCCGAGCACGTTGACGGTATCGACAATGGCGATCACGGCGGCATCAACGGGGAGGGGTTTGAGTCCTTCGGCCTGGCGGGCTGAGCTGCCCTGGCAAAACATCACAAGTTCACCTTCTCCCGCACCCACATTATCCACGGCAACGATGGTGTTGGCTCCGTTGCGGAACTGGGTCGGGTTGTTTTCATCGACCAGTTGCGGGCGCAGAAGCAAGAGCTTCTTACCCTGCATGCTGTCGTCTTTTTTTGTCGCCACAATGTGGCCGATGACTTCTGCGAGGAACATGGATGTGAGCTTGGCTGTTGTTCGGTCATTCCGGACGCGGAGAGCCCATTGGGAATCCGCGTCCGTTGACCAAAAGGAATGAATGTTTACTTCTTGGCGCGTCCGGCAGCTTTGGCAACCTTGGGAAGGATGTCTTCGATGGCTGCGTCAGGGCGTGCAATCACATGGGCGCTGAGGACGGTTCCGGTTTGACTGGCTGCTGCGGCTCCAGCATCAATGGCGGCCTTGACGGCTGCGACATCACCTTGGATGACGATGTTGCACATGGCGCTGCCAATTTGGCGCATGGGTCCGGCCAGCGTGACGTTGGCGGATTTGAGCATGGCATCTGTGCCGTTGACGAGGCAGGTGAGGCCTTTGGTTTCGAGGATTCCGATTGCTTGTTTGGTCATAATGTTGTTTGGTTAGAATGGTTTGTTATGAAATTTTTCGAGTCACTTCCCGGGCAAGGACGAGTTCTTCGTTAGCCGGGATGACGATGATTTTTACTTTGGATTGGTCGCTGCTGATGATGGCTTCCTGAGCTTGGCAGGCGTTGTTTTTATCGACATCGATTTCAACGCCGAAGTCTTCCAGATCCGCACAGATGGCTTCACGTAACCAGGCGTTGTTTTCTCCGATTCCCGCAGTGAAGACCAGGGCATCAAGCCCGCCAAGGTCGAACAGGTAGCTGGCCGCCCATTGTCTGGCTGAGTGGATCAGTTGGTCCAGTGCCAGTTGCGCATCCGGGTTGCCCCCTGCGGCGGCTTGACGGATATCTCGCAGGTCATTGCTGACTCCTGAGACGCCGAGTAGTCCTGATTTTTTGGTCAATGTCTGCTCGGCTTCCTCCATGCTGATGCCCAAGGTTTTGATGGCAAAAGGGATGGCTCCTGAATCGAGATCACCCACCCGGTTGTTTTGGGGGAGGCCACTTTGAGGTGAGAACCCCATGCTGGTTCCAACGGCGACGCCATTGCGGATCCCTGTGACGGAGCTGCTGCCTCCCAGATGGAAGGAGATCACACGGAGCGGTTTACCGCTCAGGGTGCGAGGTCCGTCCTGATACAGATTGCGAACGACCTCGGCAACGTCCTCACGGCCCATGAGCTCTGCCGAGCGCTCCGCCACAAACTTATGGCTGGCCCCATGGAAACCATAGCGTCGGATGCCAGCGTCATACCACGATTGAGGTACGGCGTATCGCGATGCCGATTCGGGAATCCATTGATAGAATGCCGTTTCGAACAGTGCGACCAAGCGGGACTGTGGGAGCAGCTCTTGGAAGAGTTTGATTCCTGCTGCATAGGGTGGGTTGTGCGCCGGAGCGACCTCACGGAAGCCGTCAAGCGCTGCAATCACCTTCTCATCGGCATCCACGCATCCACTCAGGTTTTTTCCAAGCACCGTTTTGAATCCCACGGCATCAATGTCTTCGATGCTTTTGAGATGGCCTTGGTCAACCAGTTCGGCGAGCGCCTGCTGGATAACCTCAGCGTAGTCGGTCACCCGTTCAAAGCCACCCGAGGCAAGGACGCACTCATCCTGACCGTTCATCTGATAGAGCCGGTACTTGAATGAGGTGGAGCCGAGGTTGGCGATGAGGATGTGCATGGTGGTTGCCGTTGCGGGTGGATAGGAGTGTGGCTGTTGAGTTCCTTGGGACTCCTGGGGACCCTTGGGATGGCGACAGGTTGAAAACCTGTCCTACCCTAGGAAATCCAGGGGCCCATTTGTCCGAGTTCTTCGTGAGGGCGGGGGATGACGAGGGTGGAGTTGACTTCGCCGACTTGTGAGGCGGCTTCGGCGGCGGCTTCGATGCCCGCTTTCACGGCGGCAACGTCACCGACGAAAAATCCACAGACGAGTCCGGAACCGATTTTGTCCCAGCCGGTCATGGTGACATCGGCGGCTTTAATGGCAGCATCAGCTGCTTCGACGAGTGAGGTCAGACCGACGGTTTCGATCATTCCGAGTGCTTGTTTGGCCATAATATGAATTGGTTGGTGGTTACAGTTGGGGTGGGCTTAGATATCGAACTGTTTGAGGAGTTCGGGTGCTGGGCGAGCGATGACGTGGGCGCTGACGAGTTCGCCGACGCGTCCGGCGGCTTCTGCTCCGGAATCGACGGCTGCTTTCACGCTGCCGACGTCTCCTTGGATGAGAATGGTGAGGTATCCTGCACCGATTTGGACTTGCTTGACGATGTCGACATCAGCGGCTTTGGACATGGCGTCAGCTGCTTCGACGCTGCCGACGTAGCCTTTTGTTTCGATCATTCCTAGGGCTTTGTTCATGGTATGTTAGTTGGTTTGTAGTTGATTGTTTGTTTGTTGATGCGTGTTTGCGGACTTATTTGATGAGTTCGCAGAAGGTGTCGGGTTTGAGTCCACAGGCGTTTCCTTCGTCGGTATCGATATGGGCTTCGAGGTTAAAGCTTTTGTCGACGCGGACCACAATGTTGTCGAAGGTTGTGGCGCAGGGGCCGTGAACCTTGAGCTTCATGTTGTCGAGGTGTTGGACTCCGTAGAAAGTGGCGTCGTCGGGGTGCATGTGAACGTGGGGTTGAGCCCGAATGACGCCTTCATCCATTTTAAAATAGCCGTTTGGTCCCATCAGCATGCAGCCCGGGGTGTTGGCAACGTCTCCGGACATTCGGATGGGGACGTCGAATCCGAGTGCAATGGCGTCGGTGAAGGCCAGTTCTACCTGGTTGAGGTCGCGGCAGGGGCCGAGGATGCGTAGATTGGAGATGACGCGGCTACGGGGGCCGATCAGGGTGACTGATTCTTTGGCGGCATAGGCACCCTCCTGATAGAGCCACTTCATCGGGGTGAGTTGGTGGCCCGGGCCAAAGAGGGCTTCGACGGCCTCTTGGGTGAGGTGGCAATGGCGGGCACTGATGTTGACGACCAACCCGTTTGGCGCTTTGGCCTGGGGAGGGAGAGGAAGGCCCATTTCCTTGTAGACCTGCTCGCGGACCATATGCTCGATTACGCCGCGTGGTGTGTTATTTTGTTGTGGAGCTGACATGAAAATTGTTGGCTGACAACGCACATTTCCCAGCTTTTTATTGACAAGTCAACGAAAAACAAAGAATTTCCCTAAAAAGTCCAACTATTCAAAGAATTATGCTAGCTGCAGAACGTCACCATCAAATACTGAAAACCTTGTCTGAACAAGGTTCAGTTCGAACCAAAGAGATTGCTTCGTTGCTCAGCGTGACGGACGAGACCATTCGGAAGGATTTTGAAGTCTTGGAGAATCAGGGGTTTTTAGTGCGGACTCATGGTGGCGCGATTCCGCCGAAGCGGGCGCTTCGCGAGTTGTCGCTGACTGAGCGCCAACTGATGAACCGGGAGGCGAAAAACGAGATTGCCAAGGCGGCAGCCCAGAGGATTCAGCCGAAGGAGACGATTTTTATCGATGCCAGTTCCACCGCGTTGTCGATCACGCAGTATCTGCCGGATTTTCCGATCACGGTGGTGACCAATGCCCATGATGTGGTGTCTGCTGTCGGGGGGATGGAGCAGGTGGATCTGGTGAGCACCGGCGGGCTGTATGAGGCACGGTCGCGTTCGTTTATCGGGGCTGCTGCAGAAAAAACGCTACTCCGGTACAATATTCACCGGATGTTTTTTTCTGGAAACGGTCTGGACTTACAGCGCGGTGTCAGTGAGGGGAATTCGCGGCAGGCTGCATTTAAAGAGCATGTCATCGAATGTGCGGAAGATGTTTGTTTTCTCGCAGATGCAACAAAAATTGGACAGTGTTCAGCTTTCTTTTTCGCCGATTGTTCCCAGCTTTCCACTCTGATCACGAGCAAGGGCGCTGACCCGCTTGTGTTGGAGGCTGTAAAAAATGTGGGAGTCGATGTGATCTCTGCTTGACTTGGAAAACCAAATAAACCCAAATAAATCCAACATAGTAAAGGTATGCAAGTGTATCTCGCAATAGATCTGGGAGCTGGTTCTGGTCGGCTGGTGGCTGGAAAGTATGATGGCTCCAAGCTGGAGCTGGAAGAAGTGCATCGTTTTTCCAACGATGGTGTGGAGTTGAATGGCGCCTGTCATTGGAATACCTTGCAGCTTTTTAGCTCGATTCAGGAGGGGATACGAAAAGCTGTGGATCTGTTTGGTGATGCGATCGTTTCCATCGCTGCGGACAGCTGGGGCTGCGATCATGCGATGCTCGATCGAAATGGCAACATGCTGGGTGGGCATCGACAGTACCGGGACCCTCGAACTGAGGGGATGCAGGCAGAATTGGAGAAGCGGATGCCGCTGCGGGAGGTGTATGCCAAGACCGGGGTGCAAGCTGCCTTTTACAATTCCAGTTTACATTTATTGGCGGAGCGGATGCGAGGCAATCCGGGGCTGGATATTGCGGATCGCCTTTTGTTTACTCCGGATTTATTGGCCTACTGGCTCAGTGGTGAGCAAGCGAATGAGCGTACAATCACCAGCACGAGCCAGTTGTATAACCCTAGTGAGGAGGATTGGGCCTGGGATGTGATTGATGCTTTGGAATTGCCTCGCCAGATGTTTGGTAGGATTGTTCCTTCGGGGACGGTGCTGGGGCCGGTTCATCCGAGTGTGGTTGAACGGACCGGGGTTCACTCCGGCATGCAGGTGGTCGCTTCGGCCGGGCACGATACGGCCTGTGCTGTTGCCGGATTACCGATGACGCAAAGTGGCTTGTGGCTTTCTTCTGGAACGTGGTCGATTATCGGGGTGGAGTCAGAGTGTCCGGTGACGAGCGCCGAGGCCTTCGAAGCTGGCTTGTCCAATGAGGGAGGTGTTGAGGGGACAACGCGTTTGCTGCACAACGTCGCTGGGATGTGGATGGCTCAGGAGAGTATCCGTCACTGGAAGGAACAGGGTGAGGATACACGCTTCGAGGTATTGGATCGTTTGGCTGATGAAGCCGAGGCCTTTTCGGCATTTATTGATCCGAATGCCCCTGAATTTGCTTCTCCCGGGGATATGCCTGAGAGAATCCGTGAGTATTGCCGGAAGACCGGTCAAGAGGTGCCAGAGGACAAGGGAACCATTTTACGCGTGATCAATGAAAGTCTGGCGTTGAAATACCGTCAGGTTGCGGAGTCCTTGCAACAAGTGACAGGCAAGCAATTTGACTGTCTGAACGCCGGTGGGGGAGGAACGAAGAACCTCATGTTGATGCAGTCCGCCGCGGATGCCTTGGGGGTTCCCGTGGTTGCCGGACCTGTGGAAGCGACATCCTGCGGGAATATTATGATGCAGATGGTGGCCACCGGTGCCTTGCCCAATGTGGCGGCTGGGCGTCAGTTGGTCGCCGATTCCATGGACACAAAAACCTTCACCCCGCAACCATCAGATGAGTGGGCGCATGCTTATCTGCGGTTTTGCCAACTAACATCAAAAACCTAAACAATCTCAACGGCATGAAAAAGTCGTTTTCAATCTAACCAATAAACTATCAACCTATGAAAACTGTATTCAATAAAGAGAACATGCCAAAGATTGGCATTCGCCCAACCATCGATGGTCGCCGCCGTGGTGTGCGTGAGTCCCTGGAAGATCAAACGATGAACCAGGCCAAAGCAGCTGCCGCTTTTATTTCGGCAAACCTGTGCTACCCGGACGGTTCACCGGTTGAGTGTGTGATTGCCGATACCTGCATCGGGGGAGTGGCTGAAGCCTCAGCCTGTGCGGATAAATTTAAGCGTGAAAATGTTGGGGTTTCCCTGACGGTGACACCTTGCTGGTGTTATGGATCCGAAACCATGGATATGGACCCGCACACGCCGAAGGCCGTGTGGGGATTTAATGGGACCGAGCGCCCGGGGGCCGTTTATCTCGCTGCCGTGCTTGCAGGACACACTCAGAAAGGCTTGCCGGCCTTCGGTATCTATGGACGTGATGTTCAAGATGCCGGCGATACCAGTATTCCCGACGATGTGGCTCACAAGATTCTGTCGTTTTGCCGTGCTGGTATCTCCGTGGCTTTGATGCGCGGCAAATCCTATCTTTCCCTTGGTGGAACTTCCATGGGGATTGCCGGATCGGTTGTCGATCCCGAGTTCTTCCAAGATTACCTGGGTATCCGTGTTGAAGCTGTCGATATGACTGAGTTGGCCCGGCGTTTTGAGCGGGGGATTTATGATCAGGAGGAATATGACAAGGCCTTTGCCTGGGTGAAGGAAAACTGCCCTGAAGGCAAGGATTACAATACTCCCGAAACCACCCGTTCCCGTGAGCAGCTTGATTCCGAGTGGGAAACCTCGATCAAGATGGCCATCATTGCCCGCGATATGATGGTGGGTAATGAAAAGCTTGCTGAGTTGGGCTACGGCGAGGAGGCTATGGGCCGCAATGCTATTTGCGGAGGATTCCAAGGACAGCGGCAGTGGACCGACCACTACCCGAATGGTGATTTTATGGAAGCCATTCTTACGACCTCCTTCGATTGGAACGGTAAACGTCCTCCTTATCAGTTTGCTACAGAGAATGATGCCCTGAATGCCGTGACCATGTTGTTTGGTCATTTGCTGACCAATACAGCGCAGATCTTTGCCGACTTGCGCACTTACTGGTCTCCTGATGCGGTAAAGCGCGTCTCCGGTTACGATCTTTCCGGTGCGGCAGCCAACGGCTTGCTTCACTTGATCAACTCCGGCCCGGCCGCTCTGGATGGGACTGGCCAGATGAGTAAGGACGGAAAACCTGCGATGAAGCCATTCTGGGAAATCACAGATGACGAAGTGCAGGCCTGTTTGGATGCAACGACCTGGCACCCGTCAGTGACCGAATACTTCCCCGGCGGTGGTTGGAGCACCCGTTATGCCACAAAGGGCGGCATGCCGGCGACGATCGCTCGCTTGAACCTGGTCAAGGGACTCGGCCCAGCGCTTCAAATTGCCGAGGGCGTCACCGTTGAACTTCCCGAGGAAGTTCACGATACCTTGGATGAACGTACAAATCCGACCTGGCCAACCACATGGTTCTGCCCAAATCTGACTGGTAAGGGCGCATTCCGTGACACCTATTCGGTGATGAACAATTGGGGCGCGAACCACTGTGTGATGAGTTACGGCCTGATTGGCGCCGATCTCATTACCATGGCATCGATGCTCCGTATTCCGGTTTATATGCACAACGTCAGCGAAGATCGTGTCTTCCGACCCTCATCGTGGGCTGCCCACGGCACCGATGATTTGGAGAGCTCGGATTTCCGTGCCTGCTCGAATTACGGGCCGCTCTATGATTAAAACCAACACGATGTTAATTCGTTAGGTTTTGTATAATCCTATTTCAGCAAAGGGTGTGTCTTGAGGTGACATGCCCTTTGTTGTATTTTTCGACCAGATGAACGCGTATAGCGTGATCATCGGATGGTAAAAACAACACACACAAGAACACACACAACAAAACATGTATATGAAGCGTCTATTAACCCCGCTGACCTTGCTGCTGGCATTCCCGGCATTTGCTCAGCAACTGACACCAGAAGAAATTAAAAAACTGGAAGCGACCAAGCCAGGTCAAACGATATTGTTTGATGCTGGTGATAGTTTGAATCTACGCGTGGCCAAGGCTACGAAATGTTTGCCGACCAAGAGGCAAAGCCTCTACACGGAATTGGAGTATACTTGTTTTATTCACTTTGGGCCGAACACTTTTACCGGAGTTGAATGGGGGAATGGCGAGGAAGATCCCAAGGTGTTTAACCCAAAGCAAGTGGATGCCGACCAGTGGTGTCGGGTGGCCAAGGAGGCCGGGATGAAGATGATGATGATCACGGTGAAGCATCACGATGGCTATTGCACCTGGCAGACGCGCTACAATGATACGTTTTCCGTTAAGGCTTCTCCTTGGGAAGATGGTAAGGGCGATGTGCTTCGCCTCCTCTCGGATGCCTGTAAAAAGTATGGCTTGAAGTTAGGGGTGTATCTTTCGCCGGCTGATCTCTATCAGATCGAAAGCAAAGAAGGGTTATATGGAAACCTGAGTAAGTATCAGGACACTATAATTCCTACGGATCCGGCCAGTTTTCAGAGCAATCCGATGAAAGGTCGTAAAATTCCAGCAGGAAAACCTACGTTTCAATATAAAGTGGATGATTACAACCGTTACGTATTGAACCAGCTCTATGAACTACTCACCGAATACGGTGAGATTCATGAGGTTTGGTTTGATGGTGCGCATCCGAAGCGAAAAGGGGGGCAGAAGTATGTTAGGGAAGCCTGGGTGGAGTTGATTCGC
Organism: Oceaniferula marina; assembly: GCF_013391475.1. Taxonomy (NCBI): domain Bacteria; kingdom Pseudomonadati; phylum Verrucomicrobiota; class Verrucomicrobiia; order Verrucomicrobiales; family Verrucomicrobiaceae; genus Oceaniferula; species Oceaniferula marina. The sequence goes on along the minus strand of NZ_JACBAZ010000004.1, from coordinate 238,602 downwards.
ACTTTGGCTCCCGATGCTTGTATTGCCATCAAAGGACCCGATGTCCGTTGGTGTGGCAACGAACACGGTGGGACTCGTCAGAGTGAGTGGTCACCCGTGGCCATCAAGGGGAAGTATGAAGATTGGGCGTGGACGGATGCGCGTGGCGGAGACCTGGGTTCTCGCCAACACTTGAAGGGTGCCGGCTTTGTGCACTGGTGGGTGAATGAGGTGGATACCTCTATTCGTCACGGATGGTTCTGGCGGGATGAAAAACAGCACGTGCGATCGGCGGAGGATGTCTACGATATCTATGAGCGGACGGTCGGGGGGAATGGTGTGTTTCTTTTGAATGTGCCACCGAACCGTGAGGGGCGATTTGCGGAGCGTGATGTGAAGGCTCTGCTCGGAGCTGGGAAAAGAATCCGGGCAACCTATGGAAAAACAGCCGCAGGCTTGAAGCCCGGGGGAGAAGGCGTCTATCAGCTTGATCAATCAACCGTAATCAACCGTGTGATGTTGATGGAGCCCGTGAAAACGCAAGGGCAGCGGGTGGAAGAGCATGCGGTGGATGCTTGGGTTGACGGCGCCTGGAAGGAAGTCGCGAAAGGGACCACCATTGGTTATAAAAAAATCCTGCGTTTTTCAGATGTGAAGACGGACAAGATTCGGGTTCGCATTTTGCAGAAACGCTTGGAGGCAAAGCTCAGCCATGTGTCAGTTCACCATGATTTGGCTCCGCTGAAGTCTCCATCGCTGAGCCGTAGTCAGGATGGGATGGTCACGATCAAGGGGAGCGGATCCTTGCATTACACCTTGGATGGATCCCAACCAACAGCTTCATCCACGGTATACAAAAAGCCTTTTGCCTTGCCGGAGGGCGGTGTCGTGAACGTGCTCGCTGTCCGGGGTGAGGAGAAGAGTGAGGTCGTGACAGCCCGCTATGACCTTTCCAAGGCCAAATGGAAAATTCATCATGTTTCCAGTCAGAACCCTCAAAGTGGGGAAGGCGCGGATAAGGCGATTGATGGTGATCCCAGTACGCTCTGGCATTCCAAATGGAGTGGTGGAGAAGATCCTCACCCGCACAGCCTGACCATTGATTTTGTTGAAGAGTTGGACCTGAAAGGGTTCACCTATTTACCTCGGAAAAACTCACGTGGTGGGGTGCTTGACCAATACAAGGTGGAGCTGAGCCGGGATGGGAAGAAGTGGTTGATCGCTTCGGATGGTCGCTTCGATAATATCGAGAATGATCCGACGCAGCGGGAGATTCGCTTCAAGAGAGTCTTTCCCCGGGTGCGTTATTTGAGATTTACCGGGGTGCATTCCATCGAGAACAAGCCGCACAGCTCGGCTGCCGAAATCGGGGTGATTACCCGTTAGGAAAGACGCTTGACTACATGTTTCAAACGTCGTCCGGATTGGTTTCCGGTCGGCGTTTTTTCTTATTTCTTGGGGTCGTCTTTTTTCTCGTCTTTATTGTTTTCTTCTTTCTCCTTATTGTTTCCCTTGGCCTTCTTTTTTTTCTTGGGAGCTTTGGTTTCCTTTTTTGCTTTGGGCTTGAGTTCCGGGTGTTCTTCCTCTAACTCTTTAAGCTCTTTTTCAAAGTTGGGTGGTTCGTATTGTCTGAAGAGTTCCTTATCTCCGACAGAAACAACGGCGAGCATGCCGAGCACCGTTTCTTTTTTACTTTTGCTGCTGGTTTTACTTTTGGTGGATGAGTCTTCGCAGAGGACTTCCTTGCTTTGCCATTCTGCCGGCGTTTTGGAATCGAGTGTGTCGATATGTTCCTCTCCGGTAATGGCTTTGAACTCAGGCTCTCCGGCATCGTCACCGCGGTAGGTGCTGCGTTTGATGATTCGGTAACTGACGCTGACGTCTTCGACCGGAGGGGTCTTGCTGTAGGAAAGTTCAAAGGAATAGCTGATGTTGCGTTTGGAGGTGCGGGTGTTGCTATTTTTGCTTTTATCTTTGTCTTCCCTTACTCGGGAGCTTTTTCTGTCGATCTCCAGTCGAAAGTGGCTGGGTTTTGGCATGCCCTTGTTTTTTTCGTGCCATTCCTTGATGTAAGTTTGGTCGGCTTCGGAAAGTTTGGCGAATGGGACGGTGTAGTTTTTGCCATTACTCAATTTGAGTTTGACCTTCCCTGACGAGACTTCGGTGATTTCGGCTTGGATGGTTTTGCCTTCGGTGTTGGTGAAGGTGTGAAGCTCAGCCAGTGCGCTTGGGGCGTGGATTCCAAGAATCCCAGCGAGGATAAGTGTCCGGATGGATGTGTGCCTTTTCATTTGTTGTCAGTTTTAGCGCAAAAAATCGTCGAAAACAATGGAAAAGCAGGGCATGTTCTGCGTGTGCCATTTCTTGGTTCGCCGCGCTGTTGCGGCCATCATGTTTGTGAGATGCAAACAGGAGGAATCGATGCTTGTTTCGTTTCGTGAATAAATTAGGCTGCTGCTATGGTTCACCTGACGATTTTCCAATTGCAAAAGCAGACATCTGCCGAGCCTTTGTCTGCTAGTTTTGATGTCCAGTTAGAACGGAAGTCCGAGCGGGAAACCCGGTCTGGGAAGCCATACTATGAAATGGTGCTTGTCGATGCAACCGGGCAGATGAAACTCAAGGTGTGGGAAAATTTGCCGCAATTCAAGGCCTTGCAGGAATTGGACGATGGTGTGTTGTTACGGCTCAGCGGTGAGTGGACTCAGAGCCAGTATGGGATCGATTCAGGTAAATGGGACATGCGCTTGCTCAATGAGGAGGAGGGGCAGGCCTTTTTGGCTGGGGATGCCGAAACCAAAGTGAGGCAGGACGCGGATTGGCAATCGATTTTGGATATGTGTGGGGGGATTGGCGACCCCCGGTTGAAGCGGGTATGTGCCGATTTTATTGATCGGTATGGTGACCGGTTTCGGCGCACCGCAGCGGCGCGGAAAAACCATCACGCGAGGAGAGGGGGGCTGGTTGAGCACGTGGCTCAGATGATGCGTTCTGCTCAGGCTCTCTGTGCTGTGTACCCTGATTTGAATAGGGACTTGTTAACGGCGGGGGTCTTGTTTCACGATTGTGGAAAAATGTGGGAAAACTCTTACCCTGAGGTGGGCTTTACCCAGCCATATCATCTTCACGGTGAAATGTTAGGGCATATTCCGCTTGGGATTGAAACAGCGAATGCGATTTGGCGTGAAATGATGCAGGAAGACGAAGCCGAGTTGTGGGACGAACTGAATCCGAAGAGTGAGGATGTGCACCTGCATTTGTTGCATTTGATCGCCAGTCATCACGGGACCCATGAGTGGGGCTCTCCCACCTTGCCCAGAACGCCGGAGGCGATGGTATTACACTATGTCGATAACCTGGATGCCAAGTTTGAAATGATGCGTATGGGATATGAGAGCCAACCTGAGCTGGCGCCGGGGATTCAGGAACGGCAGTTTCCTCTGCCCTCCAATCTGGTGAAACCGCTCGGGCATTTTGAAACCGCAGATCATACGAGTCTGGAGTAAGAGGTCGGAGGACCACGGAAGACTCGGAAATCACGGAAGGATAGGATAGCCTATTGAGGAGGCCTTGGTAGAGGTGGGGGGAGGCGTCTTTTTGGTTGCGCGTTTTGAATGGGCTCGGGAGTCTCGTCAAAGTAATCGACGAAATCAATATGTTGGATATCCAGGTGGTGGAGTAGATCGAGGACGTCGATCACACGCTGGTATGGCGTATGTTTTGTTGCCAGGATTTGGGTGTTGGCTTGGTTTCCCTTTTGATGATTCTCTTTGATGTATTGTTTCATAATGAGGCGGAGTTCAGGGAGATCTCTGCTGTGGGTTTCTTGGTGAATGGACTGCTCTCTGGATGTGGTTTTTATTTGAATAAGCTCACTATTGTCGATTTTGATGAGGGTTGGTGCGCTGGTGTTGCTATTGGAAAAATGGCACGCGCAAGGCAAGTCCAGACGGAGTGAGGAACGGATTTGATTGGGTGCGTGTTTTGTTGCTTTGCAGCAAAAAAGGACAGTGGATACGCCTGCTCTAGCTGCAGAGCGAATGATGTTCCTTATTTGACCAAATGGGGAGTCGCTTGGAGCTTCGATCAGCAGGTGGGCATGATATCCATGGGTGTGGATGAGGTCTTTTTGTTTCTTTATTTGATCTTCGAGGAGCATTTCATCTGTCGAGGCTGGATTGCCATGAATACTCCAGCCTTTTGTGGTCAGTTGGGCTTCAATGAACTCAGATTGCTGTTTTGTGATGTCTGGAGCATGGGCTGCCACAGGGAACTCCGGGAGTGTGAGATAGACGGATGCTAGCGCGGGTGAGGGGATAGGTGCAGGAGCCTTGCGGCAGCTGTAGATGGCGGTGAATGCCACGAGGATCAGCAGAATTTTCACAGTGGTAGGAACGTTCCTGATGGGAGATTTCTTGGGATGATCCTCAAATCAGGCTTGAAGTATGAGGATTAAGGGAATCCAGCTTTGCCATTTTTAAAAATTGCGCTATGAGTCTCCGCGCAGGCGGCGATGCCGCAGAACGATCATTTTCAATTCATTATGGGTAAGAATTTATATCAAAAAGTATGGGATGAACACGCTGTGGGAACCTTGGCGGACGGAAGAACCCAGCTTTTTATCGGCACGCATTTGATTCATGAGGTGACCAGCCCGCAGGCATTCGGTATGCTCCGGGACCTCGGTCTGTCCGTCAAATACCCTCATCGGACCTTTGCCACGGTGGATCACATCGTGCCTACGGACAACCAGCAGCAGCCATTTGCCGATCCTTTGGCGGATGCCATGATCACGGAACTGCGCAAGAATGTGCAGGAATTTGGGATCAAGTACTTTGACCTTTCTTCCGGGATGCAGGGGATCGTGCATATTGTCGGCCCCGAGCAGGGGATCACCCAGCCAGGCTCGACCATTGTATGCGGGGATTCGCACACGGCGACCCACGGTGCCTTTGGTGCGATTGCGTTTGGTATTGGAACCTCGCAGGTTCGTGATGTTCTTGCCACCCAGACGGTGGCCATGGAGAAGCTCAATGTTCGGCGGATCAACGTCGAAGGGAAGCTTCGCCCGGGAGTGTATGCCAAGGATGTGGCCTTGCACATTATCCGCTTGCTGGGTGCGAATGGAGGGATTGGTTACGCCTACGAATACGGAGGATCGGTGTTTGACTCCTTTACGATGGAGGAACGTATGACGGTATGTAACATGTCGATTGAAGGTGGTGCCCGCTGTGGATACGTCAACCCGGATCAAACGACCTACGATTATCTTGAAGGGCGCCCTTACACGCCGAAGGGTGAGGGTTGGGATGCGGCCAAGGAACGATGGGCTTCCTATGCCTCTGATTCAGATGCCGAATACGAGGACGTGGTGAATATTGATGCCGCGGATATCGCACCAACCGTGACTTGGGGGATTTCTCCTGACCACGGGGTTTCCATTTCAGAGTCCATCCCGGATCCTGATCAGGCGAAAGATGAAGTTGAAAAATCAGTGATTGAGGAAGCTTTGGAATATATGAAGCTGCCTGCAGGGACGCCCATCAAGGGGGTGGACGTTGATGTCGCCTTTATCGGGTCCTGTACCAATGGCCGAATCTCCGATTTTCGAGAGGTCGCAGCTTATTTAAAAGGTCACAAGGTGGCTGATGGCGTGAAGGCGATTGCGGTGCCCGGCTCCCAGATCACGGCGACACTTTGTGAAAAAGAGGGCATTGACCAGATCTTTACCGATGCCGGGTTTGAGTGGCGAGCTGCCGGTTGTTCGATGTGCCTGGCAATGAACCCGGACAAATTGATCGGAGACCAGTTATGTGCGTCATCGTCGAACCGGAACTTCAAAGGTCGCCAAGGGAGCCCGATTGGCCGAACCGTTCTGATGAGCCCCTTGATGGTGGCTGCCGCTGCCGTCACGGGTAAGATAGCAGATGCCCGTGAGGTGTTTACCGTCTCCGAATCATAAATCAAAAAAGCACCCCATGATGAAACATAGAAAGAAACTGTCGTTGATTCTCACCGTTGGGGTGATGTGGCTAGGAGGCGTGATGGCTTCGCTTGCCGAACAACCGGACCTCGAGAAGATCAAGCATCCGGTGAAGCCGATGCTGTGGAAGATCGAAGGCAAGGGGTTGAAGACGCCGAGCTATTTATTTGGCACGATTCATTTGTCCGATTCCCGCGTGACAAGTTTGCATCCTCTGGCGGAAAAGGCGTTCCAGAAGTCCGACCGTTTTTATGCCGAGGTGGATATGTCGCCTGCCAACATGGTAGGCATGGTGAAAATGTTGATGCGGGGTGATGGGCGCTCACTCAAGGACATCCTCGGGGAGGACCTGTACCGGCGGTTAGAAGTCGAAATCAAAGCCATCAGCCCGCTTCTCGATGTGAAGCCGTTTGATGCCTTTAAAGTGTGGGCCGTGGCTGTGATGTTACCCCAGCTTGGCGACCAGCTGAAAGGAGGCAAGGCGCTTGATGTGCAGCTTTGGGAGCGGGCAAAAGCCAAGGGTAAAGGGTGCTTTGCCCTGGAAACTCCTCAGCAGCAGATCGGAGGGATGGACGGATTGACGGTTCAGGAACAAAAAACGATCCTCAAGGTGACGATTGATGAGGTGGCCAAGGCCCGGAAGGAAAACCGTCGATCCTACGAGGAATTATTCAATGCTTATCTGGTGGGAGACATCGAGCAGCTCGCGGCAAAGCTGAAAGAGGGCATGTTGATGGGGGATGAAATCGATGACGACTTACGGGCGCGCGTGAACGAAGCCTTTTTGTTCAAGCGTAACCGCGGGATGGCCAAGGTGATTGCGGCATCTCTCGAAAAGCATCCAGAGAAGGTCCAATTTTTTGCCGCTGGCTCGGCTCATTATTTAGGAGAAAAAAACGTCAGACACTATTTGAAACAAGCGGGTTATCGTATTGAACCTGTGCAATAAAACCATCAACGATTATTCATTATGTCACTTCCATCCATTTCCCAAGTTTCCGGCACGGCGGTATTCGTTCCAGGTGCCGACATCGATACCGACCGTATCATTCCGGCTCGATTTTTGAAGTGTGTTACCTTTGACGACCTGGCAGAAGGCATGTTTTATGACATTCGCTTTGACGCTGAGGGGAACTCATTGAATCACCCGATCGACGACCCTCGTTTTGCCGGGGCAACGATCATGCTTGCCGGGCCAAACTTTGGTTGTGGCTCATCTCGTGAGCACGCACCGCAGTCGATTTACCGTTGTGGATTTCGCGCCGTGATTGCCGAGAGTTTTGCTGAGATTTTCTTCGGTAACTCCACTGGAATCGGGATGCCCTGTGTGTGCGCCACAAAAGAAAATATCGAATCCTTGAGTGCTGCGATTGAATTGGAGCCCAAGACGGAAGTGAATATCGACCTTGAGGCCATGCAGGTTCAATATGGCGAGCAGTCCTTTGATATTACGATGCCTGATTCCGCTAGAGAGGCATTGCTTTCTGCCCGCTGGGACCCCATTCAGGAGCTGCTCGACCACCGTGAGGGAATCGAAGCCAAGGCGGATGCCCTGCCCTATGTCTAGGGCATTCAGGGAATGATTTAGCCTGGTAGTAGGGCAATGAGGTCATCGTGTGGCCTTGCAATGACGTGGGCGGCGATCAGAGTGCCCAGTTGCCCGATAGCTTCAGCTCCCGTCTCTATTGCTGCATTGACCGCGGCGACGTCACCTTCGATCACAATCGTGACGTAAGCGGCTCCGATTTTTTCTTTGCCGACAAGGCTGACATCAGCCGCTTTGAACATTGCGTCACTGGCTGCGAGGCTGGCGGTAAGCCCCTGGGTTTCAAGGATGCCTATGGCTTTTTGTTTTTTTGACATGGTGGTGTTGGATTCGAATTTATTCGGTTGGTAGTCGTTGGGTTTAAGTTCTTCACGACCTCCATAGAGGCCGTTGATGATCATTTTTCCTTCGTTGAGTTTGGGGATATTGCTGTCGGGTTTGGGCAGCATGGTGGTGGTGGCTTCACTGCCAAGTCGGGCCGCTTCGTTTTCTGCGGCCTCAAGCGCGGCTTTGATTTCCGCCGGGCTTTTCGCGCTAATGCGGATCAGTGTGAGTTCTGTGCCTGCAGGCTCGAGCCCTAACAGGTTGACGCTGGCGGACTTGGTGACGGTGTCGGCAACGATGGCGGCGATCGACAGGTGCCTGACCTCGATGAAGCCTAGAGACGGGTTAGATTTGGTGGGCATGAACGTAAAATCTTAAATGTTGAGGTTCCTCATCACTTTGCGAACGATGTCTTCCACGTCATTTCTGCTCACTCCACTGGTTTGCGTCGATTGGGCCATAGAGACCGGGTTGTACGTAGCCTGGGCTTCGAAGTTGGGGATACTACAGGAATGAGGTAAATCGCCGAGTCCACAGTCCCCAAGTAAACAGGAGATCTTATCTTTGATGGCCGTGAGATCATTGACCTCACTGGGGGCGTTTGGAAATCTTACGCCGCCCGGAGTAAACCCGCGGGCTTCGTATCCAAGCCGGAACCCCGTGGGGAAGTTTTTGGCAGTTAACATCGTCTGGAAAAGTTCCAGAAGTTTGTATTGGTAGTCTTTGGCTTGTTCCCAGTTACCAGCAACACAGTCATGGTAGATCTTCATCATCACCTCAGGAGCTACACCTGCGGTGGAGACCGTGCCTCCGTCGCCTCCCATCATCATGGTGGGAACAAGCAGTTCTTCCCAGCCAACCATGACGCTGAAATCGGGGCGTGTCGGTTTGATGGCGTTCATGACATGGAGGAAGCGGCACATGTCAGCACTGCTGTCTTTGGTGCCGACAATGCGTGGGTAATTGAGGGCCAGGCGGGTGAGCACTGGGACACTGATCTCAGATGCCAGTGTGGGGATGTTGTAAACGACGATATCGATGGGGGAGCGTTCGGCGAGATCTTGAAAATAGGCTTCGATACTTTCCTGACTGGGTTTGAAATAATAAGGGCCCGTGATCGAGACGGCGCGGCAGCCGAGGTCGGCACAGTGGTGGCACATCTCCAGGACTAAGTCAGTGTTGGGCTCGGCGGCTCCGGCAAGAATCGGAACGCGGCCATCCACTTCATCCGCAATAATGCTGATGACCTTTTTCCGCTCCTCAAAGCTAAGGCGGATGAACTCGCCGAGACTTCCATTCGGGAAAATGCCGGATACTCCCTTGTCAATGAGCCAGGAGACAATGTTCCGAAGCTCTCCCTCGTTGAGTGTGCCATCGGGGTGGTAAGGGGTGATGTTGGGAACGTAGATTCCTTTGATCGGTGTGTTTGACATGGTGATAAGGTTCGGTATGTAAAAAACGTGACTTACATGGGATTGCAATCGCGCCAGTTATTTCCCTCAGGTGCTCCCGGCAGTGGTGATTGACATGGATCAGTCAGCTTCCACCATCGGCGGGTGATCGGGTCGGCCGCCATCTTTTTGAATGAAGCATCGAGATCACTGCCTACGTAGTCAAAATAATAGATCTCGATGAGCTGACCATCAATTTCTGTGAGAAAAAGATCAAAGACCGGAATTTTACAAGCTCCTATGGTCTCTGAAACCCCCTGCCACATATTCTGGTGAAGAAGGCGGTAATCCATTTCCTTTTCTGGTTTCAAAATGGTGGCCGCCATATGGCGAGAAACGAGAGGGAGAGGATTTCCTTCCTTATCATGCATCGCCTCTTTGCGGGTAATGAGGCAAAGCGTTTCCATGCGCTCCCATGCGGGTTGCTCATCTTTCTTTACCAGATAGGAGTTACAGGCTTTCATCCATGGATGTAAATCTGGGTCGGCCATGGCAGCGGTCCATGCCTTGTCCGGGTGCTGATTGGCAATACGGTGATAACAAATTACAATGGTTTTCTCGCCGATCTGATCGAGCCAAAATGAAACGTTGCTTATGCCGTGTTTTTCCAGTGCCTTGATATGGTCAGCTTTTGGGGTGATGTGTTTTTTGAGGGCGTCAACAGAACCGGCTTTGATGTAGGCAAAGTAAGCAGTGCGTGAGCACTCTCCCTGCCGGGTGGGCATATCAAATTGCCCGGGATTCGCCGTAATTTTGAACGAGGTGAGAAGGGAGACGATGATAAAGAGCGTTCGCATCATTAAGCTGGTGAGATGAAGAGTTAGTTTTTTCCTGCGCCAATAAAGTAGAAGCTGGGAGCATCCTTGCATTGGTCAAATGAAATTTTGAGGTTGGTCGTCGTGGTTTCGGGGAACGGGATAAGTTTATTCGGGCCGATCTCTGTTCCCGTTACGATGGTTTTCCAATTACCGTTCATCATGGCGGAGACCGTAAATTTTTCCACACGGTTTGTATATTCACGAATGCGCAGGAAGTTGATCGTCTGGGCATTCCCCCATTGGAGAAAGAACTTACATGGTGAGTCTGCTGCTGCCCAGCGGGTTGAGGGGTTTCCATCCGTGGCACATATGGCTGAATGGTCGGTAGGATCTTTCGTCCAGGTAGAGGTGGCATAGACCTGTGCGCCTTCTGCTAGGTTGTGCGGGATTCTTTGGCTTGATTTGGCTCCAAGTGCTGAGGCAAGTTCTTTAAGTCGGTCAATATTCCGTTGCTCCATGAGTCCGTCTCTATTCGGTGGAGAGTTGAGGGTGAGTACATTGTCTTGAGCCGTGCAGCGTTCGTAGAGAGGGATGAGCTTTTCCACACTGAGTAGACCTTTGTCGTATGGGTGCCAAAACCAGTGTTTGTTGATGGTGATGGTGGCTTCAAAAGGCATGTAAACAAGTTGTCCCTTGGCGTTGGAATAGAGTTTTGGGTCCGGAAACACAGGAAGCATGGGGTCGCCCAAGCGGAAGTCGCCAGCGTAGCGTTGAGGTTGGCCTAAGCGGTAAGCCGGTGGCCTGACGGCGTGGTGGTCAGGGTTCGAATGTTTACCAATGCTCCAGTTTACTCCAACAAGGCAGTTAGGTTGTAGTTTTTTGACATGCTTATAGATACGGTCTGTTTGCCACTGCTCTCTTGGTAGCACCCATCCGCCATCGAACCAAAGTTCGCAGACTTCACCGTATCGGGTGAGGAGTTCCGTGAGTTGGCTATTCATGTAGGTAACGTAGTCGTCACTTTGTTGGGGTGTTAGTGTGGCTCTATTACTTCGCATGACGCCATTGCCCCAGTTTCTGTCCCACAGGGAGTAGTAGAGTCCAAGGTTGAGCCCATATTTCTTACAGGATGCGGCCATGGACTTGACGACATCCGTTTTGACCGAGCTTGAAGCCACATCATAGGTCGTGTGTTTCGAATCCCAGAGGCAAAACCCTTCATGGTGTTTAGTGACGAGGATGACGTAGGTCATGCCGGCATCTTTGGCTGTTTTTGCCCATTGGTCGGTGTCGAGTTTCTCAGGTTGATAGATGTCCGGGCTCAGCGTGCCATCGGTCCACTCTTTGCCTGAGTAGGTATTGATACCAAAGTGAATGAACATACCATAGGACCGGTTGATCATTTGTTTTTGGTATGCATTCGGTTGTGACGACGGCTTCAGATGCCCTGTCTGAGCATGGGCGAGAAGTGGTAACAATAGAACAAGCGCGGGGATGTGGAGTTTCTTCTTCATAAGTGCGGTTGGTAATGAAAGCAATCGGCTAGGTTTATTGAAAAACGATGTAGAGGATGACCATGATGACAAGGAGAAGGATCGCGAGAAACTTATAGTTTCCGATGCCACGCCATCCTGGTTGGCGGACCGGGTCAAATGGTGAGTCCCAGCATAGTTTGGCACTCGATTCCGGGACGCTCTGGCCCGAAACCAGCGTGATGGTGACTTGGACAACAACACAAAAGACAAAGAGATAAAATGCCATCATCATAAAGCCTCCGGTAATGTATGATGACGCATTGCATGAGTAGGTGGTGATGCCTGCAATCGCCCCGATGATCATTGTCCATTGGGCTGAAGTGGCATTGGCTTTTTTCCAAAAAACACCCAGAAGGAAGACACAGGTAACGGGGGCTGCAATGTGAGCAATGATTGAGTTGAGGGCATTAAAGATACTCGGGGCCTTGAGTAACAATGGAACAAGCCCGATGGCGATGACGAGGGCGGCGGCCGCTGCAATCCGCCCAATGGTAACCAGCTGGTGATCCGGGGTTTCAGGTTTGAAGCGTTTAAACAAATCATAGGCAGTGAGTGTGGAGATCGAGTTGAGTGCTCCTGATACGGTTGACATGAGCGCGGCGATCAGCGCGGCAATGATGACGCCTTTTAAACCATCAGGTAAAAGCTGGGTAATCATCGCGGTGTAGATGCCTTTGGTTTCATAGACTGGCTCTCCGTGTTCACGGGCTGCCGCGATGGTTGCAGGGTCGAGTAGGTTTTGTTTTTCTGCCGCTTTGAGATCAATAGTGAGGTGCCGTTGAGGCGCATGACTGAGCACGCCGGATGCTTTGAGCGAATCATAGCTTGCCTCGTCTATTGTCAATGTTTGGTTGGCATAGGCGACCCTGATATCAACGACGTCAGGTTTAATGTTATCGCTCATATCCAATTTTCCCGTCTTAAACATCGTGAAAGCCAGCAGTCCGGGAAGCACAAAGATAAAGACCGGGATGATCTTCACAATCCCGGCAAAAAGAGGGCCGACGCGGGCGTGGTTTTCATCCTTGGCCCCGAGAACACGCTGGACGATGGTTTGATCCGCACACCAATACCAGATGCCCAGCACGGGGTAGCCGAGTAATATGGCAAACCACGGCATACCATCGGGGTCGTCAGCAGGGCGCAGCATCGAGAGTCGGTGGCTTTCAGTTTCGCCCAAGGCGTTAGGTGTATTCAATACTTCCGTCATGGCACTCCATCCTCCCATTTTTTGATAGGCGATGTAGGAAATGATGGTGGCTCCGATAATCAGGACGATTGTTTCGATGGTTTCTGTGAGAACGACGGCGAGCAGCCCACCGACGATTGTATAAATGGCCGTGAGGATGGCGATGGCAATGATGGCAACATAAATATTCACACCAAAGATATCGTGTAGCACGATGCCTCCCGTTAGAAAGGAAAAGCCAATATGGACGATGACGGCAGAAACCAGCGAAAAAACGGCGAGCATGTCCCGGCAGGATCGGTTGTATCGCTTTTCAAGAAAGTCAGGCAAGGTGGCAACCTTTGATTTAATATAGAAAGGAGCAAAGAAAAGAGAGAGCAGGATAAGCGTAAAGGCTGCCATCCATTCAAAATTGCCATTCAGCAGACCTGTGTCGAACCCGGACTGAGCCAGGGATACGAGATGGACACAAGAGATGTTGGTGGCAAAAAGGGCCAAGCCAATCATGGGCCACTTCAGAGTGCCTCCGGCAAGGAAGTAGTCACGGCTTTCCCCCGCACCCGCTTTCGCCTTTTTCTTTTTCATCACGGTGCCTGCATAGAGACCGATACCAACGATTCCTAAGAGGTAAACGATGATGATGACGACATCCAGAGTGGCGACCTTGCTTCCACTAGGTGACGTTGCTGCAGTGAGGTGAGAAAGATATGAAGTCACGGTATCTTCGAGTATGGTTTAGCCGGAGGCGTTATTGGATGTTGATACGCGGGTCTGTTGCTTTGATCGGCTTGCCTTGGACCAGGACGGTGGGAACGCGGGACTGGCCTGTTTTAATAACCGCATGAGTCAGTTTGCCATCTTTCCAGGTGATGTCGATGCTGTGGCCTCCTCTGGCTTTGAAGCCTTTGACTGATCCGTTTTTCCATGCATCGGGGAGAGCTGGGAGGAGGTGGACTTTGCCGGCTTCGTTGCTCTGAAGAAGCATTTCAGCAACGGCTGCTGGATACCCGAGGGAGCCATCAATTTGGATGACCCCCCAGACGATGGTAAACAGATTGGGTGATGTTCCATCAATGCCACTACGGATTCTCCCTGGAGTCGTGAGGATCGGGTTGAGTTTATTGACCAGAAGCTTATGTGCACGGTTGCCATCGCCGAAGCGTGCCCACGCCGCAGCTTTCCATGGTAGGGCCCAGCCAGCCCCTTTGTCACCACGGGCATTGAGTGAGATCTTGGCTGCTTCGAGAAGGTTAGGTGTGTTGCTGTTGATTTGTCTTCCCGGGTAAAATCCAATGAGGTGGGACAGGTGGCGGTGTTTCTCTTGTTTTTTGTCCCTGTCGACTAATAGCCATTCTTGGAGTTGCCCCCATTTGCCAATTTTGAGAGGCATGAGTTTTTCCCGGAGCTTAATGATCTTCTGTGTGTGTGCCGTTTCATTGCCGAGGATTTTGCAAGCATCAATGTAATTGGTGAAGGCGTCCCACGCAAATTGTTGATCATAGGTCACCCCATCTTCGGTGGGGCCATGTTCTGCCGACCATCCATTGGGGGCGATGAGTTGTCCGTCTTTTTCAATCAGCCAATGTTCCCAGAATTCACAGACGCTTCGGAATACTGGGAGCGCTTGAGTTTTGAGGAATTTTTTATCGAGCGTGAAGCTGTAGTGGTCCCAGAATTGTTGGGCAAACCAGGATGCCCCGGAATGATTCCAGCGGTAGGATCCTCCACCATGGATTCCATTTTCATATTGAATGGCGTAGCCGTCGAATCCAAATTTCTTTTTGGTGTTGATCTTGGAGACCGGGAGTTGGCTTAGGACGTAGTTGAAGAACGGTTGACGAAGCTCGGAGAGGTTCGTTGTCTCAGCCAGCCAGTAGTTCATATCTACGTTGATGTCCGAGTGGTAGTCACATCTCCATGGTGGCTTGTTGGACTGGTTCCAGATCCCTTGTAGGTTGGCTGGTAGGGTGCCCGGGCGCGAGGATGAGATAAGGAGATAGCGGCCGTAATTGAAGATGAGTTCTTCTAAGTCGGGGTCGTTACGATCTTTCCAGAAACGAAGCAGACGGGCTTCGGTGTTGAGTTTATTGAGGCTTTGATCACTGGTTCCGAGATCGATGGCGACGCGCTTATAAAACTGTTGGTAGTCGTCGATATGCTGTTTTTTAAGGGTCAAAAAATCGGCGTTGGCTATGGTTTTGATTCGCTGATTGATGCTGATGAGCGGATCTTCGCCTTTCCATTTTTTTGTGTGATCTGGGATGTAGTCCGTGTTTGCAATAAGGATAAATTGCAGGCTGTTGGCGTTTGTGACGTGGAGTTGGTTTCCTTTGTTTGTAAGAGTTCCACCATGGTTGATGACCTTGACCTTGGCTGCGTAGCGCATGCCGTTTTTTAATGAACCTTGGAATTGGATGGTGTCGTTTCCGATCACGTTGGCTTGGGTCCCGTGGTCGTCAATAAGTGAGATGGTGCCCGAGTATTGAGCAGGCTTGTCAGCTGAGGCTTGGAGTATGATGGCTCCCTTGGGCGTGGAGGAGAATGCGGTGCGCTGGTATGTCGTGCCGCCTGCGGTATAGCTGAGGTGGTGAGTGGCGGTGGAAATGTCCAACTCTCGTTGGTATTTCTGGTATGTGGGAATTTGCTTGTCGAATTTGAATGTAAGGTGGCCAAAAGATTGATACCAGCCAGTGTCGTCGGCATTGCCTTCCCAGAGCGAGTCTTGGTTGAAATGGATGACCATTTCCTGAGTCCCACCGTAGAGCATGGCTCCAAGGGATCCATTGCCGATAGGTAGGGCGTGGGTTTCCCAGTTCGTTGCTGGTTTGTCGAACCAGATTTTGTCTTGGGCTGGGAGTGTCAGGTTGCTGAGAAAGAGGAGGAAAAATATTCTCGTTAGTCGATGCATCGGTATCGGTGGTTTGATGGTTAGTAGCTCGCCATGGGTTCTATGGCTATTTTAAATCGGATGACATGCCGGGTTCTTGAGGTGTATGATATACGCCACCCGAGACTTGGCACGGGTGAATGAAATGTTCGCTCAGGTGAGGGATATGCTCGAGTAATAAGGCCTCGTGACCCAAGCCGATATGATTAAAAAGGACAAGGTGTTGGTGGATTTGCCCCATATCACCAACGTGTGGCACAACAGGGATATTGCGTTGGCGTGCCATGAGGCTGATTGCCAAAAACTCACTAATTCCGGCGACCCGGACAGCATCAGCCTGGCAATAGCCGAAGGCCTTGGCCTGGAAGTAATTTTTGAAAATAATGCGATTCGGGACGTGTTCACCTGCGGCAACCTTGGTGTGTGGTGCGTAGGCTTTGGCAAGGGTCGCGTGGCCGAGAATGTCATCGGGGTGGGTAGGCTCCTCAATCCAGAACAAGTTATAATCTTTGGCTCGTTCACCAAATTCCAATGCTCGGGATAGGGTCCATTGTTGGTTGGCGTCGACCATGAGCGTCGCGAGACGGCCTGCCCCTGACCGGACAATTTCCGTACGTTTCAGGTCGGCATCCATGTTTGATGACCCCACTTTAAGTTTCATCGCCGTGAATCCGGCATCGACGGACTTTTTGACGTTTTCTTTGATTTGCTCATCACTGTAATTAAACCAGCCGATCGAGGTGTCATAGCCTGGGTACCCTTGATGCAGGATGCCTTCTCGTTGTTTGCGGGTAGCTTGATGGTCTGTGATGATCTTGAGTGCCTGTTCCTTGGTGAGTTCGTCTTCGAGGTAGGAAAAGTCGATGGTGTTGACGAGTTCTTCGGGGGATAGGTCGAGAAGAAGTTTCCAAAGTGGGACGCCCCGTGTTTTTGCCCAGAGATCCCAGCAGGCGTTGGTGACCGAGGAAAGGGCGAGGTGGGCCACTCCTTTATGCGGGCCGAGCCAACGAAACTGTTGTTCGTCAGCCAGCTTTCTCTGAACTTCCCCGAAGTTGGCCATCAAATCTTCGATGTCACGGCCTTGGAGCGAGCTCGCTAAAAATTCAGCACCGCGGCAGACCAAGTCGTTTCCCTCACCCAAGGTGAAGGCCAAGCCGGAACCCGTGTGGCCCGAATTGTCCTTGAGCAGGGTGACGGCGTAGGAGTATTGCGGGTTCTTGTGGATGGCGTCGGATCCCGCTTGATCTCCGATGTCGAAACGCGTGTCGTTTGTTTGAATGCTCTTAATCACAGGGACGGTGGGTAATGAATAATGCTATTATTACACCGAAGTCATCTGCTGAACATTGCAAATTGGGACGTTTGGGTTGTGGTTTGAGCTTCAAGGGCTCTCATGGTAGCTCGAGGGGGCAAGGCCTTCATGTTTTTTGAAGGCTCGGAAGAAGGTGGTGTATTCTCTATAACCTACGGTGAACGCTACTTGTTCCAGTGTCAGGTTTGATCGTTCAATAAGTTCTTTTGCGGCTCTCATTCGTGCATTTAGAATGCACCTGGAGAGTGGTGGGTAATCGTGGGTTTTTAGAGATCGGTTGAGAGATCTGACGCTGATAGCGCATTTTGCTGCTAGTGTTTCGGGGGTGAGGTCAGGGGACGCATACTCTGATGCTATTATTTGCAGTGCTTGTGAGACTGCAGGGTGGCGACTCTGAAGTCGTTGAGCCTGGCGGTATCTGTTGACCAATTGGAGTGGCGGAATTTCAATACACCTTGGTGGTGAGGTTTTCTCCCGATATTGCTGGTGAACGAGTTGGGCGGCTTGATACCCGACCTGGCGATGGTTTACATCGATGCTGGAGAAAATGACGGCACCGTTGTCGTAGTAGAAAGGATCGTTATCGACACCAAGGAGGATCAGGTGATCTTCCAAATCAGGGTGGCGAGGTTCCAGGAGGTTGAGTAGAGCTCTTGCGGTAAGGTCATTGACACAGAAGACAGCGGATCTTGTTTTGTCCGCAAGTTTCTTTTTCAGCCACAATACGGCAGGGTCTAACGAATTTGAGCTAATGCAATTCGCTCGAATGCCGTGGGTTTTGAGGGTGTCATTAAAGCCTGCCTGACGTCGTTCTGAATAGTGATGATTAGGGACGTCGCTGATGAAGGTGTAATCTTCACATTGAAGATTTAAAAAATGGTTTGCGGCCATCACTCCCACTGCATAGGCATCGGATCTGACGCATGAAACATGTTGATGATCGAATATGCTGTTGATGCATACCGAGGGGATATTCATGTTTGTGAGTTGCTGGACATGCTCCGGTTGATGCAAGAAACCGATCAGGGCATCGGGATCGCAGCTTAAGGCGTCTTTCCAGGATAGGGAGGAGGTTCCATTGACGCTAACGACATCGATCTCAGAGTGATCCCTTAAATAATCGTGAATGCCCAGTTCTACAGGAAAGCGTAGAGCTGTGGAGCGGCGTAGTGCGAGTGCCAGTTTCATAGGGAACTGGGAAGAGGATTACCTTCTATAGCCAATCTCGGCACCTCCTCCAACATGAAGGATGTGGCCTGTAATGAAGCGGGCCATTTTTGATAGGAGGAATACGCAAGGGTCCGCTATGACGTCACCTTCTGGGCAATTGCCAAGAGGGTGGATGTCGTCCAGGTATTGTTCAATCGAAGCGGCGTTTTCTTGTTCCGAGCACCATTTTCTAAGCATGGGGGTCCATGTGCCCGCAGGGCAGACCGCATTCACTCGGATGCCGTATGGTGCATAGTCAAGAGCCATGGACTTCGTCAAGGTATTGACGCCTCCTTTGGTGCCAGTGTAGGCCGCATGATCGGCTTGCCCCATGACGCCTACGAGTGATGAGGTATTGAGGATGCAGCCTTTGGATTGTTTTAGAAATTCAAAACCATAGCGCGTGGTTAGGTAGATGCTTTTCAGATTGATGTTCATCAGGTTCTGCCATTCATCGAGGGAGGTTTCGTGCAGAGGCTTTGCCGGCGATCCTATCCCTGCGTTATTGTGGATGGCATTGATTCGTCCATATTTAGCCATAATCGACTGCATGGATGCCGAGACATCATTTTCATTTGATACGTCGCAGGCAATACCATGGTGATCCGGTCCTATGGCATCCACCGCCGTTTTGATTTTGTCATTCGAACGGGCGAGGATAACGACTTTGGCTCCCGCTTTGGCATAAGCCTGGGAGCACTCCCAGCCAATGCCCTCTGATCCACCGGTGACGACAATGACCTGATCTTTTAGCAACATAGTTGACCTCTATTATGGCTTTGCTGAGGGGGCAAGTCTATTTATCTGAATGAACTGACTGGATCTTTATCAATACCCGAGCCAGGGGCCGAGCCATTTTTCAGAGGTTTCCAGATCCCATCCTTTGCGTTGGGCGTAGTTTTCCACCTGATCTTTTTGCAGGTCGGTAATGGCAAAGTAGCGACTTTCCGGGTGGGAGAATAGCAGACCTGAAACAGCTGATCCGGGATGCATGGCGCAGGATTCGGTGAGGTCCACACCGGTTTCTTCTGCTGCGTTGAGCAATCGGAACAACGTTTCTTTTTCCGTGTGATCCGGCTGTGCCGGATAACCGGGAGCCGGGCGGATACCCTGATAGATCTCCTTGATCAGCTCGTTGTGATTGAATTCGTTAGTCCGCTCGTATCCCCAATCAACTCTGGCACGATGGTGCAGCAGCTCGGCAAAGGCTTCGGCGAGTCGGTCCGCAATGGCTTGGACCATGATGGCAGAGTCGAGTTCATGTTTGTCCCGCAGTTCGGCCGCCCATTCGTCCGCACCGTGGATGCCCACAACAAATGCTCCGATGTGGTCGGATCCATGAGCCTCGGGTGAGATAAAATCACTGAGTGCGTAGTTCGGCTTGCTGCTGGACTTGTCTGTTTGCTGGCGAAGGGTGTGGAAGGTGGCATTCTTGGTGGGCAGAATGATGTCGTCGCCCTCGGCATGGGCTGGAAAAAAACCGTAGATGCCGCTGGCTTTGAAGCGCTTGTTGCTGATGATATCTTGGAGCAGCTCTTGAGCATCCTCGTAGAGTTTGCCGGCAACTTCCGCAGCCTCTGCATTTTTGGTTTTAAGAACCTTGGCCTCACGGTCCCATACGCCGCGGAGCTCCCATGCGTGGAAGAAGGGCGTCCAGTCGATATATTCGGAGAGCTCGCGCAGTGATTGATCGTTGATCGTGCGCGTGCCAGTGAAAGACGGTTGAGGTGGTGTGTAATCGGCCCACTTGGTTTGAGGTTGGAAACGCTTGGTTTGCGCATCCCGCAGACTGACGCTCGCCTTGTCTTTGCGGTTGAAACCATCCCGTAGCTTTTGGTAACGATCTTTTGTTTCCTCAAGGAAGCCATCTCGTTGGTCCTCACTGAGTAAGGCAGTGGTCACGGGGACGGAGCGGGAGGCATCGAGGACGTGGATCACCGGCCCGGAATAGTGGGGGTCGATTTTTACTGCGGTGTGGGCAGCACTGGTGGTGGCACCTCCTAACAAAATTGGAAGATTCATTTCTTGTCTCTCCATCTCCTTGGCAACATGGACCATCTCATCTAACGATGGGGTGATCAATCCAGAGAGTCCAATAATGTCGGCGTGTCTTTGCTTGGCGATTTCGAGGATTTTTTCACAGGGGACCATGACGCCGAGGTCGATGACTTCAAAGCCATTGCAGGCGAGAACCACGCCAACGATATTTTTCCCAATGTCGTGAACGTCTCCTTTGACGGTCGCCATGACAACACGGCCTGCGGTCATGGATTTTTCTGCCTGTTCGCGTGCACTTGCCTCGTCGAGGTCGGCATCGGCGGCCATGAATGCAGCTGCTGATTCCGAGATTTTTATTTCCTTTTCCTCGAGCATAAACGGGTCGAGGTAGGCAACGGACTTTTTCATCACGCGGGCGGACTTGACCACTTGGGGAAGGAACATCTTGCCGGCGCCAAAGAGGTCTCCGACCACCCCCATGCCGTCCATCAGTGGGCCTTCGATCACTTTCAGCGGCACCTTGTACTTTTGCCGAGCTTCTTCCGTATCTTCTTCGATGAAGGTGTCGATCCCCTTAAGCAACGCGTGTTCCAGGCGTTTTTCGACTGGCTCCTTGCGCCAGGCGAGGTCTTCTTTTTGAGTGGATTTTTTGATGCCTTTGAATTGCTCGGCGAAGTCGAGCAATCGTTCGGTGGCATCCGGGTCGCGGTTGAGCAGGACGTCTTCGACGTGTTGGAGCATGTCCGGTTTGATGTCGTCGTAAACCTCCAGCATGCCGGCATTGACGATGCCCATATCCATGCCGGCTTTGCCTGCGTGATAGAGGAAGGCGGAGTGCATGGCTTCACGCACTGGATTGTTTCCTCGGAAGGCAAAGGAAATGTTAGAAACTCCGCCGGAGACTTTCGCGCCAGGGAGGTTTTCTTTGATCCATCGGGTGGCTTTGAAAAAATCGACAGCGTAGTTGTTATGTTCCTCGATGCCGGTGCCAACGGTCAGGATGGCGGGGTCGAAAATGATGTCTTCCGGGTTGAAGCCAACTTCATCAACAAGGATGCGGTAGGCTCGTTCACAGATGCGGACTTTGTCCTCATAGGTCGCGGCTTGGCCATGTTCATCAAAGGCCATCACCACGACGGCTGCTCCGAATTTCATGATGGTCTTCGCTTGTTGCTTGAATGGCTCTTCACCTTCCTTGAGTGATATTGAGTTGACGATTCCCTTGCCTTGCAGGCACTTGAGGCCTGCTAACAAAATTTCCCATTTTGACGAATCGACGGTAATCGGCACCTTGGTGATGTCTGGCTCAGATTGCACCAGATTGAGGTAGCGGGTCATCATTTCCACGCCATCGATCAGACCGTCATCAAAACAGATGTCGATCACTGGGGCTCCGTTGTCAACTTGTTGGCGGGCGACGGCGAGGGCGTCTTCGAGTTTGCCTTCCTGGACGAGCCTGCGGAAGCGTGGAGAGCCTGCGACGTTGGTGCGTTCACCAATCATCAGGAAATTTTTATCCGGGGTGTGGTTGTAGGGTTCGGTTCCGGAGAGGCGGAGCCGGGGTTCGATGACGGGCAGCTTACGAGGTTGAATATCTTTGACTCCACGCGCAATGGCGGCGATGTGCTCCGGGGTGTTGCCGCAGCATCCGCCGGAAAGGTTGATAAAGCCGGATTTGGCGAAGTCGCGTAAGTGTCCGTACATGTCATCCGGCAGGAAGGGGAACCCCGTGGGTGAAAGCGGATCCGGCATGCCTGCATTCGGGTAGCATGAAACAAAACACTCGGCGACGCGACTGAGCTCCGCAATGAAGGGGCGCATTTCATCCGGCCCGAGAGAGCAGTTCAAACCGATGGCGAGCGGCTTGACGTGGGCGACGGCATTCCAGAGGGCCTCGGCCTTTTGGGCGGAGATCATGGTTTCGCCGCCGCGGCCGACAGCTGCTGAAATGATGATCGGGAGGTGAATGTTTTCTTCCTCGAAGACATCCTGACAGGCAACGAGGGCCGCTTTGGAATTCAGGGCGTCGAAAATGGTTTCCACCATAAGGATGTCCACTCCGCCATGAATGAGGGCACGGATTTGACGTTTGTAGTCGATATAGACCTGATCAAAGGTCACCACCCGGAACCCGGGGTCGTCAGGATCGACGGCGGAGTTGTTCAAGCCGACGGTCATCGGGCCGATTGCTCCGGCGGCGTAGCGTGGGATACCGGTGGCTTCTGCCATTTCGTCGCAGGCCTTGCGAGCCAGTTTGGCCGACTCGACGTTGATTTCCCATGCGAGATTCTGAAGGAAGGGGTCATCGATGACCTTTTGGTAAAAGTCCGGGTCCTTGCGCCCATTACCAGATTCGCGGGGGTCTTCGACAAAAAACTCCGACTGGGCGATAGCGGTTCCGGAAAAGGAATTGGTTTCAATGATGTCGGAGCCTGCTTTCAGAAAGCGTTTGTGGATATCCAGAATGACATCCGGTCGGGTGAGGGACAGAATATCGCCATTATTGAGAAGGTCTTTTTCTGTATCTTTGAAACGTTCTCCCCGGGCATCGGATTCTTTCAGGCCGTAGCCACGGATGGTGGTTCCCATCGCTCCATCGAGCATCATAATACGTTGTTCCAAGGCGCTGGTGAGCGATTTGGTGGCATCGGGCCGGTGGGAAATGGGGCGTAATTCAGGTGAGATGTGTGGTTCGGACATCAGCGGTGTTTGTGGTTCGGGCGGAAACGTAAGGGGAAAAACGGAATGATCAAGAACAAATCTACATATCTTGATTTGTTGATTTGTTTGTCCTTCCGCTAGAATTACTTCAGTTTACGGAGAGTGAAACGAGGATCGACACAAACGCGCTGGACCTTGGCAGAGGTCTTGGATTTGGAATGGTTGAAGGACCGGCATGAGCTTTGGCGCAGTGCTTGGCGTGAGGGGGTGGTTGGAGAGTTAAAACAAGGAGATTTTCAGAGCGAGAAAGAGCGTCGAAGGGCTGGGTTGCGGTGGATGCTGGAATCGATCCGTAATAAAGAGGGGAAATCCGAAGGAAAAGGCACTGTGGCATCACTGAAGGTGGTGGAGTGGGCCGTGGCCTTGGTGATGTTGGTCTTGGGCGTCATGTTGGTGAGAGGGTTGATTACGGATTATCAGTATGATGAATACCAGTTTTCCTTACCGACGGCTGACGAGGGCACGATGGAGGGTCGCTTGGATCAAAAGGCGGCCCAAGGGTTTAACCTTTGGGTGTTTCTGATGGTTTCTCTCGGGGCGCAGTGGTTGGTGTTGCTTGCCGGCTTGGTGGGTTTTGTCCTGTTTCGGAAATGGTCTGGAGGTTTGGGCGGCTTACAAAAAGCAATGGCATGGTTGGTTCGTAAGTGTGAGGGCGCGGTGGGCGAGGACAGGTGGAAGTCGATCCAAGGGCAAGTTGGTGGCGGAGCTAGCCAAGTGTGGTCATGGAGACTAAGCCGGGTGCTTCAGGCCGGTGGAGTTGGTTATAACCTCGGTTTGTTGCTGGGTTTGTTTGGCTGTTTATGGTTTATGCGTGTCGGTTTTTTTTGGGAGACCACGCTGCCACAGTTCGGGGCCGAGAGTTTGGAGTATGTGACGCGGGGATTGTCGTTGCCGCTGGGTGGAGGAGGCGTGTCCAGTGAGACCATTGCGATTAGTCAGTTAGGCTATATGCCTGATCTTAACCCGAAGTCGGCAGTGGATCTGTCGTCACTGAGTCCGAGGATGCAGGCTGATCTTAGCTGGAGTTTGTTTTTATTTACGGTTTTGGCCTTGTGGGGGTTACTCCCCCGCATGCTGATGTGGTGGGGGTGCCGTTTTATGGAGTCGAGGTCTTTAGCCCGGATGGATTTTCAGGATGCAGGGCATCGCGTGTTGTGGCGCGAAGTGACGCGAGTCGAGCGCACGGAAGTGATGCATGGACCGGCGGATGGGGTGGTGGTGATGGATGTGGGTGGCATCGAGATGTCCACGGAAGAATTGCGTCCGTTTTTGCTGCAGTCCTTGCGTGTCAATCCGGAATCCCGGTATGTTCTGGGTTCCTTGGATGAACAATTACAGCGTGATGCCATCAATGCCGTTAGGGGAGCCGCGATGGGTGTTGTGATCCTTGTTGAAGGGTGGAATTTGAGCCCCAAGCAAATGGAGGTATACCACCGCCAGCTGAGGGATGCCATGGGGGACGATGCGATGATTCGATATCTGGTGGTTGGCAGCGAGGATGAGCTGGAGGTGTGGAGCCGTTATGTGGATGGTTTGAGAGACAGTGAGTCCGAGGTGTTTCGCTACGAGTGTTGATGATGTTTACGGATGAAATGGATTTGATAGATTAGATTGCATATGGCTGATGATGAAACAAAGGAGGTGCCGGTGTTTGCGGTGGTGGGAAAAGTGAACACAGGGAAGTCTGCGGTTCTAGCGACCTTGCTGGAGGTGGATGATGACCGAATGATCCGGGTGAGTAATACTCCGGGGGAGACCACCCATTGTCAGGAGCTACCTTTGGTGTTCGATGGTGAGGAGCGGATTCGTTTTGTCGATACCCCTGGGTTTCAGCGACCGATCGACGCCATGCATGAAATTCAGGACCTCCATGGTGATGGAACGCCGGGGTTGGAATCGATTCGAACTTTTCTCGATGCCTTTGAGGGAAGTGGTTCCTTCGAGGATGAATGCCAGCTACTTCGCCCGTTGGTCGATGGCGCCGGGTTGTTGTATATCATTGACCCGAGCAAACCTCTGCGGGATGAGTTTGTCGCAGAAATGGAGATCTTGCGCTGGACCGGCAGGCGGCGCATGGCACTTTTGAATGCGAAGTCGGATGAGGACCGCTATCTGCAAACATGGAAGGACCGGCTTGGGAGTTATTTTAATTTGGTTCGAACGTTCAATGCTCACCAGGCTCGTTTCGAGCAACGCCGGAGGCTGCTGCGCTCGTTGTTGGAAATTGACGAGACTCATGCGGGTATGATCGAGACGACGATTCGTTGCCTGGATGATGAATGGCAACTTCGCAGGGAGGAAAGTGCCGAAGTTGTGGTCGGGGTGCTGGAAAAGGCGATGATGCTGAGGGAGTCCCGGGTCTTGGGAGAACGGGATATTGATGTGGAGCACCGCCGACAAAAAATTCAGAGGGATATGGGGGAGGTCTACTACCGGAACCTTGGGCGGGTCGTGACCCGGGGGATGGACAGGTTGTTGGAGATTTATCGTCATCATTTACTCGAAGTGGACTGGAAGGACCTGGGAGTGGAGGCATTGGATTTGGAAGCTGAGGAAACGTGGTCGAAATGGGGGCTTTCCCGCACCCAGTTGACGATGGCGGGTGCTGCCACGGGTGCTGCTGCGGGTGCTGCCGTGGATGCTGGCACGGCATTTCTCAGTCATGGGGCAGGAGCGCTCATCGGTGCATTGGGTGGTGGCGTGGCTGCTTTTTTCAAAGGAAATGCCCTACCTGACTTGAAGGTGGATGTCCGCGGCGGCGTTCGTTTGAAGACCGGTGAGGGGAGAAAGCTGGAGCTTGGCCCACCGAAAAATGAGAACTTTGCCTGGGTGTTGCTGGATCGCTTGTTGGATGCCTATGCCCGGATTCAGACGAGAGCGCACGCCTTGCGAAGCAAGTCGAAGCTATTTGAAAACGAAGAGCTGGGGGGCGGAAGGGTTCAGCAGTTGCCGGGTGATCAGAGGCGGGTTTTGGCCAAGTGGTTGAGATCCTGTGGGCAAGGTGATCCGGACCGGGGCTTGGAGCCGGAGGTGTTCCGCATTCTGGTCGGATTTTTGGAATTGATCGAGCAAGAGTCAGCCAGCGGAGAATGAAGTGCCCCTGCAGTGTGGCTGCAGACCCACCGCGAACCTTGGTAACTAGGGGGGATGATAAAAAGAAAAGCTGACCGCCTTTTTTCTCTTACCATGAGTTGATCATGGAGACGGAGAAAAACGACGGTCAGCCTGACAGAACAGGGTGATGAAGCCGAAGCTTAAGCGGCCTCAGGAAGGTTGTCGCTCGAGAGGTCGGGAGCGTTGCGCTTGTCCTTAATCCATGGCGCTCCCAGAGGAAGAACCTCACGGCCAAAGACCTGATTGTAAATGGCGCTGGCCATCATGTAGAGAGCGCAGAGAGCACAGAGCATCAGTTCGTAACCGGCAACTTTGGTGAGTTGGGGGTAGCCGAAGTGAGCAAGGTCGAGAAGGATGAAGCCGATGACAACGAGGGTGAAGGTGGTTGCCATCATTCCATGAATGCGCATCGCCGGAACCCAGAGGATGATGCTAAGAATGGTGTAGCCAATAAGAAACCAGCCTACGTCGGTGTGGCTGGATTGGTAAAAGCCGAGTTTATTGCATATCAAAATGGTCCCGAAGGTTAACCAAAACGCACCGTATGAGACAAAGGCACAGTAACCAAAATTATTGCCACACTTGAACTCTTGAAAGCCGGCAATGAGTTGGGCAAGACCACCAAAAATGATAGCCAGCGCAAATACAGGGCCAATGCCACACCAGCCGACGTTGTGAAATTGTAATACGAGGGTGCTGATTCCGAATCCGGCCAGTCCGACAACGGCTGGGTTACCTTGGGTACTTGCTTCTGTAGACATATTGATTGATTGGTTGATGTGATATACTTTGTTAGTCTTATTTGAGGGCTTGGACGGAGTGGGGCAAGCGCGGCTTAGGTATGGCACTGCAGACTGTCAACCCCTTCATCTCACTTTTACGGGAGACTTCATGCATGAAATGCTGGATGGTGCGCGCATTTTGATTTTAGCCCGTATCAGGCACTCCTGAGTTGTGAAAAAAGAACCGAACATGGGGTGCGATATCTTTGGAAATGGGATTGAACCGCGCATAGCTGCGCTATATCATGGAAGCCAATGAAAATCTCAAGCCATGCAGATCGGACGGAAAAGCTTGATGGCATTCGAGCTTTGGACATCCATAAATGGATTGATGGATATTTTGATGCCGAAAGTTTCGGTCTCTTTCTTCAATCGGGTGGGGACAGCAAATTTAACCCGTATAATCACAGGAAATACCGTCATTGTGCAGAGGCGCTGGATGATGCTTACAAGGCATTTGAAGGGAAATACACACGGGAGCAAATCAAAGCGGTTTTTGAACGGCATGTAAAAGACGACTACGATGGCATCATCCCTCTTCAAGAAGATTTTGAGCGCGGAACGTTTACTGAGAAGTATCACGAGAGTAACGAGCCAGATCAGCCTGAAAAAATATTGAGTGAGTCTGAGTTATCAGAGTATTTCAAGGGGAAGGCCTATCGTCACGAAGCTAAGAATAATCGAAAACTCTCTGCCCGTTTCTACTGGCGTATCGTCTGGCCAACCGCTATTGCCGGGATTCTTTTTGCGTCCTCAGCATTCACCATCATTGTGCCTGTTTTCAGAAACAATATGATGAATCAAAAAAAGCAAATGATCAAAGAGCTCACCTCAACTGCAAGCAGTGTGATCGAGTTCTACATTGAGCAAGAGGAAGGGGGTGAAATGTCGCGAGAAGATGCGCAAACTCAAGCTGCCAAGGAGGTGGCCGAACTGCGCTATGGGGTGGACCGAAAAGACTACTTTTGGATCACCGACATGCACCCGAAGATGGTGATGCATCCATACCGCCCTGAACTTGTCGGCAAGGATCTAACAAATCATAAGGACACTGAGGATAAAAGTGGAAAAAAGCTGTTTGTTGAATTTGTTGACCTCGTTAAAGAAAACAACGAGGGGTATCTGGAGTATCAATGGCAGTGGATGGATGATGCATCCCGCGCAGAGCCTAAACTATCTTACGTGACTGGCGTCCCTGAATGGGGTTGGGTCGTGGGAACAGGCGTTTATATTCATGATATTGAAGCGGAGATCAGCAAATTATCCAGAAACCTCTTGATCGCTGACGGCGTGATCGCGGCTATCCTTCTCGGTTTGATGGGGAACATTATTTTCCAAAGTAGAAGGATAGAGCTGGATCGAAAACACGCGGAAATTGGGCTCAGGGAAGCTAAAGATCGTTATCGGGCTCTTGTGGAAGGCTCCAATGAAGGCTATGTGCTCGAAGTAGAAGGGGAAACGATTTACTCAAACCACACGCTCAGTCGGCTCACGGGTTATGATGAAGGTGAGCTTGCCCGCATGCCACTATGGGATTTACTTGATCCGAATTCCGAAATTAACGCCCCAGTAAAACATCACCTGCAACAAATCTATCAGCATACGGCCAAGTCTGCGGAATTTGAGGCCCAGATTTTTACAAAATCAGGAGAGGTGGTTGATGTAAGTATTTCAACCTCACGGATTTTCTTTCCTGAGAAAAATGGTCATATTATCTCATTTGGAAGAATCACACGTGGGGCGCAAGACACGCTGATGGCATTTTACCACGGCAAAGGGGAAAACCAGGATGAAATCAAAAAGCAAATCATGGATTCCAAATCCTCTGCCCAGGTTCTCCAGTCGCTAAAAAACATGCCGAAGGTGGTGAAATCCATGAGTGACCAGGGCGTGCACCCAAAGACTCTCAGGCAAACAGTGGGTGAGGCTTATGATGCCGCTATCAAGAGGTTCATTGTTCTTTCTTTGGAAGAACTTGGAGGAGAGCCTCAGCCCTTTGCTTTTCTTTCACTTGGAAGTAACGCGCGACATGAAATGACCATGTTTTCGGATCAGGATAACGCGCTTGTTTTTGCCGATGTCCCCGATCGCTTCCTTTCCCAAACAAGGCTCCAATTTTTAACTCTGGCGGATGATATTTGTGCAAAACTCAAACAAGGCGGGTATCCATACTGTCCCGGTGGAATCATGGCTGCCAACCCGAAGTGGTGTTTGTCTCTGTCTGAATGGAAGCAGCATTTTACGGATTGGATAGGTAACGCATCTCCGGAATCGATATTGGAAATCAATGTGTTTTTAGATGTGCATTGTGCCTATGGAGACGAATCGCTTATCCATGAACTTCGTGAGCACATCAAAGAGCTTACTCAAGCCAACCAAGGGTTTTTTCTCCACTACGCAAAGAACTGCCTGGGGTATAAAGCCCCGCTTAACCTGCTCGGTCGAATCCGTGCGGCAAAACGAGGTGGTCATAAAACGATTAACTTAAAAGAATGTATTCGCCCGCTGGAAACATTTGCCCGGATTTATGCAGTCAAGCATCACATTGTCGAACCCGGCACCATTGACCGCTTGACCCAACTGTATGAATTGGAAGTGATCCAAAAAGACAACTTCCGCGAAATGGTCTATGTTTTCGATTACCTTTGGAAATTACGATTCTATAATCAGATCGAAACCAATGCCGAGCTGGTCGTTAACAGCGATGAGTTGGATCTCGATAAACTCACGGACATTGAAAAAGAAAACCTTCAGTCCGTGCTGTCACGCATATCCGTTTTCCAGACCGAGCTTAGCTATGATTTCCTGGGAGTGGCCGCGCCATAAAAAAACCTCGGCGAGAGTTTCCCGCCGAGGTTGATGGTTTTTAAGTAGCGTATTCGCTATGATCTAGAATGTGTACGTTACAAACAAGCGAGTGTCTGTTGCTGTCAGGTCGTCTGTTCCTTTTTTACCGTCACAGTGAGCCACTCCAGCTTTCAAACAAACGGCGAAGTCGTCGGTGATGATTTGCTTCACCACGACATTCAGTTCTTGAGCATTAAATGGGAACCGCTCATGATCCTGCCACGTATAGTTATAAAGACCGTAGAGCACGGTATTATTCATTTTGGTTGTTGCCTTCAGGTAAGCTGTATCGGCGCCTCCATTGTATTGTTTTCCGAAGATCATCATGGATGCCCCGAGAGCATGGTTGAAACCGGTAGTGACTTCGTTAAACAGCATGTTATTTCCATGAACCCCAAAGTAACCACCCTCAAGTTTTACATTGTCGAGTTGTTGCTGAATGGAAAGACCCCATGCGTCACTGTGACGTGAATCGGCATCACCGACATTCGTTTCGTTACGGTAGTAGCCAATCAAGGATACTTCATCACATACATCATATTGAATACGTGTTCCGAATAAGTTGGCTACATCCCAAGCATATCCGTCATAAAGGCTGATACTCCAGTCTTTTAACCCTGTGTAGCTTACTTCTCCCCATGTGATACCGTCTGTGTCGTAACCTGTATTAAAGACATCACCGAAATCGTTGTAATCCCAGCGATCATCCAGGGCAATCCAGTTACTCATTCTGATTGCATGACCTGCTGAGAATGTAAGGTTTTCCACCTCTTTCACGATCAATTGCGCAGCTTCCACGCCTCGTGCTTTTTGGCGGAAGTCATCTTTTCTGAAGACTTCACCATTTACAATCTGTCGACCTACAATCAGGGATGTTTCTTCAAGGCCAAGTGCTCCTGCCTGATAGCCAATCCAAGCCTCATTTAACAAATGAATATCGTCGTTTGCCAAGAGGTTGGTATTTCCTCCATCAAACAAGGTGCCTGCATAGTTATAGGTTGCTCCGAGGGAAAACCCCTGCCACGTAGGTGAAACATATCCAAGCATCGCACCCAATGTCGTGTTATGACCGTGGGTTGTTTCATAGTCACGATACATACTAAGGAGCTGAACCCGCCCTGAGAATGTGCCGTATCCTTTGCTGTTGATCGAATCGATCCATGATGTGGGTTCCGCTACCATGGGAGTTTCCGCCTGCTGGTCCTCGCCAGCGAGTGCGCTCAATGTCGATGTCATCGCAATGACGGCCATCATGTTTGCTTTCTTATTCATAATTCAGTTGTCTGTCGATTAGGTGTTTGCTTGTAAAAAAGCTGACTGAAGTTTCCCTCAGTCAGCTTGAATTTTGGGTTAGATGTCGTTGACGTCCTCGAGACCTTCGTTGTCTTTTTGAGTCATCAAGGAAACAACAACGAGAACCAGGAAACCAAGTGGGATGGAAATGATCCCCGGGTTGTTTAAGGTGTGAAGGGCGTCTGTTTTCTCCATGCCGTATTGAACGAACATACTCTCGGAGGTGAGAATGATGCCTAAGGCTGATGCCATACCCACTGCAATCGACCAGGCGATGCCTTTGGCCGTGGTTTTCTTCCAGAAGAGAAGCATGATGATGGACGGCAAGTTGGCAGATGCTGCTACGGCAAACGCCCATCCAACGAGGAACGCGACGTTCATGCCCTTGAAGGCGATGCCCAGGGCGATGGCGATAATGCCAACGACAACCGCTGTGATTTTACCGGCCCTCACCTTTTGATCTCCTGTCATTTTGACGTTGGCGTAGCGATCAAGCAAGTCGTGAGCGACAGCTCCTGACGCAGCGACAATCAGTCCGGATACGGTTCCCAACACGGTGGCAAAGGCAATGGCCGAAATAATGGAGAACAGAACGATACCAAAGGCTTTCGCCAATAGGGGAGCTGACATGTTACCACTTTCAAGGTCCATGACTCCAAGGGTCATGGCTCCGAAGCCCATGAACAATGTGAGGATGTAGAAGAATCCGATGGAGGCAATGGCCACGATGGTTGATTTGCGTGCGCAGCGCTGTGAGGGCACTGTGTAGTAGCGAATCAGGATGTGTGGCAATGCCGCCGTTCCACAAAATAGAGCCAACATCAAAGAGATGAAGTTGAGCTTTCCGACAGGCTTCTTGATTTTAAACTTCTGCCCCGGAATCAGGAGATCTTTACCGGAGGTGATGACCGGACAATAGACCGACACTTTGTTTCCTTTGTGCTCAAATTTGGCCACTTTACTTTTGGGGTAACGAACGACTTCAGAGCGGTCAATGGCTGCGAAATATGAAAAGATTCCGACACTGCCGGTTTCTTTGATTTCCTTTCCATTTTCGTCCACCAGTTTGGAGACGTAGCCGACGGGCTTGAACTTATTATCTTCTTTAGGTGCTCCGTTATAGAGGATCTTTCCGTCAGTGGTTTGGGTTTTCGATTGGGCTTCTTCGAGGACGTCACCTTTTTGGATCCACCACCCGGAAACTCCGTCTTGTTCCAATAGGACAAAGGTGAGTTTGGATTTTTCATCCTCTACTTTGTCAAGGAATGTGTATCCCTCGGTTTTGCCAGCAATGGCGTCCGCTGTAACCAGGTTTTGAGGAACGAATGTTTCTTCACGGACATCGGTAGAGAGTCCTTTGTTCAGCACCATCACGGACAAAACGGTTGAAAAAATAATCAACAGACCTCCTTTAAGGAACTGCACATAGGTGGTGGAGGTCATACCGGCTGTTGCCACAATGGCAATGACGATCACCCCGACCATAATGACCCCCGCCCAGTGAGGTAGTCCAAGTAGCGGCGTTACAAGAACTCCGGCGCCAACCATCTGTGGAATCAGGTAAAAAACGGAAACCGCCAGGGTGCTGATGGCCGCCATGAGCTGAATCCCTTTGGAGTTGAATTTGACATCCAGGGCATCGGTAAACGTATACTTGCCGAGCCGCTTCATTGGCTCAGCCACGACAAACAGGGCTACAATCCAGCCAGCGAGATAACCAATGGAATATAAAAATCCATCGTAACCCATTGTGGAGATAAGACCGCAAATGCCGAGGAATGATGCCGCGGAGAGGTAGTCACCAGCGAAGGCGATACCATTGACAAACCAGTGAACGGTTCCGCCGGCTGCAAAATAACCTTCTGCAGATTTCGCCTTGCGGGCAAAGTAAAAGGATAGCCCGAGAACAAAACCGACAAATGCGAGGAAAATAGTAATCGCAATAGGATTGGCTATATAGTTCATTATTCAGCGCCTCCTTTCTTGTTCATTTCATCTTCCTTCTTGGTGCAAAGGTAATTGTAAATAAGTCCAAGGATGACCGCGAAGAGAATGAGGGCGATACCGAAGACAATGGCTCGGTTGGTTCCGGCAATCAGGGGCTTGTTGAGCGATTCGGTCGCAAATACCGCGGTCCCGACAAAAGCCGAGTAGGTGAGGCAATAAAACCAAAAGAGCTTAATGCCCAATTTCGCTTTCCATTCGGAAGCATTATCCTTTTCTGCTTTTGCAGCTGGTTCGTGTAACATGGTTAGGTTTGGGTGTTAGTTTGAGTAAAATCAATACCTATCCTGTTGTTTCGGACGAGCGTTTGATTTCATGGATGTCAAACTATCTAAGATGGCTTTTTTTTACTCTGCGAGTAACGCTCTAGACTGCGCATATCCTGCTGCCCTCCGCCGTGGCCGAAGGTGTATGGCCTTGAGGATGAGTTGGTCCGCTTGCTTGGTGGCTGCGAATCAACACAAACAAGCCCACCCGTCAGAAGTCGGGTGGGCTTGTTTGCCGGACATGATCTCAGGCGATCACGTCAGTCTGTTGAGTCGATTTTTTGCTTAGGCCATGCCTGCATCTTCGAGGCGTTGCGCCATTTCTTCTTTTTGTAGCGCATCGGTGAGTTCGAAAAGCGAGCCATCGAATACCCCGTCCATATTGTGTGTGGTGAAGCCGATCCGGTGGTCGGTGATTCGGCTCTGAGGGAAGTTGTAGGTGCGAATTTTTTCAGACCGATCTCCGGAGCCGATCAGGGAGCGGCGCTGGGCGGAGTATTGCTCGGCCTGTTCGCGTTGTTTTGCCTCGAAGAGTTTGGCCCGGATGATTTCGAGTGCCTTTTCTTTGTTCTGCGTTTGCGAGCGTCCATCCTGGCACTTGACGTAGATGCCGGTTGGCAGGTGGGTGATCTGGACGGCTGAGTCGGTGGTGTTGACGTGCTGCCCCCCGGGGCCTCCCGAGCGGGTGGCTTTGATTTCGAGTTCTTCCATTTTGAGTTGGATATCGACATCTTCGGCTTCGGGCATCACGGCGACGGTGCAGGTGGAGGTGTGAATGCGGCCTTGGGTTTCGGTGGCGGGGACGCGCTGCACGCGATGGACACCGGATTCATATTTTAAGAAGCGGAACACCTCTTCCCCGGTGATTTTCATGACGGACTTGGAGAAGCCTCCGGCTTCGGATGGCATGGCTTCGATGACTTCGTATTTCCATCCACGCTGTTCGGCGTAGCGTTGGTACATGCGCATGACCTGGCCCGCAAAAATGGCGGCCTCGTCTCCACCAGCGCCACCACGGATTTCGAGCAGAGCGTCGCGATCCTCGGCTGCATCACGGGGGAGCAGCGCATACTGCACATCTTGGGAAAGTTGTTCGATGGTGCTTTCCAGTTCCGGGATTTCCATCTGTGCCATCTCGGCAATTTCAGCATCCTCTTCCTTAGCGAGTTCGATATTCTCCTCGAGGTTACGTTTGGCTGTTTCGAGGGTGTCCCACATTTCGAGCAGTTGCTTCAGGCGTCGGTGCTCGCGCATGATTTCCGTGGCCTTTTTCTGGTCGGAGAACAAATTGGGGTCGGCGATGAGTTCTTCGACTTCGGCGAAGCGTTCGCGACGTTTGTTGATGAGGGATGAATAGTCCATGAGAATAGTGAATTGAGAATAGTGAATAGTGAATGCTATGCACGTGAATTCTTGGTAATGGTTGTGAGGATGGAGAGGAGTTCGTTCGCTTCTGATTTAAGCGGCTTAAGCTGAGATGCGGGTATCCTTTCAGATGCTATGAGAATGCGAAGCCAATAAAGGCTTTCGCGGGCTTCCTTGCAAGCGATGAACATTTTTGAGCTGAAATCAGCTTTGCTCTGTGCTGCCTGGGCTTCTTCAACGTTGGTTCCAATGGATGTTCCTGAGCGTAGGATTTGATGTGCAATGGCTCTGTTCGTGCCAACGGATGCGACCAAAATCTGACAGAGTTTCACGATACGTAATGAAAACTCAAAAGTCCTGTTGGTGATATCAACCTTGGTCATTCTACATTTGGCATGCTTTATTCATCATTCCGCCGCAGGCGGGTCAGGCTCCTCGCATGAGGGAGATTTCGGCGAGAGAGATCATGGCTTTCTGGATTTCTTCGGCACTGGCCGTTTTGAGTTCGGCTGCAGTCATGGCTCGGTCGAGGGTGAATTTTCCCGAGCGGGTGCGGCGTAGCGCTGTCAGGTGGGCGCCGCAGTTGAGATCCTGGCCGATGTCGTGGGCGTAGGTGCGGACGTAAAACCCTTTGGAACATTGGACTGTAAAGTCGACTTCGGGGAGGGCGATCCGATCGATTGAGTAGTCGGTGACATAGACGGGGCGGGGGTCTCGTTTCACGACCTTGCCTTTGCGTGCCAGTTTGTAGAGTGGCACGCCGTCTTTTTTGATGGCGGATACCATCGGGGGGATTTGCTCAAACTTACCGACGTATTCGTTGAATGCGAGGTCAATTTGCTCGTCTGTGAATGCGGGGACTTCTTTTTCTTCCTCGATTTCACCGTCCTTGTCCTGGGAGTTGGTGGTGGCTCCGAGTTTGAGGGTTCCGATGTATTCCTTGTCTTCAGCCATCAGCAGGTCTTGGATTTTGGTAGCTTTGCCAATCACGAGCATCAGGAGTCCGGTGGCCATGGGGTCGAGGGTGCCACAGTGGCCGATTTTTTTAAACTTCAGCTGGCGCCGGCAGATGGCCACGGCATCGTGCGAGGTCATATCCGGTTCTTTATCGATCAAAAGAACGCCGCAAGGAGCATTGAGTGTTGAGTGTTGAGTATTGAGTGTTGAGTGCATGTGGAAGGAAATGGTTGGAATGTAGAGATTCTGGTAGTTGGTCCAGGTTACGCCTCCTTGCTGCTGGATGTTTTGACGATGGCGGTAATGATGGAGACTAATTCGTTGGATTCCTGTTGAATGGCCGTGAGTTTTGTTTCTGGAATGATCTGAGTTACTGCGAGGAGTCTGAGCCAGTAATGTGTTTCACGTGCTTCCTTGCTGGCTATGGACATCTTGGCTATGAAATCGCGTTTGCTTTGCGCTGCTTGGGCTTCAGCGATATTGGCTCCAATGGATGTTCCTGCCCGTAAGAGCTGGTTGGCAAGTGTTCTGTTTATTCCTGGAGATTGATCGAGGGTTTTGCAGAGTTTGATGATACGTGCTGCAAAATTGAAGGATCTATCCGCGATATGCATTTGTAGGTGGTGGTTGGATGAGAATTCAACATTCAACAATGAAAACTCAACACTCAAGTGCTTGATGCACAGCTTCAAGCACGTCAGTGCGGGCGTTCGCCATGGTGGTATCTGCGATCCGGATGCCGGCTGCTCGAGCGTGTCCGCCACCTCCGAACTGTTGGGCCACTTCACAGCAGTTTACGCTGTCATCTTTGCAGCGCAGGGAGACGCGGATGGTTCCATCGTAGAGCTCTTCGAAAAAGGCAGCGACGATGACGCCTTGAATGCCGCGGATATGGTCGATGAGGTCTTCACTGTCTTCGGGTTTGAGTCCCAGTTCCCGTTTGACGCTGGTTGGCAGTTGCCAGTCGGCGACTTGACCATCGGGGCTGCGCTCCAGAGTGTTGAGGAGCGAGCGCAATAGCTCAATGCGGCGATACGGGTGGTTGTCGTAGGTTAGGGCATTGATTTTTCCAACGTCGACTCCCCGGCGAACCAGGTCGGCAGCCATTTCGTAGGTTGCTGCGGTGGTGTTGGAATACTGGAACGATCCGGTATCGGTGGAAACGGCGACGTAGATGGCGTCGCGGGTTTCATCCGGGAGGGGGAGATCTTGTGAAGTGATCAGGTTGTAGAGGATCTGGCCGGTTGCGGGTGAGCTGTCGTCGATGTGATTCAGATCACCATATTTCGGATTGGAGATGTGGTGGTCGATGTTGATCCAGAGGGAGGCTTTGGATGCCGCGTGCAGGGCTTTGTCTCCGAGTCGAGGGCGGTTGGCGCAATCGAGAGCGATGCAGACCTGGACGTCAAGGGCTTCATCGGGAGGGGTGAGCAGTTTCTCACTACCGGGTAAAAAGGAGAGGCTGTCGGGAAGTCCGTCTTCGTTGATGTAGTGGACGGTTTTCCCCAGAGCTTCGAGGCAGTAGCCCAGAGCCAGTTGCGAGCCGATGGCGTCCCCGTCCGGGCGGACGTGGCTGAGTAGGATGAATGAGTCGTTGGCGTGCAGGGCCTCGGCGATTTCGGAAAAGGAGTTATTCATAAGCTGGGCGGGATACATAAACGCGCTACGGGGCAGGGGCAAGAGCGAAGAGTCCGGAATTCCGAAGTGATGACTTGGGATTCTGCCAATTGGGGGCGGTGGGGCCCTTGACAATTTTCGGAGGAGTGGCGAAATAGCTGCAGCCATGCCGATTGCAGCTTTGCCAAGCGAAGTAGGCGCATCATCTGATGACGCCCCGGGGCAGATATTTGATATCAAGCGCTTTTCGACGCATGATGGGCCCGGGATTCGGACGACGGTCTTTTTTACCCATTGCCCTTTGCGTTGTGCCTGGTGCCACAACCCGGAAGCCTTTGCCCTCTGTGGGGCGAACGAGGAGGAGGATGCGTGCGCATCGGATGAGGATGAGGATGTCTTGCAGCAGATGACGGTTGCCGAGATGGTCAAAGAAGTGGAAAAGGACGTGGCCTACTATGATCGTTCCGGCGGTGGGGTCACCGTCTCCGGAGGGGAGCCTTTGATGCAGGCAGGATTTGTTGAGGCTTTTTTACGTGAGTGCCGTCGCCGGGAATTACATACGGCGGTGGACACCAGTGGCCATGCCAGCCAGACGGCAGTGGAAATGGTAGCTCAGTGGGCGGATTTGATTCTTTACGACATTAAGTCGATTGATGATGAGTCCCACGCGCTTTGGACCGGGGTGGGGAACAAGCGGATCTTGGAAAACTTGAAACGGTTGAATGACCTCGAAGTCGAGGTTTGGATTCGGCTTCCCTTGATCCCGGGGGTCAATGATGACCCAGTGACCCTCGAGACGACTCTGACATTTTTGCAGAGTACGCGATTTCGTAGAATCTCACTTTTGCCTTATCACCGGATAGGTGAGGGCAAGTATCGTAATCTGGGATTGGATTACCGGATGGGAGGTGTGGAGCCTCACTCGCCGGAACAACTTGAACGTATTCGCCGGCAGATTGCCGAAGCGGGATTTGAACCGCATATCGGGCATTGATGCCCATGGAAATGGAATAGATTGGATTAAAGATGAACTCACGCATTCAACAATTACGGGAGGAGACCTTAGCTGCGGTGCCGAGCATCGACATGGAACGAGCAAGGATTGTCACCGAAGTGGCTCAGGCTCCGGAATACCGCAGGGCCTCGGTGCCGATGCAGCGGGCGATGGTGTTTAAGGGGCTATTTGAGGAAAAGGCACTGTATGTCGGTGACGGAGAGTTGATTGTCGGGGAACGTGGGCCGAAACCGGCTGCGGTGCCTACCTATCCAGAGATTTGCGTGCATACCGAAGAGGATCTGTCGGTCTTGGATAGTCGGGAAAAGATTCCCTACCGGGTCAGTGAGGATGCGAAAGAAGAGCATCTTCAGAAGATTGAACCTTTTTGGCATGGCCAGTCCCAGCGCGAACGCATGATGCGTGAGTTGCCTGACGAGTGGCATGCTTGTTACGCTGCTGGAGTCTTCACCGAGTTCCAAGAGCAACGGACTCCGGGGCACACGGTGCTGGGCGAAGTGATTTATGAGAAAGGATTCCTGGATCTGAAGCTCGAGATCAGAGCGTCGATCGGAGCTCTTGATTTTGCCACGGACCCGATGGCTTATGACAAGCGGGAGGAGCTACGGGCCATGGACATGTGTGCGGATGCTCTGATTTCTTACGCCCAGCGGTATGCTGAAATGTTGGACCGCATGGCGGCTGAGGCCGGGGACCCCCAACGCTCGGAGGAGCTCGCCGCGATGGCTGCGGTTTGCCGCAAGGTTCCCGCCAGTGCTCCGGAGACGTTCCGCGAGGCCCTTCAGTACTACTGGTTTGTGCATATTGGGGTTATCACCGAGCTCAATCCTTGGGATGCCTTTAACCCCGGACGGCTCGACCAGCACCTTTGGCCGTTTTACCATGAGGAAATAGAAAAGGGATCCTTGGATGAAGAGCAGGCACGTGAGTTGCTGCAGGCATTCTGGGTGAAGTTTCACAATCATCCGGCACCTCCGAAAGTGGGGGTGACCGCTCAGGAGAGTGGAACCTACACGGATTTTGCGTTAATCAATTTGGGTGGGGTCAAGCCAGACGGCACGGATGCGACCAATGAATTGACCTACCTCATTTTGGATGTGATTGAGGAAATGCGATTGCTACAACCGAGTTCGATGGTGCAGGTCTCGAAAAAGAACCCTGACCGATTGCTGAAACGCACCGGGCGCATCGTTAAAACCGGATTTGGCCAACCATCGATCTTCAACACGGATGCCGTGGTGCAAGAGTTGTTACGCCAGGGGAAATCGCTTGAGGATGCCCGACGAGGCGGATGCTCTGGGTGTGTCGAGGCCGGAGCCTTTGGCCGTGAGGCCTATTTTTTGAGTGGTTATTTTAATTTGCCCAAAGTTCTGGAGATTACCTTAAACAACGGTGTCGACCCAAGGACCGGGCAACAACTGGGACCTCAAACGGGTGAGGTTCAGGCATTCGGATCCTTTGAGGATTTTTATGCCGCCTTCGAGCAGCAGGTCCGTCATTTTGTCGATATCAAAATCCGGGGCAATAACCTGATTGAGTCGATTATCTCACGCTACATGCCGGTGCCATTCCTGTCATTGTTGATAGACGACTGTATTGAGACCGGGCGGGATTACCATCATGGTGGGGCTCGATACAATTCAACCTATATCCAGGGAGTTGGGTTGGGAACGGTAACGGATGGATTGAGCTCGATCTGGCATAACATCTATCAAAGCCAGCATTGTTCCTGGGAAGAGATGTTGGAAGCCCTGCGGGATGATTTTTCGGGACACGAGGCTCTGTATGAGCAAGTCATGGAGAAGACCCCGAAATACGGCAATGACGACGACCGTGCGGATGCACTGACATCGCGGATCTTTGAGTCGTTTTGGTCAGCTGTGGACGGGCGCCCGAACGCTCGGGGGGGAGAGCACCGTGTTGATATGTTGCCAACGACCTGCCACGTTTATTTTGGCAAGGTGACCGGAGCATTGCCTGACGGCAAAAAGAACGGTGAAACGGTGAGCGAGGGGATCTCCCCGGTGCAGGGAGCGGACCGCAAGGGGCCAACGGCTGCACTGAACTCAGCAGCGAAATTCGACCATATCAAAACCGGAGGCACGCTGCTCAATCAGAAGTTGTCACCTCAACTGTTGGCATCGGATGCCGGCTTAAACCACTTTGTCGATCTTGTTCGGGGGTATTTCTCCAAGGATGCCCACCATATCCAATTCAATGTGGTGACGCGTAAGACCTTGCTGGATGCACTTGAAAACCCGGAAAAGCATCGCGATCTGATTGTTCGTGTCGCCGGCTATTCCGATTATTTTCTCAACCTCACTCCAGAGTTGCAGGATGAAATCATCCGCCGGACCGAGCAGGAGGGGTTTTGAACTCAAGATGAAGGAGAGAAGCTCCGTTGATTTCCCTGTGTTTGACTATATGGAAACACCGAACGTTCCCGTTTATTTTTTGCGACGGGCGATGAGAGCGAAGACTCCGAGAGTAAGTAAGCTCACTGAAGTGGGTTCAGGTATGGTGACGAAGGTGTCTTCATAAAGGCGGAACCCTGATGTTAGGTTTGCCGAGGCTTCGGCGTCGATAGGGCCGATCGCTCCAGAGCCACTGTTAAAATCCTCAACCAAAACGGAGCCTGACCGGGCAAAAAAACCGCCACTGTCACCACCGGCCCAGTCTGTGACAGGGACCCCGGATACGCTACCAATCAAGGTTCCATCAACGAACATGTTCATGGTTGAGGAGGCGCCATCGACATCAAGCGAGATAACCCAAGAGCGTTCTATATTTAGATCTCCAGAGGTGACCGCATAGGAAAGAGCTCCCGTGTCGCCCAATCCTGATCCTCCTACTTGTGACGGGCTTTGTTGGACTTGGGCGAAGATGGTTCCATTATACCACGTTACTGACAGCCCATTGGTTCCTCCTCCCAGGTCGACGATGCTGCGACGGGTGCCTGTAGGTGACGGGGTTGTTTTCAAGAGGGTCATCTCCCAGGCAAGCGTGATGTCAGCATTGTCATCCACATTCGCATCTCCATCGTTGACGCTTGTATCGGTGAATACACTGTTGGCTATGGTTCCTTTTGATGTGATGGTGTGGGTGGCAGTCAGAGCATCAAGGTTGTCAATGGTCGTTGTTGCGGCATGTGAATAGCTGCAACTACAGAGAAGCAGAGTAAAAATTTGATTTTTCATAATGCGACTGTTTTCAAAAATGGCCGAGCCTGTTGTTCTATCATAAGAACATACCTATTCGGTGAATACACGTTGCCCGATGATGCGTCAATGTTGAAAGACCGAACTTGACCGTTGAGCATCTATCCTCGATCGAGGTTGCTATCTCCGTGGTTGCGGGCGGAGAATGGAAGTGATGATGAGAATGAGCATTCCGAATATGGCCACAGGAATGGCGATCAGGATAAGAAGGAAGATCGCCGGCGCAATCACCCACTTGCCCCAGCTTTTGCTTCGCAGAAAGAGGAAGCCCTGGGTGAGTGCCAGGGTGACCCGGGCTTTCCATCCGAGGCTGGAGCGCAGGTCGGGGAAGGGGGCATCCGGCCCTTCGGTCGGCATGCCTGAGGGGCCGGAATCGGGGCCATTCGTGCCCCCGGAGCGGGGTTTTTTGCCGGATCCTTTTCCGGTATGGTGTCGAGCCGACTTCATGCCCTCCCCGCCATCAGCAGGGAGGACTTCATCGATTTCGATGGTTTTGACTTTGTCGTCTGGCACGTTGAGTGGGCGCTTGGTGTCAGTTGAGGGACGGCGGCGGCTGACTGAGGCCAATCAGCCCTACCGGTTCGGAGATTATACCTGATGGAGGGTTTTCTCCGACTGGGCGTCGATGATGGCGAAGTGTTCGCGGTGCAGTGAGGGGTCGGT
Source organism: Oceaniferula marina (assembly GCF_013391475.1). Lineage (NCBI taxonomy): Bacteria > Pseudomonadati > Verrucomicrobiota > Verrucomicrobiia > Verrucomicrobiales > Verrucomicrobiaceae > Oceaniferula > Oceaniferula marina. The sequence continues at coordinate 196,569 of NZ_JACBAZ010000004.1, read as the reverse complement.
GCGGAAGGTCAGGCGGCCGCTGTGGCTACGTTCAAGCTCGGCGAAGAGCTTGGAATCTTCTTTTTTGAAGCGGTTCAGCACCTCGGTGTTGACCACGATAACAAGGTCGCCGATTTGCCCTTCTCCTCGCTGGATCACGGTGTTGAGTGCCCGCTGAATTTCCACACTCATGGTCATGGTGGTTTTTACGCGGCCTCGGCCGTGGCAATAAGGACAGGGCTCGAGCAAGCTGTCGCGAAGGGACTCGTTGAGCCGCTGGCGGGTCATTTCCATCAGTCCGATCGATGAAATCTGGAGCACTTGGGTTTTGGCCTTGTCGCGCTTCAGGCGTTCGCGCATGGCGCGGTAAACCGCTTGTTGGTCGCGGCGGTGGCGCATATCGATGAAGTCGACGACGACCAATCCACCGATGTTGCGCAGTCGGAGCTGGCGGGCGACTTCCTCTGCGGCTTCGATGTTGGTTTCGAGCAGCATTTTTTCGACATTTTTTGAGCCTTTGTTACGTCCGGTATTGACGTCCACGGTGATCATGGCCTCGGTTTCATCGATCACGAGGTAGCCTCCACATTTCAGCCAGACCTGACGTTGGAATGCTTCGTCGATTTGTTTTTGGATGCCGATTTTTTCGAAAATCGACCGTCGTGCCGGGTAGTGTTGGATCCGTCGCTTTGCGCGGCGTGAGATGCGGCCGGCGATTTCGCGCATTTGTTCGGTGGTGTCCTCGTTGTCGCAGAGCACCTGGCCAAGGTTATCGGTCAGGAAACTACGCACGCTGCGCTCGATGAGGTCGGGTTCACGGAACACGCAGAGAGGCGCCGGGTTGTTGTCGCGTTTGTCTTCCACGGCGTACCATTGCTCGAGGAGCATGGCGAGGTCGCGGACGAAATGGCGGGCGCGTTGTCCTTGGGCCACGGTGCGCATGATGATACCCATGCCTTCGGGGACCTGGAGCTTTTGCATGATACGGCGCAGTCTCTGGCGCTCTTTGGGGTCATCGACCTTGCGGGAGATACCAAATTGGTCGGAGTAAGGCATCAGGACGAGGTAACGTCCGGCCATTGAGATGTTGGTGGTGACCCTGGGGCCTTTGTTGCCAATCGGGCCTTTGGACACCTGGATCATGATTTCTGCCCCTTGTGGGTAGATGCTCGGGATGTCTTTGGAGGTGATGCGTTTTTGCTTTTTCTTTTTGCGTCCTTCGCGCTGGATTTCCTCCAATCCTCCGTCGAGGGCGGCCGGGATGGCATCCCAGAAGTGGAGAAAGGCATTTTTATCCAGGCCGATGTCGACAAACATGGCCTTGAGTCCGGGTTCGATGTTTTTGACGGTGCCTTTAAAAATGCCACCGACGATGTTGAGGTCACCCTCGCGTTCGATGTTGTATTCTTCGAGTGAGCCGTCTTCGACGAGGGCGACACGGCGTTCGAGCTTTTCGGAGTTGATGATCAGAGAGGTTCCTTCAAGTGGGCTTTGGGCGTTCAGTCCGAGAACGCGTTTGATTCGTTTAATCATAGAATGGGAAGTGGTTTAGAGTTGGTTGTAAAAGTTGATTATTGGGGGCTCCGCAGCGGAAAGAAGATCCGTTACGGGCATGATATGGGAAATTATTCTTCGATGATGATAGCTTTGGGGATTCGGGATCCGGCGGCATCTGCCTGTTGACGGATCGTCGGTTTGGGAATGTGTGGGGCAGGTGTTACTAAAATTGGTTGGGTGTTGGGAAGCTCAGAAATCTCGTTTCCTGTTTCTCCAGTGTCATCCTCGGCATTGGCGAGTTGTTCGTAGGCGATATCGATGTAGTCGTCTTCTTCGGGGAGTTCGACGGCTTCCCTGACTTCAAAATCGCCCTGGGATTCGGACATCTTGACGATAGGGAGTTTGATTCCATCTTCTTTCGCGAAGAGTCCGCGCGTGATCAGGTGGACCAGCGGGCCGGCAACGGTGCCGCCGTGCTCTCCCCGGTGAACGGCGACGACTACAACGTAGCGGGCTTGTTCTTTGGGGGCGAAGGCGACGGTCCAGGCATCGTGGGCTTTGATTCCCATGTCCACCGTCTGTGCGGTTCCGGTTTTGGCGCAGACGTCACGGTCTTTGACGGATGCCCGGCGGGCGGTTCCTCCGAGTTTGTTGGCTGCGAGCCACATTCCGTGACGGATGCGTTCGAGGTCTTCGGCGCTGAGTCCTTTTTCGAGTAGATCGACTTTGAGTTTCGGGGTGTTTCGGACCAATTTCCCTTGATGGGGGTGGGTGACTTCTTTGACGATTCTGGGTTTATAGTATTTGCCACCGTTGGCAATGGCGGAAACAAGGGCGGCCATTTGCAGCGGGGTGGTGGCGCAGTCGCTCTGTCCAATCGCCATCATGCCGGTGATTGAGGGGGTGACGGAGGCTCCGGGGCGTAAGACCTGACGCCAGTAGCGGTTGCCCGGAACAATTCCCGGGGCCTCGGATGGTAGCTCAACCCCTGTCTTGTGACCAAGGCCGAGCAGTTCGTATCCTTCGAGCATTTTCTGGCTACCCATTTCGTTGGCCATTCTCATGAAAAACGGATTGCATGAGCGTTGGATGGATTCTTCCAGGGCGAGGGTGCCGTGACCGTAGGTTTTCCAGCAGCGGATTTTGATGTTTCCATACTGGACATAGCCTGGGCAGAACATGCTCTGGTGGCTATGGCCGTGGCGGCAGAGGTTGATTGCGGTGGGCAGCTTGAACGTGGACCCCGGGGTGAAGTTGTTGATCGCTTTGTTGACCAGCGGGTGGGCTTTATTGGAATTGTAGTTTTTCCAAGCTTTCGGGTCGATGCTCGGGACGAAGTTTCCGGGGGTGAAATCCGGAACCGAGGCCATGGCGAGGATTTCACCGGTGTTCGGGTTCATAACCACAGCGGCGGCTCGGCCGACGTGTCGCAATGAGTTTTCGACCAGGCACTGGATGCGGGCATCAATCGTCAGGGCCACTTTGGCTCCGACATCGGGTTTGATCCGGTCGACTTCACGGATGACCTTGCCTTTTTCATTTTTCAGCAGCGTCAGGGTGCCTTCCGATCCGGTGAGGTAGCGGTTCATCGTGGCTTCGACGCCGGCGATCCCATGGCTGTCTCCGGTGTAGTGTTTGTATTTTTTCTTTTCTTCCGGTGTGATGGCTCCTTTTTCCCACTGCTTGACGTATCCGAGGACGTGGGATGCCAGCGATCCAAGCGGGTACTCGCGGCGTGGGCGCACCCGGATTTCAACCCCGGGGAGTTCCAGGTTGTGCTCGGCGAAGTAGGCAAAGTGGTTGTAGTTCAGGTCGTCGCGGAAGGTGAATGGCACCATGCCGCCGTGCGTGATGTAGTGGGTGTCGAGTGCGCTTGCCCGGTAGGGTTTATCCAGTCCGTGCAGGGCGAGGCGTGGGCGCACCCAGAGGTTGACGATTTCGTGGGTTTTGATTTTCCGAAAGTCCTTTACTGCTTCTTCGCCTTTCGATTCGATCAGGTAGCGTTTGTAGTCGTTCCGGATGTCCTCCAGGTTGAACACGACCTCGTAGTTGCGCAGGTTTTTGGCGAGGGTGACGCCGTTGCGGTCGGTGATGTCGCCCCGGATTCCGGGTTCGCGGATGGTGACGGTGTAGTCGGAGGGGACTTGTTTGCGGAAGCGGTCCCTTTCTGTGATTTGGTATTGGTACAGCCGCGAGACCAGCGTGCCGAACCCGATTAAAATCAGGGCGGTAAGCAGGTAAAGTCTGAGGCGGTAGCGAGGTTCCATGGATGGAGTAGGCGGGGGATCAGGTGGCGAGATACTTGGAGCGGCGTTGTAGCCCTTGGTATTGAATCGTATGGTTACAGAAGTCGGAAATGTGGCCGAGTAGCCAGAACACCAGAGGTGAAAAAAGCATGGTCAGCGCACTGGTCAGGTAAATCCGGTACAGCGCTCCGGCGGGAATGCTGAAGTTGCCACGGACAAAGTTGATCAGCAAGTATTCGATCAAGAGGTAGAGAAGGATGGCGATGCCGGATAAAATGGCGGACAGATGCCATTTGCCATCGCGGAACAGGGGTTGGATTCCCTGCATCAGGAATCCCATCAGCCCGTAGAGGATGATGCTGTAGCCAAAGTGCAGCGACTCGGGCGGGGTAGGGTAAATTTCGGGGTCGCCTCCGAGCGGACCGAGGGTGTGTTGGGCATCCCAGAGGAATCCACAGAGGAACGCCAGACCGAGCATGCTGGGGATTTCGACCGTGACCGCGATACAGAGAAAAACCAGAGGGAAAATCAGCACCCGGGCACCATACAAGGCACCGATCGCGGGCATGAACTGCTGGAGAATGCAGGCCGCGAGGGTAAGGAGAATAATGCTGATGGTATACTTGATCACAAAGGCTAGCGAGCTGACTCCGGAGGGGCTGGGATTTTGACGAAGACCGTATGTAGGGTCGCGAAGTCCACCGCTGGCTTGACAAGAGCTTCTCCGTACAAGGGTCCTGGTTCGAACGACTTGACGGTTCCAAGAAGGATATCTGGCGGGAAGAGGCCACCCCGGCCGGTGGTGAACACCAACTTGCCGGGTTTGATTTTGGCATCTTTCGACAGGAAGCTGAGCCGGAGATCGGGATTGTCTCCGGTTTGGCCTCGTTGTCCGCTGAGAATCCCGACTTCCGGTGTGCCGTCGACTTTCGCCGAGACCTGGCATTTTTCATCGGTCAGGAGGATAACGGTGGATGTGTTCTTTGATGGGGCGTCGATTTTTCCGACCAGACCTTCGGGGGCCAGGACCGGGAGTTGGACGCCTACACCTTTTTGTTCGCCACGGTTGATGGTGACGGTCTGCCACCAGGTGGACGGCTGGCGGCGGATGATTTTGGCGGCAAGGACATGGAAGGGTGCCTCTTGCTGAAATTGGAGCGCTTGGTTGAGTCTGGCATTTTCCGCCTCAAGCTTCCTGAGGTGGGTGACTTCCATGCGTTTTTTATCGAGTTCGTCCTTGGCGAGTTGGTAGCGGGTTTTCCAGATTTCCGAATGTTCGGTTTCCCGGAGTAATTCGCTGGCTTTACTTTCCAAGGATGATCCTTTTTCGAGAAAAGGACTGATGGCAGTGTAGTAGCTGCGCTGGATGCTGCGAACCGTCGATTCACTGCGCGTGAGTGCCCACATGGCCCCCGCGAGGAACAGTAAAAGAGCGATGAGGTTCTGCGCCTTCATGATCTGTCAGAAAGATCGGGACGGAATGGAGGATGTCAACCTAGCGAGGTTGGGTGCTGGTGATTCTCCGCAAGACGGAGATCTCCGAGAGGGCTTTTCCTGTACCCTCGGCGACGGCAGAGAGGGGGTCTTCGGCAACGTGTACCGGGAGGCCGGTTTCTTCGCGCAGTAGCTTGTCCAGCCCCCGGAGCAGGGCTCCACCGCCGGCGAGCATGATGCCGCGGTCGACGAGGTCGGCTGCGAGTTCCGGTGGACAGCGCTCCAGCGTGGTCCGCACGGTATCGACGATGTTGCTGAGTGGAGCGGTCATGGCTTCACGGACTTCGAGGGAATTGATACTGATGGTTTTCGGCAAGCCGGCAACGAGGTCGCGACCTTTGACTTCCATGCTGGTTTCTTTGGGTAGCGGGGTGGCTGATCCCAGCCGGATTTTGATTTCTTCCGCCGTGCGTTCACCGATGAGCAGGTTGTAGGCACGCTTCATGTATTGGATGATGGACTCGTCCAGGCGGTCACCGGCGGTTTTTTCACTGCGGCTATAGACGATGCCGGAGAGGGAGATTAGAGCCACTTCCGTGGTTCCACCTCCGATATCGACAATCATGTTGCCTCCGGCGTCGAGCACCGGGAGTCCGACACCAATGGCCGCAGCCATGGGCTCTTCGATCAGGTAGATTTCGCGGGCTCCTGCCTCTTCGGCGGATTCACGTACGGCTCGGCGTTCGACTTCGGTGATGCCGGATGGCACGGCGATGACGACGCGCGGGTTGGATCGGCGACGGCCGTTGTTCACTTTATTGATAAAGTAGCGGAGCATGGCAGCGGCCACATCGAAGTCGGCAATGACCCCGTCACGCAGTGGGCGGATGGCAACGATATTGCCGGGGGTTCGCCCCAGCATGCGTTTGGCGTCGTCTCCGACGGCCAGGACTTCGTTGGTTCCGGAGTGAATCGCAACTACGGAGGGTTCCCGGAGGACAATCCCCTGATCTTTGACGTTGACCAGAGTGTTGGCAGTGCCGAGGTCGATACCTATGTCATTGGATTTGAGTGAAAAAAATTTGGCGAACATGTTCGGTTAAAAGAGATAAAATGTCTGAAAGTGATGGAAAATATTGGAAAGCGGTTGTCGCATGCGGAGGTTTTTCCATTCCGGGTGAAGCGTATTGTGGCAGCAGCCCCTCGGCCGAATGCGGCAAGAAAAAACAAATCCTGTGCAGCAGGTGCACATGCAGGTTCGCGACTATTGAGTGTGAACCCCTTGAGGTCAAGTGGTAAGACTGGGAGAGGGACAGTTTTGCAGCAGTCGCAACCAATCATACTGAGTAGGTGGAGTGATGATTTCATTAAACCACGAAATACATTGAAAACAACGAACGTGAGTGTGGGGGGGGCACAAGCTTTGTGATCAAAGGAGGGGCTGTCCAAGAAGGAAAAAGGTCGGCACCGTGAGATGCCGACCTTTGAAAAGGGTTGGAGCTGAAGCCGCGGAGGGCAGTGGCAAGCTTAAGCTAGCTTGAGGCGTTCGTCATTTTCGAGCGCATCGGCAAGTGCGGACCATCCGTCCGGAGTTTGCAGGTTGAAGGTGTGGAGGTAGAGGGCGACCAATCCGGTATCAAATTTTTCGAGTAGGGTGTCGATAGCGGCTTTTAATTTTTCGGCATCCAGGGTTTCGGGGAGGTTTCCTTCGACTTGTCCTTTGCCGTCGTGTTCGATTCCCAGCCCGTCGCAGAAGCTGGCGAGCATCTCCTCCTGGCCTTTCATGAAGTAGACCTGAAGCAGGTGCTCGGCGATCATGTCACTGGACTTGAGTCTCAGGGTGTTATGCATCCAGGTGATTTGGTCGGCGATGGATTTTTTCTGCACAAACTGAGGGCGGAGCTTGCGGTTGGATGCCAGGCTGCCGAGAGCCGTTTTGTAGAGGTTGCGGTCGGTCTCGCGCATCCATTGGAACATGTCTTGAACGAGTGACGGGTTGACATTTTGGAAGAGTTCGTGAGCAGTCATGGTAGTCTAGTTGGAAGTATTCAGTTTGAAGTTTGAAGCGGTAGGTTCGGGCGGGGCATTCAGGATGTGATACTCACGGTGTGCTTTTTGGAAAGCCTTAGCGTGTCGCCTTCTTGGAATGTAATGATAGCTGCTGGATCGGTGAGTTTTTCGCCGTTGAGTTGGACTGCTCCTGGGAGAATGTGCTGTTTCCTGACTTCTCCAAGCGATTTTTGAATATCAAAGACCTGAAGAAACGCCCATTGAACTTGTTGGGCGAGATTGGATCCGTCTTTGAATTGGTCGAAGGACATTGGCTTGGCTCCAGCAGCCGTGTCGCGTTTGGAGAAGCGCGCTTCCCAGGTGGAGCGGGCATCTGTGGCTGCCTGCTCGTTGTGATAGCGGCCGGTGATGCTGGCGGCAAGCTGCTTTTTCGCCTCCATCGGATGCAGGCTGTTGTCGCGGTCGGAGCCGAGGAGTAGCGTGTAGTAACGATCCATGAGGTCATCAGAGATGCTCATGAGTTTGCCGAACATCTCGGTGGGTTCCTCGCTGACCCCCACGTAGTTGTGAGCGGATTTGGACATCTTTTTGACGCCATCAAGGCCCTCGAGTAGTGGCATCAGCATCACGACTTGTTGTGCTTGTCCTTCTTCTTTTTGGAGATCGCGGCCGACGAGGATGTTGAACAGCTGGTCGGTGCCGCCGATTTCGACATCGGATTTGATTTCGACGGAGTCCCACCCTTGCATGATGGGGTATTGGACTTCGTGGAGGCGGACTTCCTGGCCTTTGTCGACCCGTGATTTGAAGTCTTCGCGTTGCAGCATTTGCTGCATCGTGACGCGGGCATTGAGTCTGAGGACCTGTTCGTAGGTCATGTTGCGGAACCAGTCACCATTGTAAACGACCTCGGTTTTTTCCTGGTCGAGGATTTTAAATGCCTGGGTGGTGTATGTTTCGGCATTGGCGAGAACCTCTTCCCGAGTCAGTGGTGGACGGGCGGCGGAGCGGCCGGTGGGGTCGCCTACGGTGGCCGTAAAATCGCCGATGATGAGCACCGCCTGATGGCCAAGTTCTTGGAATTGGCGAAGTTTTTCAATGGCTACAGTGTGCCCGAGGTGGATGTCCGGAGCGGTGGGGTCAACGCCGAGTTTGACTCGCAGTGGGCGGTCAAGCTCGAGCTTTTCCTTCAGTTCTTTTTTACTGAGGACTTTGGCTGTCCCTGCGGTCAGGGTTGCGAGTGCTTGATCAATATCGGCGGCATTGTGGCTCATGGCGCGCGGAGGTTGGACAGATTTTTCCGCTCTGTCGAGCCGGAAGATGGCTCTTTACGCGATCCTCGCGCTGGTTATGATCCGGGGCATGGATCAAGAACCGTCGCCTTATCAGGTTTCCCAATCCGGGATGTCCCCCGTTGTTGTCCCCGAGCTTCCTCCGGCGCAGGGGACTTCCCTGCCCAAGGTGTTTGGGATTATTCATATCTGCTATGCCATTTTGGGTGGGATCATGTCCCTTGTGGGGATTGCCTCGCTCTTTTTTATTCGGGCAATGGTCGAGAAAGGGGGCGAGGAGTTCCAGCAACTGCAGCCGATGCTGGATGCTTTTGATGGGATGAAAGTCTACATCTATGTGGATGCCGGAGTGAAGTGGATCTTGGCAGTGATGTTGTTGGTTGCGGGGATCGGGTTGTTGAAGCGTAAAGCCTGGGCTCCGAAACTTAGCCAAGTGTGGGCGGTTGTGCGTATTGTGTTGGCTATCGGGATGATGGTTTGGGGTATGTTTGTGACGGCGCACTTTCAGGAGAGTATGGTGGAGCTTCAGAATGAGAGCCAGGCTGGGATTCATCAGCTCAGCCAGGGGGTTGGCAATGTGATGAATATTGTGTTTGTCTGTGTTTATCCGGTGCTGTGCTTAATTTTTCTGAGTAAAAAAGTGGTGAGAGACGCCATGAAGCGGCCTTGATTCTGGTGAAGATTCCGCAAAATGGATAATTTTTTTGAACTTGCTGCATTTTTCTCTTTGCAAGTGGCTGCTAATGGCTTATTTCCGCGCCGCACTCCTGCGACAAGGCCGCAGAGGCAACAAAACGATGGTGACTGTAGCTCAGGGGTAGAGCCCCGGATTGTGATTCCGGTTGTCGCGGGTTCGAATCCCGTCAGTCACCCCATTTTGCCTTCATGCTGTAATGGTTTTTGGCCGGTTTGGCATCTTTCGTTCTTCCCATTGGTGAAAAATGAGATAATTTCTTCAACGCGAGGCTGAAACGCCCGTTTGTCTGGATCGCTATGAAATCGCTGGAAGATGTAATCGGGTATAAATTTACCAACTCCCTACTGATGGCTGAGGCTTTGACCCACCCTAGCCTGGCTTATGAGACCCAGCGTCCTCGTTTTGATAACCAGCGTCTCGAATTTTTGGGTGATGCGGTGATTCAGTTGGTGCTTACGGAGTTGCTTTATGCGATGTTCCCAGGCTTCAATGAGGGGAAATTGACCAAACTTCGGGCCCGTCTGGTATCTGGCGATGCCCTTTGCCGATTCGCCCGCAGTATCAATTTGGGTGCTTATGTTATGATGGGCAAGGGTGAGGAAGCAACCGGTGGGCGTGAACGGACATCGACATTAGCCGATGGCTTTGAGGCATTGACGGGGGCCATTTATCTCGATAGTGGACTTGAATCGGCACGGAAAGTGATCACCGAGATTTGTTCGGAAGCTGTCGCCCGTGTGGCTGAGTCACCCGAGGAGAAAAACCCCAAAGGGCAACTCCAGGAAATTCTTCAGGCGATCGCCAAAGAAAGTCCGGTGTACGAGGTGGTCAAGGAATCGGGACCGGACCATCAAAAAAACTTTCAAGTCACGGTTTCCTGGAAAGGGATGCTCCTTGCCGAAGGCGAAGGGAATAGTAAAAAAGATGCGGAAACCAAAGCCGCATGGCTCGCTCTGCAGGAGCGAAGGTGGGAAGACTACGCCATTTGATTGAATTTATGAACAATGCATTGTTAGGCGGCGTTGAAGCCGGTGGAACGAAGATGGTTTGTGCCGTGGCGCGTGAACCGGGCGATATTTTGGACGAAGTCCGTTTTCCCACAACCGATTCGGAAAACACTCTGGAGCGGGTGCGTGAATACTTTGCACAAGCGCAGGATCAATTCGGCGAACTGGGAGCGATTGGTTATGGGACGTTTGGTCCGGCTGGGGTGACTCCGGAAGCTCCGGAATACGGGACAATTTTGCCGACACCAAAGCCGGGGTGGCAAGGCGCTGACGTTGTAGGTTTTTTGAAGGACTCGTTTCCGAATGCTCTGATTTCTTTTGATACGGATGTGAATGCGGCTGCGATTGGTGAAGGTTTTGCCGGTGCGGCCCAGGGCTTGAAAAACTATGTTTACATCACGGTAGGCACCGGCATTGGTGGTGGCGTGGTGATTGATGGCAAGGCGTTGAATGCAAAACCTCATGCCGAGATCGGGCATATGCTGGTACCTCGCTTGGATGATTTTGAGGGGTGTTGCTCATTTCACGGAGCTTGTCTTGAGGGACTGGCCAGCGGTTCTGCCATGGGAGCTCGTTGGGGAGTGCCTGCCCCTGAACTAGGTCCGGGGCACGAAGCCTGGGATTTGGAAGCCGAGTATTTGGCGATGATGGTTCAGAACTTGGTGGCTTGTTTTGCTCCTGACCGGATTATTCTCGGTGGGGGGGTGATGGAACAGCCGTTTTTGCTCGAGATGGTTCGCGAGAAGTATTATGCAAAAACCGGAGGCTACTGGCCTAACGATGACAGTTTGTTGGTCACTCCGGCGATGGGGAATCAAGCTGGAATTACCGGTGCCCTGGTGATGGCTAGAGAGGTATTATCCTCGTAGCACTGTGAGGATCGCTATATCGGATGCTCCGTGTTTTGATAGCGTGCGTGCGCATTCGTTGGCTGTTGAACCCGTGGTGAAAACATCGTCGAGTAAAATGATTCGACGGTTGGATAATTCTTTCAGGTAGCGGCTTCTGGGTGAAAAAGCACCCTTTAGGTTCTGAAGTCGTTTGGTCCTACTGAAGCGGGTTTGGGTCGCGGTGTTTCTTGTGCGTTTCAGAGCGTTCAAGGTGGGGATGCCGGTTTGTTTGGCTAGATGGATGGCAATTTGTTCGGATTGGTTGAATCCACGTTTTTGTTGTCGGCGCCAGAACAAGGGAACGGGGACGATGATGCCAGAATCCGGATAGTTTGAGAAACGTGCGTCTTCAAGTGCCCGTTGAGCCAGTTTTGCCAAGTCTGGTGCCAGATGAACCTGGCGCTGATATTTGAAAGCGTGGATCAGTTCGCGAGCTGATCCCTCACTTTGTAGCGAGGCCCGGGCAAAAGAAAAATGGTAATCTTGCTTGTGGCAGTTCGGGCAGGTGAATGGGCCGTCGATTTGACCATCATACATTTCGCCGCACTGTTGGCAAAAGGGAGGTTCGATCACAGGTAGGGCGTGAGCGCAGCCGGAACAGAGGTGTCGGCCGTGGCTCAGGCCTGTCTCACAGAGGTGGCAAGTGGCTGGGTAGATGAAATCGAATAATCTGCTGACAATTCTCTGCATGGCATGGAGGTATGATGGGTTCTAACATCTTTGTGTTGTGTTAGATTGTCAAGCCTGCAGCGGATTATGGAGTGAATTGGATGTGTAGTCCTTTGGGGCGCCAGTAGGTGATGATACGTTGCTCGAGTTCTGCGTGGGTTTCAGATGGGAGCAGTAGGTTGGATGCTTTATGGCGAAATTTGCGATTGTGACATTGGTTGACGAACTCGGTGGTGGCCTTGAGGCGTTTTGGTCCTCCGTGGAAGAGGCCATGGACGATGAGCAATGAGGATGCGTAGTATTGGTAGGAGACGTTCGGATCGTTTTGTTCGATATTGCGTTGCCAGGACTGGTGGTTTTGTTTGAGGGTGTCAGATAGGCTTGGCAGTTTGATGATACCTTTTTCTTGGGGGAGGTGCTGTTTGATCCGGTCCCGGATATGGCGGGTCATGTTGGAAAAGTCGTAGCGGCCGTGGCTTTGGTGGGCTGCTGCGAGGTATTCGGCGGTGCCTTCAGAGAACCAGATGGGGAGGTAGCCCAAATGGCCGTGCATGCACAAGTGGGTAAACTCATGAACGAGCAGGTCGTAGTCTGCTTTGGGTGGCAGTTTACTGCCTTGTCTGGGTGGCGGGGTGAGGAAGGTGTCGGCCCGCAACAGGACCGCGGATTTTTTACCTACGTAGGTTCCCGCTGCATTGGGTGACCCTCCCTCCCGGATGAAGGACGCCTCGTCGGGATAGATGTAAATGTTGGCCCGTTTCCCTTGAGGCATTTTTAACAAGGGGAGGGGCAGTTTGGCCAGAACGGCTGGAACAGATTCGGCGGTGGCTGCAAAAAGTTTGGCGTTATGCGGATTGAGTGGCTTCGATGTGGTGAGCCTGAAATGCCGGGTGTGATAAAGGTAAGGTGGTGCCGGAGCGTCACTTTTTTGATGCTGGATGACGGGCGTTGTGGTTGGCCGGTAAGATGTCGGCCACTGCAATGAAGCTACTTGTTCAGAGCTGACCGGCTCAGTCAGCTGGGCACCAACCTGCGATGCCGTGGCCAGGGTAAGCCCAAGCCAGGCAACCAGCTGAGTGGCAGGGTGATTAGCTCTGCGGAATGGTGGTTTGAAGAATGCTGGCATCCGTGCTGGCGGTGAGGGGGGCTGCACCTTGTGGTTGTAGGAGGAAGTCTCCAGCTTGATAGGTGCGTCCATCGGTTGATGTGATTTGACCTTTCACTACGGTGACGATTGAAAACCTTTCCGGATCCGGGTTGCCAATGCTGCAGCCTTGTTGGACTTCGAGTTGTTCGACATGGAAAAATTCACAGTTGGCCAGGGTGTTGCCATCCGGGGTATCCATGCCGGGTTCGATGTCATCGAAATCAATGCAGCGCATGGATTCCTCGACATGAAGCTCGCGGGGGACTCCGTCCAAGCCGACTCGGTTCCAATCGAACACCCGGTAGGTGGTGTCTGAGTTTTGTTGGATTTCGTAGATCAGGAACCCGGCACCAATGGCGTGCAGGCGCCCGGAAGGAATAAAGATAGAGTCTCCAGCCTTGGCATCGATGGCGTGGACGACCTGGTCGACGGTGCCGTCATTGATGGCTTGTTGGAAATCCTCCCGGCTGACTCCTTGTTTGAGACCGACGTAGAGCTGAGCGTCATCGTTGGCGTCGGCGATGTACCACATTTCGGTTTTAGGTTCGCCATTGAGAGTTGGGGCGATATCTGTCGGTGGATGAACTTGGATGGAGAGATCGTCACGGGCATCGAGGATCTTGATTAAGAGAGGGAAGCGTTCGGAATTTTCGAATCCGGGGCCAAACAACTCGTTGCGTTTTTCCTGCCAGAGCTGGCCGAGGGTCATCCCCTTGTATGGGCCGTCGGTGACGACCGATTGCTCTTCCGGGCGGTCCGTCATTTCCCATGATTCTCCATAGGGTGGTTCGCTTTTCGGAAGTTTTCGGCCGTAGACGGATTCGAGTTCGCGCCCTCCCCAGACGCGTTCCATGTAAAGCGGTGTGAAGGTGATCGTGTCCATGCGCCGACGGTGGCAGCAGGACGGATTTTTTTCCAATGTTTTTCGGCACATTTTTTAAGAAAAGCATTCGCATGTTGTGAGGGATCGGCTAGTCATTGGTCATGAGTGAAAGCACGGGGGTCATAGCTGAAAATTTGCATCGGGGGTATTCGGTGGGTAAAAAGCGTGTCGAGGTTCTGCATGGAATCAATCTGGAGATTCAGGAAGGGGAGACGATTTTTCTTTGTGGACCGAGTGGTGCCGGAAAAACCACGCTGATGTATATCCTCGCTGGTTTGGAGCGTCCCGAGCAGGGGAAGGTGTGGGTGGATGGCATTGATCTGTATGCGCAGAACCGGCGGCAGCAGGCGAAAATCAGGAACCAGCGCATGGCCTATGTTTTTCAGAACTATTATCTGATGCCGGAGTTGACGGCTATGGAGAATGTGATGATGCCTGCGATGATTTCTGGCCGGGACATGGCTGAGCGGGCAAAGGCTTCTTTGAGTCGGGTGGGATTGGACCATCGGCTGGATCACTTGCCGGCCGAGTTGAGTGGTGGTGAACAGCAGCGTGTGGCGATTGCACGGGCTCTGGTCAATTCGCCCCGAATCATTTTCGCGGATGAGCCCACGGGAAATCTGGATTCTCGCAATGGCTCACAAGTCATGGAGATGTTACTTGAATTGGCCCGGGAAGAGCAAACCACCTTGGTGGTGGTGACCCATGACGAGGAGCTGGCCCGTCACAGTGACCGCACACTGATTGTGAAAGATGGTTTGGTTGCCGATTGAAGTACCGTAGATGTGCGCTTGTCTCTTGGTCGAGCCCCATTCAGGTGACAGAGGAGGCATTCTGCGTTCTCGTCATCCCAGATGCTGTATTTTGGGGAATGATGACCTAAATTTCTCGAGATCGCCAAAAAAGGCATGTTCAATCAGGCAAAATCATGATTTAACACGCGCCCCGCGATGAGGATGAATGTCTTATCCGATCGCGAGCACCCATCATTTTTCATCATTATGAGCGACACACAAAAAATCTGGCTCGACGGACAATTGCTCGATGCCAATGAAGCCAAAGTCTCTGTTTTTGATCACGGCCTGCTGTACGGTGACGGCATTTTTGAGGGAATCCGATTCTACGAAGGGCGGGTTTTCCGGCTGGAAGAGCACATTGAGCGGTTGTTCCTTTCGGCCCGTGCGATCCTTCTCAAGATGCCATGGTCCGAGCAGGAAGTTTGTGATATCGTCTGTGAGACCATCCGAGCCAATGGCCTGAAGGACGGCTATGTGCGCCTGGTGGTAACCCGGGGAAGCGGCGGCTTGGGGCTCAACCCCTATCTTTGCGAAACTCCATCGATGTTTTGCATCGCTTCATCGATTCAGTTGTATCCCACCGAGTATTATGAGAATGGGCTGGAGCTGATCACCTGTTCAACCCGGCGGCCGACTCATGCAACCTTGAGTCCACAGGTGAAATCCTTGAACTACCTGAATAATGTGATGGCGAAGATCGAATGTGTGAAGGCCGGAGTGATGGAAGGTTTGATGCTCAACGAAGCCGGAACAGTGGCTGAATGCACTGGAGATACGGTGTTTATCGTTAAAAATGGTGTCGTGATCACGCCGAAGATTTCTGACGGAGCTTTGGACGGGATCACACGGGCTGTGATATTCGACCTCTGTGAACGCTTGGAAATTGAGATCATTGAGGACACATTGACCCGCTATGATGTCTATACGGCGGATGAATGTTTCCTGACGGGGACGGCCGCCGAGGTGATCCCGGTTGTGAAGATTGATGACCGCCCGATTGGTGAGGGTGTCCCCGGTGAGCTTTTCCGCTCCTTGTTGTCGGCATTTCGTGAGGAAACGCTGACTACAGGCACAAAAGTGAGTGAATAATTATAAAAATGTCATCATTGTTGTGCGTGTGCTGAAAAAAAGAAGAAACATTCCACGTTATTAATGCATTATGAAGATGAGGATGAAGAGTTTAGCCGTCTTAGCTGTTGTGATGGGGGCTGTATCTGCCCTGACTGCAGAGCCCTTGTTCAATGGCAAGGATTTGAAAGGATGGAAGGTGGATGTGCCCAAGGCCGATAACAATCCGGATATTCAACCCAGTTTTATCGTGCGTGATGGCAAGTTGGTCAGTCTGGGGAATCCGAGAGGCCATTTGATCACAGAGAAGTCGTTTAGCAATTACCGTTTGACGGTGGAATATCGTTTTGCCGGTAAGCCGGGTAACTGCGGAGTTCTGGTTCATTCTTCTACGCCCAGGGCATTGTATGGAATGTTTCCCAAGTCGATTGAGGTTCAAATGCAATCGGGGCACGCCGGTGATTTTTGGTGCATCGAGGAAAACATCGAAGTTCCTGAAATGGAAAAGCGCCGTCCGAAAAAAGAAGGACAGAAATACGGCGGAAGCAAGGGGGATGCCCGGAGAATTCTCAACCTGACGGATGACTCGGAAAAAAAACCGGGTGAATGGAACACCATGGTGATCGAGTGCAAGGGGGATGAAGTTAAAGTTTGGGTCAATGATACCCTCGTAAACCATGGTAGCAAGGCTACGGCAAGCAAAGGGCAGATAGCTCTTCAGGCCGAAGGAAGCGAGGTTGAGTTCCGCAAATTGGAACTGGAGCCCTTGGCCGATAAATAAAAGCCCCGGAGAGCGGCTTCACGCTAGGTCGGGGATCGCCCGGGAGTGGGGTGTGGAAACCCGCGGTGGCTCAGGGTGCCGGGGTGCCAAGAAACTTCATCAGGTCGCGAAGCTCGTCGGCATTGAGCGAGTTGATCATGGCGGGAGGCATCGGGGATACTGTCGATACGCTTCGGCGTAGGATCGTGTCGATTGGGACCTCGACCTGTTGTTCGAAATTGAATGCGCTGGGAGCGATCCAAAGCTTCTTCTTGTTTTCTTTCATGATTTTCCCTTGCAGTTGGGATCCGTCCTTGAGGTGAAGGATGGTAAATTGATATTGTTCAGAGATTTCTTCCGAGGGGGTAATGATGGCTTTGAGGATGTCCTGACTGCTGAACCGATTTGCGAGGTTGGTTAAGTCCGGTCCGGAGTTTCCTCCGGATTGGCCATGGCTGTGGCAATGGATGCAAAGTGTGGCTTGGAACATCCTTTTGCCGTTTTTCTTATTGGCCTGGGATAGGTCGCGGATGGTTTGGGATGCCTCGTTCAGTGTCCACGACCGGCCGGGTCCCTGTGCCATGGGGGTGTCTTTCTCGGGCGCTTGGATTTTTGGTGCAGCCAGAGCGGTGGCTTTGAGTTCCTTGGGTAGCGAGGTAAGTGCGGTTTTTCGAATATTGCGAATGAAGCCTTTATAACTGCGGCCTCCGCTTTTGGCTTCGGCCTGATTGAGCCAAGTAAAGTATGTGGTGACGGATGCCTGATTCCACCCTGATTGAGCATGCATGAGGGTGAGTGCATACTGGAGTGCATTGGCATCAGGTTGGTTGCGCATCATGGATTTAATGTCTTTGGCATAACGGTCATTGCCTTCCAACAATTCGAGGTCAACCGCTTGTTGGGTATTCACTGAACGTTCCATGAGTTGAACCGTTTTGCCGGTGGCACTGGATGAACCTAGATAGGTGAGAAGCTTACAGAGCTCTCTATTTTCCTGATCATTGTCCGAGGGGTAGACTGGGTTGAGAAGTTTGAGGTAGCGGATTCCAATGTCAGGGTCAGTTTGTTTTGCCCGAATAAAGGTAAGTGACACGGCACGGAGGAATTCCAGTTTTTGTGGTGGCGAGAGTTGAGGGTAGGGGAGGCTGAGGAGCTTTTGGTGAATGGTTGTTGGATTGGCTTGGACCCTCGCAAGTGCTAGGCTGGCAGTGATGATGTGCTGGAACTTGGTTTCTTTTTGGAGTCGGGTGATGGAAGGTTCATGTGGAAGGTTTTCCAATGCCACCCTGGCATTGTAGCGCATGAGGCGATCCGGGTGGTCGAGGTGTTGCCAAATCGTATCCATGTCCTTGCTCTGAAGTAGTTCATTGCGCAAGGATCGCATTTTGTTTGGTTGGGTTACCATTGGTGAGGTATCCTCATGGCCCAGTGGTCCGGTGTAACTGACCCGGTAGAGGGCGGATTGGAGTCGGCGGCCGCCGGTGATGAAATACATCGCTCCGTCGGGTCCGATGGCAGCATCGCAGAGAGGTAGCGGTTTACCCGTGAGGAATGTTTCGATTTCGGCGGAGTAGCTGAAGCCTTCAGGTTTGAGGTGGGCCGCATAGATCCGTCCAAACGTCCAATCGAGCAAGAACAACGCTTTACGGTACTTCAGAGGGAATTGTGCCTGGGTGCCGAACAAAACGCCTGTTGGAGATCCTGGTCCGATGTTTTTGACGGCCCCTAAGCTGTCGGCATAATAATCAGGCCATTTTGCGGTGCCGGTCCGCCATCCGAATTCACTTCCGCGCGTAAGATGCAGCACTCTGGTGGGGCGGTACCAGGGTGTGCCGATGTCCCATTCCATGTCGGAGTCATAACCGAAAATTTCTCCGTCAGGGCTGGCTGCGATGTCATAGGTGTTGCGCATGCCGGTGGAGATCACTTCGCAGTCTTTGCCGTCGGGGGTGAGATAGAGTAAGGTTCCGCCGGGAGCTTTGACATTGACCGCATGACCGCTGGCATCCGGTAAGTGAGGTAACAAGGTGTCTTCTTGCCAGTTGTGTGAGACGATTGAGCGCGTTGGTGTTTTTGGACGGCAGTGGTTGCCAATGACAAGGTAGAGTCCCTTGCCGTCGGGGCTGGGGATAATGCCATGGGGACCATGTTCTCCGGAACCGGCGATAGGCAGGATGTGTTTGATTTGGTCAAACTCGCCGTTGTTGGCTGTGCTTGTGAGTCGATAGACTCCGCCTTGTTTGCCTCCATTCACTGACATATAGAGACTACCGTATGCCCAACATAAGCCCTGGGCCATGCCTGGGCTGGCTAATGCTTGTTTGTGGCTGATTTTTCCTCCTTTGAGTGTGATGCGATATAGCTTTCCGTATTGATCACAGACGTAGAGTTTACCTTCGGGATCGAAGCACATGGATACCCATGAGCCTTCTTGTTTTTTATCCACCAGATGGACACGATCAACTTGAAATCCGTTGGGTGCTTGAATTGGGGGTGGTTTGCCGAAGCTGGAGGAGACCGCAGTGAGACAAGCCAGTGTGACAAAGATGGATGGGATAGTGTTCACAAACCATTCTATACGATAAGGAGACCCCGGTTTTTATCACCTTCATGTGCCGGATACTTGGTCTTTTTGGTGATGCCGTTTGGCATTCGGCTCTTGTCGATCGATCTTGCTGCGTGTTAGCGTCGTGGCATGGGGATGTTCCTTCGTGTGTTGTTGGTGTTACTGAGTGCAGGTTTGGGGATTGTGGTTTTTCCTTCGGTCGGCTGGTTCGGATTGGCGGTCGTTGCCTGGGTCCCTTTGATTCTGGCTCTGCAGGGGGTGAAGACCTCCCATGGCTTTTACCTAGGGCTGCTTCATGGTGCCTTGTTTTATGGAGTGACCTTGTCTTGGTTGGTAAACATCTTCAAGGAGATGCCCTATTTTGTGGTTCCCTTGGTTTTGATCCTGGCTCTGTTCACTGGATTTTTTGCGAGGGGGTATGCTTTGGCTCATGCGCACTATGGTGGCGGAAAATCGGAGTGGGTGGTGGCCTTTTTTGCCGCTGTGTGGTGGGGCGCGGTGGAGTTCTTTCGTTGTGAGATCTTCGTGTTGAAATTTCCCTGGATGTCTCCGGGCGTGGGCTTGAGGCCGATGTGGCTGTCGCCGTGGTTGGGAGTGTATGGAATTGGCTTTGTGTTGATTCTTGGCTCGGCCTTGGTGTGTTGTCGTGGCCGGAGCCCGCGCCTTGTGGGGGCGGTGGTGCTGGGCGTGATGTTGCTTTCGGCTCTTTTCCCCAAAAAAACACCTGCGATCGATGATCCGATCAAGGTGATGGCGGTTCAGAGCGAACTCACGGATGGATACCAGTATGTTGAAATGACCCAGCGGGCTGAGCAGAATGTGGATTTGATTGTTTGGCCGGAATACGGGATCCCTACGGATATCCGAAAAAATCAGAAACAATGGTTGGATTTGATCTTATTGGCAAAAGAAAAGGAGGCCGTGATGGTGGTTGGCACGGAGACTGTGGTTGCCGACGGTTGGTTCAACACTGCGCTTACCTTGGACGCTGACGGCGAGTTAGGGGATCATTACAAAAACCACACGGTGCATTTTTTCGATGACGGGACGGCAGGGACGGAAGCCAAAGCCATTAACACACCCTTGGGTAAGGTTGGGACCCCTATTTGCTTTGATTGCGACTATGAGGACGTGGTGAGAAGAATGGTGGCGGACGGGGCCGAATTTCTGGCAATCCCCAGCATGGATGCCGAGCATTGGACAGCCCGCGAGCATCACCAACATGCCGAGTTGTTCCGCCATCGGGCCGCGGAAAATGCACGTTGGATGGTGGTCTGTGCGACATCCGGAACAACCCAGATTCTCGACCCCTATGGAAACCGTGTGGTGGACATTCCCTTGATGAAAGATGGCATATTATATGGCGAGATCGGACGCCGGAACGAAAGAACTTTTTATACTCGTTTTGGTTGGGTGTTTCCTTGGTTTCTCATGGGCACCGGCTCTATTTGGGTGGTGGCTCTTTTTGTTCGGGTTCTGCTCGAGGCAAGAAAGAGCGCCCGGATGAATAGAAATTAATTTGTTCGCATTTGGACAGGTTTAAAAATTGGCGTGTATCCATGCGCAAGGTGATGGTAGTGCTGTTCGTAAGTTTTTACATCTTATGAGCAGACAACACACACGATCAATCAAACCGATGGCCATTGCGCTTATGTCCCTTGCTGGAGCTACCGCATTGTCGGCCGCTGACGGAGCTTGGGTCAATCTTTTCAATGGTAAGGATTTCACCGGCTGGACCCAAAAAGGAGGCAAAGCAACTTATACCGTGGAGAATGGAACCATTGTCGGGCATTCAGTCACCAAGACTCCCAATACATTTATGTGTACGGAAAAGCTCTACGGGAACTTCATCCTGGAATATGAATTCAAGGTGGATCCTCGCCTGAATTCAGGAGTGCAAATTCGTAGTAATTGTTACGAGAAAACGAAGACCTATACATGGCAGGGCAAGAATATCAAAGTTCCTCCCGGCCGCGTGCACGGATATCAGGTGGAAATCGACCCCGATCCCAAACGGGCGCGTTTTTGGAGTGCCGGTATCTATGATGAGGCGCGTCGGGGATGGCTTTGCCCAGGGAAACTTGGAGGGGATGGCAAGGCGTTCACGAAGCAGGGAGCAGAGAGTTTCAAGCCGGAAGCGTGGAATAAGGTCCGTGTTGAAGCGGTTGGTTCGTCGATCCGAACCTGGCTCAACGGTGTCCCACGCGCATCCATTCAGGATGATTTGACTCCGAAAGGATTTATCGGTCTCCAGGTTCATGGCATTGGTAATAATAAGGCCATCGAAGGTACGACCGTTGCGTGGCGCAATCTCCGGATTAAGGAATTGGAGCCCGGAAGCGGAGACAACAGCCTGAGTGCGGATGAAATTCAAAAAGGTTGGATATTGCTCTGGGATGGAACGTCCACGGATGGCTGGCGTGGAGCGAAGCTCGATACCTTCCCCAAGTCGGGCTGGACGATCAAAGATGGTGTGCTGACGGTCTTGGAAAGTGGAGGTGCCGAATCTGCGAAGGGAGGCGATATCGTTACGATGCAGCGTTATGCCCGATTTGATCTTACGCTTGATTTTAAAATCACCCCTGGAGCCAATAGTGGCGTGAAGTACTTTTGTCAGCCCAATCTGAACCCGATCACCGGTGGTGGCGCTGTTGCAAAAACGGGATCAGCCATCGGGTTGGAAAGTCAAATCCTTGACGATGCCAAACATCCTGATGCAAAAAAAGGACGGGACGGCAACCGGACAATGTCTTCATTGTATGACCTGATCACGGCGGATGCCGGTAAACAACCGAAACCTGTCGGAGAGTGGAACCAGATGCGAGTGGTGACCGACGGAAAACATGTTGAACATTGGCTCAATGGGAAAAAAGTGGTGTCCTATGACCGCGGAACCCCTGAGTTCAAGGAGATTGTCGCCAAGAGCAAGTATCGTAAGGTTCCTGGTTTCGGAGAATGGCCTGATGGTCATATCCTGCTGCAGGATCATGGAAATACCGTGCATTTTAGAAATGTGAAACTCAATGTGCCTCCCGTACCGAAGGGTAAGTAAAGGTCGCATGTCGTAGGCCTTTGCTCGAACAGCAAAGGTTGGAATCGATGCATTCTGAATACTCATAATTTCAGACCCCTGGAGTCCGAATCTTCGGATTCCAGGTTCATGTGGTGTAAGCGGTCGGAGGGTAATCCTCCGGCCGCTTTGTTTTGTGCTGTCTGATAGGTTGTTGGGCCCTTGTAAAAATATATTTGCTAGATCTAACTAAATTGAGTATTGGTTAGATTGAATGCAGTGCGTAAGGGGTGGTTTCTGGGTGGGTAAGGATCACGGCGGTTTTGCCGTGGTTTCCGTGGTGATGTTTCTTGTTTTGCTGTCATTGTTTAGCCTGTCGTTATTGAGCTTAAGTTCACAAGTGGTCAGGTCGGATGGGAGTCAGCGGCATCAGAGGGTAGCCAGGGAGAATGCTCGCTTGGCGCTGATGCAAGCTGTGGGGCAATTGCAAAAAATGGCAGGGGGTGACCGGCGGGTGACGGCACGGGCTGAGGTGCTTGGTTCCGGGGAGGGGAGTCAGCCATTGTCTCACCGTAATTGGCATGGAGTGTGGCAGACTTATTGGGATGACCCTCGGGGGGAGTGGCCAGTGATTGGAAAAGGCGGGGAGGATGGAAGCGCTAGCCCTTACCCCTATTCTGGAGTATACACGGATCTCAGGGAAAATGAGCAGTCTTTGAAAGGGGGGAGATGGAAGGAGCGCTTGTTTTGCGGGTGGTTGGTGAGCGGATCCGGGGATAGGAGTGAGATTGAAAATGCTTATCGGGAAGGATCGAGGGATTGGGTTGAGATGGTAGGCCGGGGAACGATTGGAGCGGCGTGCTCACAATCCGATTACCTGAAAAAGAGAGTGCTGGTTGAAAAAGTAAGTATTTCCGATGCCTTGGGAGGGGGGGCTTATGCCTGGTATGTATCAGACAATAGCCAGAAGGCGTCACTATCGCTTGTTGAAGATGCCTCTGGTGACGACCCCAGTCAGGTGAGGGATGCAAAAGGGACCTTGGTGTATCGGGATTGGGACAAGATCCTGAAGAGGCACGGTGGTAAATTGATCACCCGGTCGAGTGTTTGTTTGGTGGAAGATGATTTACAAAAAAGGAGCGCCTTGGCCGAAGCTCTTGGTTATCATTTTCATGACCTGACACCGAGGGCGGATGGGTTGATGACGGATGTGGTTCTGGGTGGTTTGAAAAAGGATCTTACGCCTTTGTTGTTTGCCCATCCTGATAAGGAGGTCATGGTTTTTTCATTGTCAGAGCGTGAGAGTTTTTCCAGTGACTCTCCGATTATTCCAGGGAGGAATCATGCAGTGTTAGGACCTGGTTTTGGCGCGTTACGGTCATGGGGGCGGTTGAAATATCTTGAAGGCTTGCACCGTGGCGAGATACAAGCTCAGGTTGAGCATCGGACATCGGAATCAACCCGCACGCGTCCGGTTGAAGATTGGCCGGGAGGAATAGCCGATGGTTTGACATGGGATGGGGCTCACTGGGCATCCCGTGCGCCGAAGATTCACCCTGTGATGACAGATGTCCGATGGCATTATTATTTCAGTCACACGGAAGGTTCGCTGAACTCATTGCGAACGCACATTCAGCCCAGAGTTTGCTTATGGAATCCCTACGATGTGGGTATGCAGACTGGGGAGTTAATGGTGCTGATGCCGAATCCCTTCCGTGATGAGTCTGCCTTTCATTTTGCCGTGGATGCTGAAGAGTCTGAGCGACTCAATACCTACTTTTTCGAGAAAGGATTGCTGCCGGGATACCTGGATGAACAATGGCCGGCTCCCGAATCAAGTGCGGTGATTGCTCCTGATGGACCCGGGGTCTTTCCTCGTCAGCGCTATCTTGGTTTTATCTTGGAGCCAACTCATTTTCCCCCTGGTCAGTGTCTGGTGTTTTCGCCTTTGGTTTCTCAAGCCGATTTTTCAGCGGGAGGGGTGAGCTTGAAAAAATACAATCCTGATTGCATCGCTGACCAGCGATTGAGTGCGCGGGCTGCTGAAGGCATGGATCATTATTTCATCGATTACCATGGTGGGGTGCGATTGCGGACGGGTAAACGTGACTCTGGCTCGGAGAGGGTGATGCGATTCTGGCGGATGCCTCATGATGAATTTTTCGATGCCCTCGATCTTTCCCGTATTGTTTCCTATCAACCATGGGCTGTGGTTAGAGATAATTTTCCTTTTATTCTTAAGGCCGTTGATCGAGGGGGGCAGTGCTCGGTCGAGGATGTCGCTGCCAAGACATGCCAATCGTTTCCCACCCTGCAGTTGATGAACCATGGAAATGGAGGTGTGTGGACGTATGACTATTGGTCGCAATTTTTTGGTGACAGCCAGTCGTTTGCATCTCCCTTTGGTCGTTATCTCAGCCGGTATGAAGAGTTCCCGCACCGTCAAGGTTCTCGGGTGCACCAGTGGGGGGCAAAGTTGTTGACCTTGGATGAGTCTTCGAACGAAGGCGGCTTGGTTCCGATTCGCAGTGGCTTGTGGGACTCGCGGCACTGGGCCTATCATCAGGCACCCATCGCGCACTGGAATGTGCGCCCTGGCTTGGTAACGCGTTCTCCAGCTTCCCCCTGTACCGCGTCTTGGGGGCATCAGAGCTCGGGAGCGTGGATGCTGCAAGTTCACCCCTTTTCCCTCGGAGATGTTGCGCACGCTCCACTACCGAACCGGGATGGGCAGTTTACCCAGCCTGCATTGTTACCTCCCGGGAGGATGCCCGAAACAAGCACTGTGCTCTTTTCCTTGCCCCTTGCGGATTCCGGTATGCCGTCCCTGGGGGATTTACGTCATGCTTGTCTGAGCCCGTATTCTTGGCACCCTAGTTATATTGTCGGGCATTCGAGAGCCGACCTCCATGCTCCCTCTGATAGGAGTGCACATGTCGCGGATCCGATGTTGAAGAGTGGCGATGCATGTTCTACTTGGGATGCGGCGATTGCTGGATACATCATGCCATATGGAGAAGATAAATTTGGTCCGAGGCTTTCTTATGCGAGTGACCCTCGATTGGCGAACTCATCGGGGCTCTTGCAGTTGGGTAAGCATGCGGTTGAAAAACGATTGGGTGGAGAAAAAGTAACGTCACGTGATGAATGTTTAGCCTATGATATTGCCTTTGAAGTGAATCAGAATCTTTGGGATGCCTATTTTATTTCCGGTATGCCGATGAGTGAAGATGGTTCCCGATGGTTGTTAGGGGATGGGGCTGAAACAAGGGAGGAGGCTGAAACGTTTTCTCATCATGCCCGTTACCGAAAAGGACGGGGGGGCGAGTCTGCGTCGGAGGCCTGGTCGAGACGCCTTGCCGGCCCCGAAGGATTTGACTTTGCGTTCTGGAACAATGCTTACGGGATCAAATGTGCCGGAGCCTTTAATGTGAATTCCACTTCAGTGGATGCTTGGATGAGTGTGTTGTCTGGAGCTTTGAGTAAGATGGAGGATGGGACCGGTAGAGAGTTTTCTCGAGTGGCTCGCCCCATGACACGGGTTGATGGTCAGCCAGAGGGAGTCGAGCAGCCTGAGTGTTGGGGAGGCTCCAGAAGCCTGAGTCACGATGAAATTGAGACATTGGCGAAGTGCCTGGTTGAGCTAGTGAAACAACGAGGCCCCTTTCTATCGATGGCTGATTTTGTTAATCGGCGTTTGGCCGGGGCTGCTGACCCATCGAGCCAATGTGGTGTGCTTGACGAGGCGATCATGCGGTCTGGCATTAATCAGGCCTTTCATGAATCGGTCTATCAAACCTCGTTCATGGCGGCCTATGATAACAATCATCCCTCGTGGAAACCGAGTCTGCAAAAACAAGTCCAATCCAAAGCCTGGGGGATCCCGGCATATTTAACTCAGGGGGACTTTTTTGCGTCCTTGGCTCCGGTGATGACAGTGCGCGGTGATTGTTTTACCGTACGTTGTTACGGTGAGTCTCATGATCGTGATGGCAAGGTTATGGCAAGGGCCTGTTTGCAGGCAGAAGTTGTGAGAGGGCCTGATTATCTAATGCCCGACCCAATACTCGATCCCTCATCTGGTAGGGGGGATCCTGCGATTCGTGGCGCATTGAAACAGAACCGGGTGACGGCGGCATTGGTTGATGGCGGCCTGCATGAGGTGAACCGAAAATTTGGACGAAGGTTTGAGGTCACATCGATGCGCTGGCTCTCTGATTGTGAGATATGATGATGGCGGCTGTACTGAACAAGGGAAAGCGGAGGGTGCCGGGAGCTGGCTTAGGTTTCCTATGGATGCTTTTGTGGGTGTCCCTGGATGCAGAACCGTCCATGGAACCAGCCCCTGCGTGGGTGACGGTGATTGCGGTGGGGGATCGTCCCCAGCAAAAGTTTAAGATGATCAGGGAGAATCGGAGGATGGACAAATCGGAAAGCAAGCATGCGGACATGGCGGGGCTTCCATTGCCTGTGGCTCCTGATCAGGGTTCACTTCCGCCCTCTCATTTGTATTTCCGTTCTCCGCAGGGTGTCGAAGACCAATCTGGTGATTTTGGCTGGCGGCGCTTGCCTGTCGGACTTGGAGTGGCTGCCGCCCCCATGGCTGTTCCTTCACAGGTGACGATCCCTCTTTGGCGAAACGTTCCCGAGCAAATATCAACAAAGCGTGCTTACCTCCAGCTGCCGCGGCTCGACCCCGGCTGCCAGTATTTGTGTTTTCTTCTCTGTGATCCTCAGATACGTGAAAAAGAGGGGGGCTCATGGCTACGGACGCCTCAGCTGAGGATGCAAAAATTGAATCACCCAAGGATGATGATAAAATCTCTGCTTATTCGTAATTTTGCCAGTCGCCCAATTGCTTATCGACTGGGTGACGCGGAATCCGAAATACTCAAGGCTGGGTCGAGGAGGAGTTTTGAAATGTTTGATTTCGATGCCTACCACCCGTTTGTTTTCGCTGACGCAGTTTCCGACAAGGTTTACGTTCGCTCGGTTTTACGCCCGCATCGGGACCGGTTGACGGTCCTGATCCTTTATGATCGGGCTCGAAGCTCCCAGCAGGACGGGGCTCCCGGATTATTCCGTGTCTCAGTGAGGAGACTGTCCGGGCCGCAGTTGCGGTTAAAGGCTGGGGGAACAAGCTAAGCTTTATGCCCCAGGCTCGCCATCGGGGAAATAGCAGGCATGGATGAGCTCTTGCACGGTTGTGGTGGCAAGTCCGATGCTGGTGTCCGCAGCTCCGTAGTAGATGTTAAGCTGGGTGTCGTCGGCGATACTGCCATCGGGCTCGGTGGACTCGGGGATGCAGCCGGATGGGAAGACGACGTTGGGGACCTGCCCCGTAAGTTCGTAGTTTTCCCGTGGCTCCAAGATATTCAGGCGTGTGCGTGCCAGAACATGTTTGGGGTCGTGGAGGTCGAGGAGGGCGGCTCCGGCCTGATAGATTTGGCTCGATGCAAAATGGGTGGCAACTCCGTGGTAGATGAGCAACCAGCCGTGTTTGGTTTTCAGGGGAGGCGGGCCAGCTCCAATGCGTTCGTCCCAGAACCTCCAGCGTCCGGCCATAACATCACCCCGGTGGTTCCAACGCAGGAGGTTGTCCGACTCCGAAATGGTGATCATATCGCCGGATGTTGGGTTGCCTGGTTCCTGCGGGAGGTTGGGGCGTTCGAGTCTGAGGTACTTGCCGTTGATTTTTTCAGGGAAAATCACGCCGTTACGCGTATCGGCATAGGTGCCGGATGTGTAGCCAAGAAATTCGAAGGTTTGGAAGTCGTCGCTGACGGCCAGTGCCAGGGTGCAACGATCGTCGAGATCCACGGCATACATCATGTAGCAGCGTCCGTCGATGACGCTTAGTCGCGCATCGTAGGCATGATGAACCTTGGGGATGGCAGGAAGGTTTCCGATTTGAAGGGGCTCTGTTTGGACATCAAAGCGAATCCCGTCACTGCTGGTCGCAGGGACAAAGAAGGTTTCCCGCGAGCGGCTTTGGGTGCGCAGCATCAAGCGGTAGCGCCCATTGAAAAAGACAGCCCCCGGGTTGAATACGGAGCTTGGGTCGCGCAATAAGGGATGCTCAGACTGGATGTCCGCACGGCTGAGGATGGGGTTGTGCGGATGGCGGATCATTGTCGGAAGCCCTTACTTGGCGGGGATGCGCACTGGTTCGATACGCTGGTTGATAAAGCGGATGGCCAGGAAGCATTGGTCTTTCTCGATGCCTGCTCCGAGAAGAACCGATTGGTCGTCATCGCGGTGCCAGATGTGAGACATCATCATACCATGTTGGCTGACATCGTGGCGGTCGGGGAAGCCGGCGTTCTGAGCGGGGGCACCATAAACACGGGAAAATAACTGACCCGCCTCGTTCCAGGCTTTGTAGAGAGTGGAGCTATAGGTCGATTTATTGATGTCCTCGGAGCGCAAAGTGATTTCACGTAGGCCGCCATTTTCATTCCAATCGAAAAAAAGGTGGTAGCTGAGGCCGGCCAGCGGAGTTTTGCACTTGAAGATGCCGTTGAGACCGGTTCGGGAGATCAGGCTGGTGTTGATCGTTTGTTCAACCAGTTTGCTTTGCTGTAGCTTTTTAGTGACGGTGTTGCGGTCGTCGCCGAATTCAAGGTCACCGTAAACTCCAGCCATGCAGGGAGCCATGGTAAGTATCAGAAGTGTGAATATCAGAGATTTCATTGGCGGATTGTGGTGTTGCTCAGGAGCAAACTGAGCGCAGGTGCTTTTTCTTAGGTGAATTTAGAGGATTTTCGCCCGTAAGCCGTCGGTTACCATTTTCGGGTTGGCCTTACCCTTGGAAGCTTTCATCACCTGTCCGGTGAGGAAGTTCAGCAATTTTTCGTTGCCGGCTTGAATCTCAGCTACTTTGTCTGGGTTCGCGGCAATCACTTCTTCAATCATGGTTTCAATGGCTCCGGTGTCAGCGGGCTCAAAGCCCATGGCTTTGGCTGTATCCGCGGCCTTGTCTTCCGGCTTGTTCCAGAGCGTGGCGAAGACCTCGCGGGCCTGATTGTTGGAGATGGTTCCGGCTTCGACCAATTCGACGAGTTCCAGAATACGTTCGGCGGGAAGTGGACAGTCGAGGATGTCGATTCCTTCTTCGTTCAGTTTTGCGAGCAAGGAGTTGGTGATCCAGTTGGCAATTTTTTTTCCGAGATTCGGTTTGCTGACTGCGGTTTCGAAATAATCGGCGAGGTTTTGGTCGCTGGTGATCACCCCTGCGTCGTAGGGGCTGATACCGAAATCGGCCTCAAAGCGTGCCCGTTTATCATGTGGGAGTTCGGGAACGTGGCTACGCATTTTTTCGACGAGCTCGGCGGTGCGGATCGGGAGTAAGTCGGGTTCCGGGAAATACCGGTAATCGTGTGCATCTTCCTTGGTGCGCATCATCTGGCTTTCCCCGAGGTCGGCGTCCCAGCGGCGGGTTGATTGGATTTGGGCGATACCGGCATCCAGTTCCTCAGCCTGGCGCAGGATTTCGTAATGCAGTGAGTTGCGCACTGCGGAAATGGAGTTGAGATTTTTGAGTTCCACTTTTTCTCCGAGTTCCTCTTGTCCGTGCGGACGGAGTGAAACGTTGACGTCACAGCGCATTTGGCCTTTTTCCATATCTGCATCGGAAATCCCTCCGTAAATGAGGATTTGTTGCAGCGATTTGAGGTAGGCGTAGGCTTCTTCAGGGGTTTCGATGTCGGGGTCCGAGACGATTTCCATCAAGGGGGTTCCGGCGCGGTTGAAGTCGATGGTTGAGTTGTTGCTGTGGTGGGTGGATTTGGCGACATCCTCTTCCAGGTGGATCCGGGTGAGTTTGACGACTTTTCCTGGATTCGGGATGTTTTTCTGGGTTTCTTTCGGGTAGGCGAGGTCGTAGAGCGGGACTCCTCCCCCGATGCAGAGCGGCAGGTCAAACTGGGTGAGCTGGTAATTCTTTGGCATGTCCGGGTAGAAGTAGTTCTTACGATCCCACTTCGAGACTTCCGGGGTTTTGCAGTTGATCATCATACCTGCGAGAATCGTTTGCTCGATGGCGTGCTGGTTGAGTACGGGCAGCGCTCCGGGAAGCCCGAGGCACACCGGGCATACGTTGCTGTTGGGCTCTTCGCCAAAGCTGGTGGCACAGCCGCAGAACATTTTGCTCTTAGACTTAATCTGGCAGTGGACTTCGAGGCCGATGGTGACGATGTAATCTGATACGGGCATGGTATGAGCGTGAAATAGGGCAAGGCCCTTGGGTTGCGGGAGGAATTAAGCGGATTATGGCCGACAGATCAACGCCGGATTTGTGCATCCGTGGAGATGGGGTGAGGCTCCGGGTCATAAAAAAAGCGCGCCAGATGACTGGCACGCTTTGAAAAGAAGAGTAAAGGGTGGTGTTGGCGCTGGTTATTCGCCTTCCTCGTGAACGTGACCAGGCTCTCCGTGGGGAGGATTGTCTGACTTGTTTCCCCCAGCCTGGGCTTTCATTTTCTCCAAGCGCGGTTTGAACTGTTCGGCAAATTTGCCAGCCCTTGTGTTGGGATCGACCGCGATGATGGCATCGATGACCTTAGCGGCTTCATCGAATTTCTTGGCCTGGAGCAATGGCCCCATTTTGACGCCGAGGACGTTTTGCTTCATTTCACCTTCAAGTTTGTTTTGGGTGATGTAGCTGTCCACGGTTTTGAGGGCTTTATCCATCTCTCCGCTGCGCGCCGCCGAGGAAACAAGGATCTGCAGTTTGGTGAATTCGAGTTCTTGTTTTTCCTCACCTTCCAGTTTGTGTTCAGCGATGAAGGCGTCGATCATGGGAGGCACGGTGTCGGCTTTATTTCCACGCATTGCTTCCGAGATGGAAGCCTCAAGTTTTTGCTTCGCTTCTTTGAGTTGTTGAGCTTTGACAAATCCGGACTGATCTTCGGGGTCGAGTTTGGAGATTTCACCGGTCAGTTCACTGTAGTGGCTGAGGTGGTCTTCGGGTAATTCCTTGAGCACGGCGACCAGAGCCTTGGCTTTTTCAACGCCTTCGAGTTTAGCGGCTTTGGCCAGGTTTTCGTCTCGCTTGACACGCTCGGCCTGGAGTTCATCGAGGTGGGTGACATAGGCCTCGGGGCCTCCTGCCTGATAGCCGGTCTGAGCGTAAGGGCGGCCTTTGGCGTCCATCAGGAGGATGGTTGGGTAACCTTTGATGGTGTAAGTCTCCTTGAGCTTTGCATTTTGCTTTTGTGTTTCTTCACTGAGTTTAGATTTGTCCCTTGGGTAATCGAGTTCGACGAGCACGAACTTTTCGGCGACTCCTTTTTTGAAGGCGTCGTGTTTAAAGACTTCGTCGTTGAGCTTGATGCACCATCCACACCAGTCGGAGCCGGTGAAGTCGACGAGTAGGTCTTTTTTCTCCTCCGCGGCTTTCTTTTTGGCTGCTTCGAAGTCGGTTACCCAGCCTTCGCCTCCGGCGAAAGCGAAAGATGCTGTCAGTGCCAGCACAAAACTGGCAAGTCGTGTGGTTTTTCTCATAATGATCGATTGTTGTTCAGGTTGGTCGCGCTCGGGCGGGAAGGCACCCTGTGCCCGCGCTGATGATTTGTCCATAAGGAACGGCGGTGATGCGGTGAATTGTTTGATTAATTGCAGGGGATGTCTACTTTTCAGGTTGCCCTTGGGGCCGTAGGGTGTTCAGGATGTCTCCGCCATGGCATATACGGCTGAAAAAGCATATCAACTGATTGAATCCGCGCATGGGCGCGGGCGTCTGGCGCATGCGTTTTTGATTACGGGGGAAGCCGGCAGCGGGAAGGAAGATCTGGCCGCACGTGTGATTTCATTGATCAATCCAGAAGAGGATGCAAGCGATGGCATGAATTTGTTCGGTGAACCTGAGGTGGTGGAGACGAAGTCCTTGGATGAGCTGGAAGGTGAGTTGGTTCGGGTCGTACGTCCGAGATCCAAGTCCCGCCGGATTCTGGTGGATGACATGCGTGGTCTTGAAAAATCTTTTTATGTGGCCTCAGCCCCAGGCAAATGGAAGGTTGGGGTGATTCTTCATGCCGACCGGATGGGGGAAGGGGCTGAAAATGCTTTTTTAAAGACGCTGGAGGAACCTCCATCGGATTGTTTGTTGCTCTTGCTGAGTGACGCTCCGGAGTTGTTATTGCCGACGATTTTGTCACGCTGCGTGCGTTTGCCTTTGATGCCCAGTTCCGGTGGGCGCGTGACCAACGATGGTCAGTCGGAACTTTTAACCTCCTTGGCCGGCTTGGCTAGGCAGGGGCTTGGTCATATCGGGGCAGCCCTGTCCTTACGGGCGACATTCAGCGATATTTTAGCCAAACGCCGGGCCGAGATATCGAAGCTTAATGACCAGGCACTGAAGGAAGAAGCCTTACGCTATAAAAATACCACCGATAGCGACCAGTGGTTAAAGGACAGGGAGAAATTTTACCTGGCACACACTGAATCCGAATACCTCAGTGAACGTGAGAAGTTGCTGGAGTGCTTGATTTCCTGGATGGGTGATGTCGTTCGATGCAAGTGCGCAGTTGAGCGTTTAGATTACCCATCAGAAAAGGCCATCACTTCCAAGGTTGCTGGAGCTCATGAACTCGGGGACTTGTTGCTGAGGATGGATGCCCTGGAGGATTTGAGAGCCAATATGGAAACCAATGTTCAAGAACAGTTGGCGCTTGAAGTCGCTTTTTTGACTGCTTTTGGTTAGGCAGTATCTGCGTGGGGCTCTGGAAGGAAAAAGCCAAGAGGTGTGCTCCCGGCCTGCAGGAGGAGCACTCGGTGCTGCTGGACGTTTCCGCCTTATACCAATGTTGAGTTGGTATTATACCATTCTCCCAGTTAAATTGGCAGAATGGTTTGAGTTTAAGATGATGAGTCAGTCAGCAAGCTGAATGGCAAGGGGGCACTGAATCTTTTAGATTTTACCGTTGTTGCGCGTCGGTTGCATAGCCCGCTATGCGCCTTCCTTGCGCCTAGTTAAAATCGAAAACCTTCAGTGCCATTCAGCCAATTTAACTGATCAAATGGTATTAGTAGCGGGTCCGGGTCTTGCTCGCAGAAGCCTCGACCATCGCTTTGTTGAGATACGTGCCCACCTTGTAGTCTCTCATGGTGCCGGCCAAGCGTGTATTGGCGGCCATGGCTTTTTTGATGGCAGAGTAAACCGTTTTCGTTAGGATGATCGATTTTCGTTCCTGATCTGAAACCACCAGTAGGTAGCCGACATACTTGTAGCCTCCAATATTGCCGGACCCTTTGTTATCACTATCGTAAGATGTGACCGTCGGCGGAGAATTAAAATCGGAGCCTTGGTGAGCGGGGGTGAGTTTGAAAGACTCATTGGCCAGAACCACAAAGCGATCACTGTACCTCTGGTTTTGACCAATGAAGAGAATATTGCATTGGCAAGTTGGGCTGAGAACGTTGCTGTCTTCGTTGGTCAAGGTGACCTTGCTCGAGATCGTCATCTCCTTCATGTAGTAACTGCTGTTTTCCGACTTGCGGCGTTTGCTTACGACAACGGTCGCATCAATCGGAGGGTAAGCCTCTTTGACTTCCTGCAATTTTTCTTTGATTTCTTGCTGCGACTCTTCGCTCAAGGTCGAGGGGTCGATGGTGAAGGTTTTGTTGTCCTTGAGTCTTTTGATTACGACTTTTTCTCCCTGTCTACTGACAAGTTCGACAATCATGGTTCGGCCTTTTTTATCACTGATGGTTAGGATTTCAGCGAATCCGAGTTGGGTCAGAAAGATTCCGGCGATTAGGGTGAGCAGTGTGTTTTTCATGGGCTATTGATTTTGGGTATTGTTTTTTTTAGTATGTTTCTGTTCCTCTCTTCCGAGGGCTAGGTTCTTCAACCTCTTCTTTTTCCTCATCATCCTCGTCCCCATCTTCATCCTCCTCTTCTGGGATGACTGTGGTCTTTTTACCTTGGACGATAGCGAGGTCGCCGTCGGAAATGTGGGTCACGAAGACCGAATAGGTCTTGGTTGATGTTATTTCCTCGCTGACATCAACCGCTTTGGATTTGAGACCTTTTTCATTGTAGGATGTGATGAGTTTTTTGAGTTCCTGGTGGTAGCGGTTTCTTAACTGTTCCACCTCGAGGATCATCGACGTCTCGTAGGATTTTTGTTTATCCGCACGGTAGGTGACGGTTTTCGCCAGGTTTTTGTTTAGAGTGTAGAGGTCGGTGTAGTATGGAATGCGATTGGCGCTACAGTGATCAACCAGCAAGGTGTAGGTGGGGGTGAGTGCCAGACGCTGGTTATTGGGAAGTCTGCGAAGTTCGAGACCGAGCTCCCGTTTGTAGGCCGCGATATTGTCCTCAAACTTTTTATCATGGGTGGTGAAAATCTTACGGATGGATTTTTTGCATATGTTCTGCAGGGCTTCCACATCATTGCTGACGATAGTCGTTTTGCTTTGTTCAGGGGCCGCTCGTGTGGCCGGATTCCATTCGATCATAAAATAGGAACATTCATTATCATTCGGGAGATCGGACCATCCTTCGTTTCCGTTGATACAGCATGCTGCTTTGGTGTCTTTGTGAACGGCGGGGGAGGACGGGGCCCATTTTGCGAAGCTCCAAGTTTCTCCGGAGGCCCAGTGCCATGCTGCATTTTCCTTTCTCATGCCCCCTATCCAGCAAGCGCTCCCATTGGGGAGTTGGGCGTTGATCGAAGAGATCAACCATTCATTCTCGTCCGGGTCGGACGGAACGACGAGGCTGGCTCCGGCCAGTTCAGCCATGGCCTGGGCTTGGTTCCAGTCGGCATCCAGTTTAACCAGCAGATAGTGTTGGTTACTGTATGAGATGGTTCCGGGAGGATAGTATGCGTTTCCGGAACGGATTTGTTCGGCGCAGCGTTTCAGTTGTTGTTCAAAGCTGGCTTGTTGTTCACCGTTGGTTTTCCATTCGATAAAGAAGCTGTTTTTGGCACTTGCAGGTTTGGGGGTGAGTGAGCCGATGTCGTCGACACTGACGTAGTAGGATTTCGAAGTGGAACGGATGTTCAAGTTCCACGGGCTGCCATCGATCCAGCTCCAGTTGTTTTTTCCTGCCGTTCCGGCGCCAAGCCAAACGCTGGTGTTGGACGGGATTTTGTTGCTCAGCAAGCTCAGGTCCTGATCGTCTGCCGTAACGGCCAAATGTCCGCCGTATTCTGCGCAGAATTGTTGGGCTTCATGCCAGGTCATTTTTTCATCGATGAACAATCTGGTTTTTCCCATTCTGGTGACGGATCCTTTTGGCATTTCTGCTCGTTGACCATTGACGAGGAATGGCTTCAGGCGTTGCAGGCTTTCTTCCGGGGTTTCGACGATTTCCACCTCTTGAGGTGCTTTGTTCAGCTCAGCCAGTGCTTTAGCCTTGCGTTTTTTTTCTATCTCAAGTTTGCGTAGTCGTTCATCTTCCGCCTTTTTTTCATCGATTCGTGCTTGTTCGATTCGTCTGTTTTCTTTGACCGCCTGGTAGCCTTTCCATGAGGCGACAATGGCGACCAGAAGTATGGCGATCACCGCAATGTTGCGGACTAAATGGCCAGCTTCACTCTGTGGACGCGTGGTGTAGGTTGGCTGGCTAGCCGGGCGGGGGCCGGTTGGGGCGGGGCTTGGCGTAATCAGAGCCGTTGTTTGGGTGGGGGCGGGTGTCGCGTTAAGGAGAGGTTTGAGATCGTCAATCATCTCTTCCGCACTGCGATAGCGTTTACCCGGGATCGGGTGCATGGCTTTGCTGATAATGCGGTCAAATTCCGGTGAGCAGGGGACGGTGTGGGTAACGGGCTGGTAGGGAATGCTTGGGAGCTCGGAGGTGATGAGTTCGTATAAGATGACGCCAACGGCATAGAGATCGGTGCTTTGATCAACGGCGTAAGGATTTTGGACAACCTCTGGAGCGGTGTAGCCGGGAGTTCCAAAAGCGCTGTCTTTGTCGTGATCGGTCACAGGTCGGGCCAGTCCGAAGTCGCCGATTTTGGGTTCGGCGTATTGATCGATCAGAATGTTTGCCGGTTTGACATCTCTGTGGAGCAGGCCTTGCTCATGCGCATTGGCCAGACCCTGACAAATTTTCAAGGTAAGTTCCGCGGCTTCTTCCGGTGCCAGCACGTTTCCGTGAGTGGCATCGAAGAGCGACGGCCCCTCGACCATTTCCATGATGATGTAGAGGAGTCCGTCGACTTGTCCAAAATCGTAGATGCCCACGAGGTTGGGATGGTTTAAACGGGCCATGCTTTTGGCCTCAGATTCAAAAGAGGTTCTGAATTCCTCATCTTCTCCAAAGTGGCGGGGAAGAACTTTGATCGCAACTTTGCGGTCGAGCGAAATGTGATTCGCCATATAGACAGCTCCCATGCCGCCTTTGGCAATGAAGCTGAGAATCTCATACGCGGGAAGCAAAGCTGCAATCTCTTCGATGGATGGAGGAGTAAAGTCGGTATCCGGAATGGCTGTTGTCATTGTGAACGATTTGCTTGTGTGTTTTTTGGGGGGGCTTTTAGTGCCAGAACGGCACCCGTAGCGGTTTACTTGGTGCTTGAGCGTAATCTATCAGATGTTCAACAAAAATGTGTTATAAAGTTGTAAACTGTTTGTAACAATCCCCCGGACCTCGATCTGGGGTTGGTTCGTTTTTTTGTTGAGTTGGCGGGTATCATTTTTCGCCAGTGGGTTATCGGAGGTTGCGGGAGGGGGGATTGCAGCTAGATTGCTGGCGTTCTTTTGTGGGTATTGCAACGCTGGGGGCTGCAGATACTGAAGAAACGAGATCCCTTAAAATGTGATGAATCAAGTGCCAACCATAGACACCCGGTTAGTGCAGCCATTTGTTGATTTTTTGGAAAATCATCACGTGTCTGTAGAAAAATATCTGGACCGCGTGCATGTTTCTCGGCGCATTATTTCATCGAGGGGTGCCAGATTGAGTAAAATTCAGTTTTACCGGATGTCTCAGATGGTTGCCGTTCATGAGTCATGTCCGGAAATCGGTTTTTACGGTGGTGATTTTGGAAGGGATGATCATTACTTCAATGCTGGGGTATTTCAGATGCCCAGTTTGGTTTGTGCTGTGCATAACCTTGACCGTTTTTGCCGGATGACGGTGGATGGCGCGGATATGAGGATTGTCAGTAACGACGGCGGCTTGTGGTTGGTTTACTCATCTGTGGCTGACCAGTTGAAGATTGATCGCTGGGTTGTGAATCAAATGACGATCAATGTCTTGGTTAAGACGCTGCGTTTGGTCGCGGGAGAAGAGTGGCAACCTACCGAAATTGCGGTGATTGACGGGCCGGAGAGTATTGGTGGGGTGCAGGAAATCCCCGGGTATGACGGACTTCAAAAAATCCATTACCATTTCGGGTGGATGGGGGTGAAGTTCCCGGTTGAGTTTTTGAGTCTGCCAATCAGGAAACCCGATCTTAAGGGGATGGCTCAATCTGCATTGTCTTATGAGTGGACGGCGTATGACTTTACGAGCTCCCTGCGTGGATTAATTGAGTGCCACTTGTTGGGGGGGAAGCTTTTAGGTTTCCGGCAAGCTGCCGATATTTGTGGTGTCAGTGAGCGCACCTTACACCGCCGTCTGGCGCAAGGAGGTGTGAATTACCGGGAGTTGGTGAATTACATACGCTTTGACAAAGCACGCGAGCTGTTGATTCGGGAGCCTGATATGAAGGTTCGCACGATTGCGCATCTGTTGGGTTATCCGCGGTTGAATAGCTTTGTCAGAGCGTTCAAAAACATGTCCGGCCTGACGCCATCGGAATTTCGGCTGGGGCAGAAGGACCCATCATTCATGGTTGCAACGGCTCTAGGCTAGGCTTCGAAACCAGGGTCCGGTGGGTTGCCCTTTCGGTCAGCGGCTGCGGTTGCCAGCGCATCGCACCGTTCGTTTTCACGGTGACCGGCATGGCCCTTGACCCATTGCCATGAGATTTGATGTTTTTGAACGGCTTTGGACATGCGTTGCCAGAGGTCTGCGTTTTTAAGTGGTTTATTTGGTCCGCGGGACCAGCCCTTTTTTCTCCATCCGTGAATCCAGCCTTTATCCATGGCGTCAATCAGATACTTGGAGTCTGAGTAAAGAGTGATTTTACAAGGCTCACTCAGCGCTTCGATCCCTTTGAGTGCCGCGAGGATTTCCATTCGGTTGTTCGTGGTTTTGGCGAAACCTCCACTGAGCTCCTTGCAGTGACCGTTGTACACCAGCAAGGTGCCGAAGCCTCCCGGCCCCGGGTTCCCCCGTGAGGATCCGTCCGTATAGATGCTGATCTGTTTCATGAGAAGCGAGAGGTAGATGGTGAACTCGATCCGGGCAAGTCTGATTCTGATCATCATGCTGCTGGAGCGCAAGGAATAGGCTGGGATTTGGAATTTGCCTTGCAAGTCCGGGCTGAATTTTGCGTATTGGGATTTATGTTTAAACCATTGATGAAAAAGCAGCTCCACCTTGCATGTGTAGTCTGTGGTGTGCTGGGATTCGCTAGCGCGGCCTGTGCCAACGAATTAACCGATAAGGAAAAGGCCGAGGGCTGGGTGTCTTTGTTTGATGGTAAGACGCTTGAGGGCTGGAGGAATTACAAGGGGGAGGGCGTGCGTGAAGGGTGGCAGGTGGTTGATGGAACCATGCAGCACACCAAAAAGGGAGGGGATCTGATCACCAATAAGAAATATCAGGACTTTGAACTGAAACTTGAATGGAAAATTTCAGAGCGTGGGAACAGCGGCATTTTTCTGTCCGTGATTGAAGAGCCTGCGAAGATCTATTTTTCGGGGATTGAGATGCAAATACTCGATGATGAGAGTCATCCTGACGGTAAATTTGTCAAACATCGTTCGGGTGGGTGCTATGGGCTTTATCAGCCTCCCGCAGGAGCTGTGGCTGCTGTGGGTTCTTGGAACAAGGTTCGGGTTCTCAAGCAGGGGGATCACTACCAGTTTTTTCTCAACGGTGTTAAAACCGCGGATTTTAAGACCGAGAGCGAGGCTTTCAAAACCTTGGTCAAAAAGAGTAAGTTCAAAAAATGGCCAGAATTTGCCTCGAGCTTGAAAGGTCATATTGGGCTCCAGGACCATGGAGATGTGGTGAACTTCCGAAATCTGAAAATTCGGGAAATCAAGAAATAGCGGTCGATGCGGCTGAATCGACGTGTGTGAGCTTGATTCGTCTGAGTAAAAGATGGGGAATCGGGTAGCCGGGGATTTGCGCGGTGCCGAACCCAATGTGGTGGATATTGGCTGTGGCGCGCTCAAAGTGCTCAAAATGAAGGGATTCGAGCGGATGTTGGGCGATTTTTGGAAAAAAAGCGAAATACGGCTTGCCAGATGGGGTTTCATTTGTATATTCGCCGCCCCCCGAGGTGACCTTCAGGGGTGAAAGTGGGTCGCCTGACAAGCAAAATCAGCTGCTGGCAAGCAGTGAGACCTATCGGGTAGCTCCGGATAAGAAGCGGTTTTTAAGAAGGTTTACCGACCTTTGGCCATTTGGGCACGCCGTTTTTTCGGGCGACGATATGTTTGATTCTTGCCATGAGCGACACAAAGAATTTCAAGCCAAACGACAACCGTAGCCAAACACGCTATACAGAACTTATTTAACCAAAACCACGCAGGAATATGCCGACCATTAACCAGCTCGTCCGCAAAGGACGTAAATCGCCCGTGACTGTCTCCAAGTCCCGCGCCCTCAATAACTGCCCGCAACGCCGTGGCGTCTGTCTCCAAGTGATGACCCGCACCCCTAAGAAGCCTAACTCCGCTCTGCGGAAAGTGGCCAAGGTGCGTTTGACCAATGGACAGGAAGTGATCGCCTACATCGGCGGTGAAGGTCACAACCTTCAGGAGCACTCCATCGTGCTTGTTCGCGGTGGTCGAGTAAAGGATTTGCCGGGTGTGCGTTATCACATCGTTCGCGGTGCCCTCGATACCCTCGGTGTTGATAAGCGTCGTCAATCCCGCTCCAAGTACGGAACCAAGCGTCCGAAGAAGTAATTCTACCAACCTTTAATTAATATAATACCATGGCTCGCCGCAAAAGAGTTTACAACAGGCCCGAAACCCGGGATCCCCGCTATGATAGCCCTGTCGTCGGGAAACTGATCAGCAAGGTGATGCGTGACGGTAAGCGTTCGCTTTCCGAGCGCATCGTTTACGCCGCAATCGACAAAGCGAATGAAGGCACTGATACCATCGACCCGCTCGAGGTCGTTACCCGTGCGCTTGAAAATGCCAAGCCTCGCGTAGAGGTGAAAAGCCGCCGTGTCGGTGGTGCTACTTACCAGGTGCCTCTCGAGGTGGACCCCAAGCGTTCCGAGTCTCTCGCAATGCGCTGGCTCGTCACCTTTGCCCGTAATAAAAAGGGAACTCCCATGTTTGTAGCTCTCGCTAACGAAATCAAGGACGCTGCCAATAATCAAGGTAACGCCGTTCGTAAGCGCGACGACATGCACAAGATGGCTCAAGCCAACCGTGCCTTTGCTCACTTCCGCTGGTAATCGACCAGCCTTATTCAAGAGACTGAAACACTCAACCTTTCATCCGTTATGTCTGCCAATCCCAATCATCCCAAGCGCCCATATCCCCTGGAGCGTACGCGGAATATTGGGATTGCTGCGCATATTGATGCCGGTAAGACCACGCTCACTGAGCGCGTGTTGTTCTACACCGGTATGATTCATCGGATCGGGGAGGTTCATGACGGTGCTACCGTAACCGATCACATGGAGCAGGAGCGTGAACGTGGTATCACCATCACCTCCGCCGCTGTGACCTGTGAATGGGTTCAGCATCCTGTTGATGGAGTGTTCAAGCTCTTCCAGAACGAAAAACAACGAATCAACATCATCGATACTCCGGGACACGTTGACTTCACTGCCGAGGTGGAGCGTTCCTTGCGTGTGCTCGATGGTGCGATCGTTGTTTTCTGCGGCGTTGCCGGTGTGCAGCCTCAGACCGAGACTGTCTGGCGCCAGGCTGAGAAATACGAGGTGCCACGCATTGTCTTTGTCAATAAGATGGATCGCACCGGAGCCGACTTCGAAAACGTTTTCCAAGACGTTAAAGAGAAGTTTGGCGTGAAGGCTGTCCGCATTCTCATCCCTATTGGTGCAGAAGAAAATCTGATCGGCCAAATCGATGTGGTGAACCTGAAGTCGGTTATCTACAAAGATGACGACACGATGGGATCCACCTTTGAGGTGAGCGATCTCGAAGGGGATCTGCTTGCTGAAGCTGAATCTGCTCGTGAGGAGTTGCTCGAAGCGCTCTGTGACTGTGACGAAGAGCTTGGCGAAAAATTCCTCATGGAGGAAGAGATCACAACCTCGGATATCAAAGCTGCTTTGCGCCGTCAGACGATCGCCAATCAGATTGTGCCGGTCGCCGGAGGTTCTGCTTTCAAAAACAAGGGAGTTCAATTCCTTGTGGACGCTGTGGTGGACTACCTGCCAAGTCCTCTCGATATTCCTGCAGCCAAGGGCCAGTCGGCAGATGATGAAGATACGGTTGTTCTCACTGAAACGAGTGACAACGCCAAGTTCTGTTCATTGGCATTCAAGCTTTGGGCTGACAAATTTGTTGGCAAACTCGTATTCTTCCGCGTCTACTCAGGAACCATTTCCAAAGGGGATATGGTTTATAACCCGCGGACTCGTAAGAAAGAGCGTATCGGTCGTCTGATCAAGATGCATGCTGACAAGCATGAAGATATTGAAACCTGCTACGCTGGTGACATTGCTGCAATCGTCGGACTTAAAAACGTCCAGACGGGAGATACACTCTGTCAGGAAAAATTCGATATCATGCTGGAGCCGCCGCTTTTCCCCGAGCCGGTGATTGCCATGGCTGTCGAGCCGAAGACCGTAGTCGACCAGGAAAAAATGTCCGTCGCTCTCGCCCGTCTTTCCGAGGAAGATCCTACCTTCCTCGTAAAGACTGACGAAGAAACCGGCCAGACCATCATTTCCGGAATGGGTGAGCTACATCTCGAAGTCATCGTTGACCGTATGATGCGTGAGTTCAAGGTGGCCTGTGGCGTTGGTAAACCCCAGATCGCCTACCGCGAGACCATTACCTCAGCCGCAGGCGGTGAAGGTGTGCTCAAAAAGCAGTCCGGAGGACGAGGTCAATATGGGCACGTGGTGCTTGACGTCGCTCCGGGCGAAAAAGGAAAAGGTCTCACGACCGAAAATTTGATTGTTGGGGGAGCTATTCCCAAGGAATTCGTCAACTCCGTATTTGCCGGAGTTCGCGAAGGTATGACCAACGGCGTCATCGCTGGATATCCGATGGTGGATGTTCATGTTCGCGTCACCGATGGTTCATTCCACGAAGTCGACTCCAACGAAAATGCATTCAAAATGGCAGCCATCTTTGCCATGAAGGATGCCTTCCGCAACGCCGGGCCCGTTTTACTCGAGCCCGTCATGGATGTGGAAGTCAGCACTCCCG
Organism: Oceaniferula marina; assembly: GCF_013391475.1. Classification (NCBI taxonomy): domain Bacteria; kingdom Pseudomonadati; phylum Verrucomicrobiota; class Verrucomicrobiia; order Verrucomicrobiales; family Verrucomicrobiaceae; genus Oceaniferula; species Oceaniferula marina. The sequence goes on along the minus strand of NZ_JACBAZ010000004.1, from coordinate 154,175 downwards.
AAGAATACCAGGGAGACATCATGGGGGACCTGAACCGCCGCCGTGGTCAAATCCAGGAGATCGAACACAAGCCGACGCACGCCATTCTCAAGGCTCAAGTGCCACTGGCCCAGATGTTCGGTTATTCCACCGCCGTTCGCACCCTTTCCAGTGGCCGGGCCGATTACACCATGAAGCCTGCCTCTTTTGAGCAAGTTCCACAACAAATCGTGGACGAGCTCGTCAATGAATACGCCTACGCCAGTTAATCATCTCGATTATCTCTCAGATAAACAACCCATCTCACAACCAATCTAAACAACATCCGCCATGCAACAGCAGAAAATCAGAATCCGCCTCCGTGCCTATGACCACCGCGCCATCGACAAGTCCGCTAAGGAGATCGTCGAGACTGCCAAACGCACTGGAGCTAAAGTCGCCGGGCCTATCCCATTGCCCACCCGCATTGAAAAGTTCAGTGTGAACCGTTCGGTTAACCAGGACAAGAAGTCCGCCGAGCAGTTTGAAATCCGTACACACAAGCGCATGCTGGATATCGTTGATCCAACAGCCCGCACAGTGGACGAGCTCAAGAAGCTCAACCTCCCAGCCGGTGTAGATATCGCCATCCGCATCTGACCTCAGGTCTGACCCTCACTCCGGGCCAATCTGGTCCATCGATCAAATCAATCATATTCTAACCATTTAACTACTTAAGAACCATGGCACTAGGACTACTAGGAAAAAAAGTCGGCATGACCCGCATCTTTGATGCTGAAGCCGGCACCTCCATCCCTGTCACCGTCATCGACGTTGCAGGCAACGAGTTTCTTCAAGTCAAAACTTCCGAGACAGACGGCTATTCTGCTGTTCAAGTCGGCTTTGACGATCAGAAGGACTTTCGCCTGAACCTTCCCGAGCGCGGACATTTTAACAAGTTTGGATCGGCTCCCAAAAAGCTGGTCAAGGAGTTCCGTTTTGACAGCGATGCGGACATCCCCAACACTGAAGAAGCTCACCCAGGCGCATCCCTGTTCCAAGACGGACAGTGGATCGACGTGATCGGAACCACAAAAGGTAAGGGTTTCCAAGGTGTTGTTAAGCGTTACAACTTTGCAGGTCAGCCTGACTCTCACGGTCACATGATGCACCGCCGCCCTGGTGGTGTTGGTGCAGGAACCTGGCCGGGACGTATCTGGAAAAATAAGAAAATGCCAGGTCGTCACGGTGTATACAACCGCACGGTTCAGAACCTCAAAGTGGTTCAAGTCCGTCCAGAAGACAACGTGGTGCTCGTTTCGGGTGCTGTTCCCGGACACAAGGGAGCATACGTTGTGATCCGCCCTGCTGTTAAAAAATCGGCTCCAGCAGCCAAGTAACATGATCGGGGAGTTTTAAGCTACCCGGCTGATCCCCGCTAACCACTAACGAATTACTGATATCATGTCTAAAACACTCTCAATTCAAGATGCGCAAGCTGCGAACATCCAAGTGATCGAAGGTCACAAGGGTGACCAGGCTGTGCACGATCTGATCACTGCTTACCGCGCTAACCGCCGCAGTGGCACTGCCAACACCAAGACCCGTGGCGAAGTCAAAGGTTCCAACAAGAAGCTTTGGAAACAAAAGGGGACTGGCCGCGCACGTGCCGGCACTACAAAGAACCCAGTCTGGCGTGGTGGTGGAATCGTTTTCGGTCCCAAACCCCGTGACTATTCCAAAACCGTAAACAAAAACGTTCGTCGCCTCGCACTTCGCAAGGTGCTCGGAGATCTTATCTCTGCCGAACGTGTGATTGCAACAGACAGCTTTGCGATCGCTGATGGAAAAACCAAATCGTTTGTCGCTGCTGTGAAGGCCTTCAGTGAAGCCCGCAAGGTGCTCGTTGTGGCTGAAAGCTTTGACGAAAAAACCTATCTCGCTGGCCGCAATGTTCAGTCTGTATTGTTGATGACCGCATCTGAGGTCAACATCGAGCAGTTGCTTCATGCAGACGCCGTTATTTTGGTCGAGGACTCTTATGAGACCCTTGCCCGCCGCACCGCCTAAACCACATAACCTACTTTATCACCATGAAAGATATCTATCAGGTCATCGACACCGTTCTCATCAGTGAGAAAGCCACCCTGCTTCAGGAGGAGAACAATGAATATGTGTTCAAAGTGGCTCGCGATGCGAACAAACTCGAAATCAAACGTGCGATTGAGCAACTCTTCGGTAAGAAGGTTGAAAGTGTGCGCACCCTCAACGTGAGCGGCAAGCAAAAGCGCAATCGTCGCGCTGACGCCGGTCGCACCGCGCACTGGAAAAAAGCCATCGTCAAACTCAAAGAAGGTGAAAACCTCGACCTCGTCTAATTCATTAGACCCATACGTATTTATTACCCGCTGAAAAACGAGAACATCGAACCCAATAGCGAACCATGCCTCTGAAAAAATTTAAACCTGTGACTCCCTCGAACCGCTACAAAGAGTGGCCAACGTACGAGGAGATCACCAAAACAACGCCTGAAAAAAGCCTGACCGCGCCCCTCAAGAAAAGTGGTGGTCGTAACAACCAGGGACGCATCACCTGCCGTCACAAGGGAGGTGGTCACAAGCGTAAGTATCGTCTTGTCGACTTCAAACGGAGCAAGATCGATGTGGAAGCCACTGTGCTCAGCATCGAGTATGATCCGAACCGGACGTGCCGTATCGCCCTGATTGAATACACCGATGGAGTGAAGAGTTATATCCTCGCCCCGGTTGGTCTGGGAGTCGGCGACAAAGTCATCTCCAGCGAAGATGCAGCGCCCAAGCCGGGCAATGCCATGAAGCTGAAGAACGTCCCGCTGGGAACCGCCATCCACAACATCGAAATGACCCCTGGAAACGGCGGCAAGATTGCCCGTTCCGCAGGTCAGCAAGCGATTCTTTCCAACCGTGAGGAAGGAGGACACGCCCTTGTGAAGATGCCATCCGGTGAAATTCGCAAGTTCAACCAGAATTGCTACTGCACCATTGGTCAGGTTGGAAACCGCGATCACATGAACGAAGTTTCCGGCAAAGCTGGACGCTCCCGTTGGAAGGGTGTTCGCCCGACTGTCCGCGGTATGTGCATGAACCCAGTCGATCACCCGAACGGTGGTGGTGAGGGTAAGTCCAAGTCCGGTGGTGGCCGTCAGCACCTCAAATCACCTTGGGGACACACCAAAGGTCAAAAGACCCGTAAGAAATATAAACCAAGTAACAAGTTTATCGTTTCCCGCCGCAAGAAGAAGTAATTTAAAAAGGGCTCACGGTCTCCGCCGTAACCCCCGAGCCAAACAACTATTAACAAATAACTAAAATGCCACGTTCACTTAAAAAAGGCCCATTCGTCGATCAGAAGCTTCTCGCCAAGATCGATGCTGCAGAAGCCAGCGGTAATAAGAAGCCGATCAAGACCTGGAGCCGTAAGTCCGTGATTACTCCGGATTTCGTCGGACACACCTTCCATGTTCACAATGGCAAGTCCTTCGTGACTGTTTATGTCAATGAAAACATGGTGGGCCACAAGCTTGGTGAGTTTTCTCCAACCCGTATTTTCAAGGCTCACGGAGGTCTTGGTAAGCGATAAACTTATCGATAGAGGTGGTCGACTGCTAAATAAAGATCACCTCTATCTCCCCATCTCAGCGCTCATTTCTTCTATTATCCCAATGCAACACTCAGCACAGATCATCACTCGTATCGTCGGAGCCTGGCTCCTGGCGCTCGTGATGCCATGCGCTGCGCAGAGCGGAACAGGGGAGAAAGAGCGTGAGATTCGGATGCTCAAGCGTGAGCTCAGCAAGACGAAGGCCCAATACACCGTGTTGGCCCGGGACCTTGCCGCTTCAAAGAAACGCGAAGCGGAACTACGCAAGAGTGTCAACGACCTGCGCCTGCGCTTTGCGGCACTCGGAGATAACCTGTTAAACGGCGGAGAGGAAGCTACCCTCGAAGCGGTAAAAAATGCAGAAGTCCTCGATAAGCGCAACCGTGCGACCGAAAAAGCTGCCTTGGAACTGATGGCCAATATGCGTGAATACTTACGCACAGCGGTTGTTGCCGACCCGGATGCCCGGGTTCGACTGGAAAGTTCCATACGAGAGCTTGACGCGGCGCTCGGTTTAAGGCAAAAGCCGCGCCCGCAGATGCCTCAGGGCAGTCTGCAACACGCAAAAGTCATTAGTATCGACGCTGAAAGCGGCATGTTGGTGATCAATGCAGGGGAAGAACAGTCCGTGAGACGCGGAATGACCTTTTCCATCATGCGAGGCAACCGCAAGCTCGCCGAAGCGATTGTTGCTGAGACCCGTAAGGATTTCAGTGGCGTGCTCCCAACCGAACTCGAAACACCTGAGGATCAGATTCGCACCGGCGACATCGCATCCGTCAATACCGTCCAACGATAAACTCTACCCTTTTCAACCACCTTTAAACCACTAGACCGATGGAAGTTAAATCCACTTACAAATACGCTCGCATCTCGCCAAAGAAGGCCCGTGATGTTGCCCGTGCCATCCAAGGCATGCCTGTTTCCGAAGCACTGGACGCCCTTGCTTACACTCCACGTAAAGCAGCCCAGTTGATCAACAAAACGCTGAAAAGCGCCGTTGCCAATGCTGAAAACAACTTCGAGTTGATTGCTGATGAACTCACCGTCAAGGAAGCCACAGTGGGTGACGGACCTACGTTCAAACGATTCAAGCCACGTGCACGTGGATCCGCAGGTGCCATCCGCAAGCGCACCAGCCACCTTTACATCGTTCTTACCGACGAGGAGGAAATTCCCGAGCCGCGTGAGCGTTCCTCCAAGCCAAAGAAGCGCACATTGAAGCCTAAAAAGGCAGCTGCTCCTAAGGCTGTGAAAAAAGAAGAGGCTCCTCAACAGGACGCCCCGGAAGCCGCCAGTGAAGAAACGGCAGCTGAAGAAACCGAATAATCCTCCATTTACCAACTTTAAACAAACTACATCATGGGCCAGAAAATCAATCCGATCTCGTTCCGTCTTGCCGTCTCCAAGGACTGGCGTTCCAAGTGGTATGCCACCGGCACTGACTACACGGATAAACTGCATGAGGATCTCAAGATCCGCAAGTATCTCAAGAAGCGTCTGCACATGTCCGGCGTGGCCAAGGTGGTCATCGAACGTGCTTGGAACAGCGTGCGTGTGACTCTTCACACCGCTCGTCCAGGTCTGGTCATCGGCCGCAAGGGTTCTGAAATCGAAAAACTGACCAACGACATTTCCGCTCTCTGTGGTGGAAGCCAGGTCAAGATTGATATCATCGAGATCCGTAAGCCTGAACTTGATGCCCAACTCGTTTGTGAAAACGTTGCCATTCAGCTGGAGCGCCGGATTGCTTTCCGCCGCGCCATGAAGCGTGCCGTGCAAACCGCCATGGAGTTCGGAGCTGAAGGTATCCGTATCCGTTGCGCCGGCCGTCTCGGTGGTGCTGACATCGCCCGTGCCGAATGGTATCGCGAAGGTAAAGTGCCACTTCAGACACTGCGTGTGCCAATCGATTACGGATTTGCCGAGGCTTCTACTGTCTACGGAATCATCGGAATCAAGTGCTGGATCAACAAGAAGGAAGAAAAGCCACAACAGCAACAAGGCGGCCGCCCACGTGGTGGACAGCGTCGTGATCGTGGAGATCGCAACGACCGCAACAACAATCGCTAAACTTTCAAAGAGGTCCCGCCATGATGCGGGACCACGCCATCATTACCACAACCATTTAAATAGGAGGAGAATACCATGCCATTAATGCCCAAAAGAGTGAAGTTCCGCAAAACCCAGCGCGGAAACCGTGGCGGAAACGCCCAGCGCGGAAACACCGTGAGTTTCGGTGATTTCGGACTTCAGTGTCTCGGTCGCGGATGGATGACCAACCGTCAGATCGAAGCCTGCCGTGTTGCCATTAACCGTCAGCTCAAACGTAAAGGAAAAGTCTGGATCCGAGTCTTTCCTCACAAATCCATCACTGGCCGTCCACCTGAAACCCGGATGGGTAAAGGTAAGGGTGCTGTCGAGGCGTGGGTCGCTGTGATCCGCCCTGGCACCATGCTTTTCGAAGTCGCTGGTGTTTCGGAAACGGCAGCCAAGGAGGCGCTTCGTCTCGCATCCTACAAACTCGGCGTTCCAACTCGTTTCGTTGTCCGTGGAAAACACGGTTAAGTCGTCACGCACGGCGGCTCAGGTCGCCGGACGTTTCCTCATCCCTGATAACCATTAACTGATACCCTATCCACCATGGCCCAGACAAAAATCAAAGACATTCGCGAGCTCACCACTGAAGAGCTCACCCGCAGTCTGCGTGACCTCAAGCAAGAGGCACTCAACCTGCGCCTCCAGCAGGCCACCGGCCAGCTTGAAAATACCGCCCGCCGCCGCCTCGTCCGCCGCGAAACCGCACGTGTGCAAACCGTGCTTTCCGAGCGCCGCAACCAGCAAGGCTAAGACACCTAACCATTAAGCATCTTTAAATCATGAGCGAATCACAAACCAAGACATCCGGTCTTCGCAAGACCCGCGTTGGCATCGTCATTTCCACATCCATGGATAAGACCATCGTTGTGGAATACACCAACCGAGTGCCGCACCCACGCTTCAAGAAGATCATTAAACGATCCAAGAAGTTCTACGCGCACGATGAAAATGGCGAAGCCGCCGTCGGCGACAAGGTCAGCATCATCGAAACCAAGCCTATTTCCAAGAAGAAGTGCTGGAAGCTCCAGGAAGTCCTCAGCCACTAAGCTCTTCTGCCGTCAGCTGACGGCTCGGCTTACCCCGATTACTAATAACTATTAACAGCTAATATATTTCCGCCATGATCCAGATGGAATCCAAAGTTCAGATCGCCGACAACACAGGTGCTCGAGTCGCCAAGATGATTGGCGTCATCGGCAAGCGCACCAAGGTGGCCCGTGTCGGTGATGTCATCACCGCCCACATCCGTGAGGCGATCCCAACCGCAAGCATCAAAAAAGGTGAGGTCGTCAAGGCCGTGGTTGTTCGTTCCGCTTACCCCGTTCGCCGTGCAGACGGATCCGTGCTTCGTTTCGACAGTAACGCTATCGTTATTATCGACAAGGACGGTAACCCGAAAGGTACCCGTATCTTCGGACCTGTTGCCCGTGAATTGCGTGACAAGCGTTACATGAAGATCGTTTCCCTCGCTCCCGAGGTGCTCTAATCAACCATTAACCGTTAATTTTATCATGCGTATCAAGACCCACGTTAAAAAAGGTGACCAAGTTCAAGTTGTTGCCGGTAACCAAAAAGGCAAACAAGGCACCGTTCTCGAAGTGAATGCAGAAAAAGGCCAGGTCATCGTTGAAGGTGCCAAGGTCATTAAGAAAGCAATTCGCAAGTCCGAGCAAAACCCGGACGGAGGAATCATCGAACAGGATGGCCCAATTGCCATTTCCAACGTTAAGAAAATCTAAACTGGGACCGACGGGCTGGATACATTTCAGCCTATTCACCCCAGCCCCAAATTCAGTAGAAGCGGTTTCTTAATGATAACCGCTTTTTACGCCGAATGACTAAAGAGGTAAAAACCCCTTTACAATTTCAATCAGAGGTGATTACAAGCCGCCTCGCCCCCACATAAACCCCAACCCGCGCTTAAGCGACCTATTAACCATTAAAGCTGACCCGCTATTATGACACCCACATTACAAACATATTATAAGGACAAGGTGGTGCCCGCTCTGACCAAAGAGCAGGGATACGCCAACCCTCACCAGGTTCCACGCCTGGAGAAAATTGTCGTCACCACTCACGTTGGTTCCGCATCCGACCGCAAACAAGCCGTCGAAGATGCCATCGAAGATATCAGCAAGATCACCGGCCAGAAGCCAAGCATTTCCTACTCTCGTAAGAGTGTGGCGAACTTTAAAGTGCGTGAAGGTGAAGCCGTCGGTGCCCGTGTCACCCTGCGTGGCGCCCACATGTGGGAGTTTCTCGACCGTTTCATCAACATCACCTCTCCGAACATCCGTGACTTCCGCGGAATTTCACCGAAGAGCTTTGATGGCCGTGGCAACTACGCGCTCGGCATCAATGACCAGTCGATCTTCCCTGAGATTGAACTCGACAAGATCAAACGTCAGCTCGGTTTTGACCTGATTTTTGTAACATCCGCACCTACGGACGATGAGGGCCGCGCGCTCCTCAAGGCACTCGGCATGCCATTCCGTGAAAATAAGAAATCCGACGACGAAGCTGCCGCTTAGTCCGCCGACAAACTGAAACCTAATTTACATTTACAAGCACTATGGCAGTTATAAGTGATCCCATTTCCGACTTCCTCATCCGCCTCAAGAACGCATCGCGTGCAGGCAATGAAAGTTTTACCGCTCCTTACTCCAAGATGAAGGGTGAAATCGCCCGCATTCTCAAGGATGAAGGATACATCTGGAACTACGAGCTGAAGACCGACGGCAAGTTCCCTGAAATCGAAGTCAAGGTGAAGTATTCGGACAGCGGCAAGGCTGTTCTCACCGATCTCAAGCGCGTGTCCAAGCCTGGACTGCGTCGCTACGTTGGTGCGGGGGAAATCCCGCGTGTCCTTAATGGCCTTGGCATCTCCATCGTCTCGACCTCCAAAGGTCTCAAGACAGGAGCGCATGCTCGCAAGGAAAAACTCGGTGGTGAGGTTCTCGCCTTCGTTTGGTAATCAACCAGAATAACCATATTTAACCAGAAAGGATACTACTATGTCTCGTATTGGATTAAAAACAATTACGCTTCCAGAAAAAGTCAGCGTTAAGTCTGACAATGAGGGCAACGTTGTTGTCGAGGGGCCGAAAGGAAAACTTGAGTGGACGATGCCTTCCGGTATCAGCCTCGAGGAAGTTGACGGTATTGTAACCGTCAAGCGTGCCAATGAGCACCGCAAAATGAAAGCTCTGCACGGAACATCCCGCAGCCTGATCAGCAACATGATCCAGGGGGTGAGCGCAGGCTTCATCAAAGAACTTGAAATTCAGGGGGTTGGTTTCCGTGCTGCTGTCAAAGGCAAGGAGCTGGACCTGAACCTGGGTAAGTCCCACCCTATTCTTCACCCGATTCCTGAAGGTCTCACGGTGACAGTTGACAAGAACACCGCCATCAAGGTGGAGGGAGTCGACAAGCAGTTGGTTGGTCAGTTTGCCGCAGAAGTGCGTCGCTACTATCCGCCAGAGCCGTTCAAAGGTAAGGGAGTTCGCTACGTTGGTGAGCGCGTCCGTCGTAAAGCAGGTAAGAGCGTTCAGTAAAAACCTGACTAACCATTATTAACGAATCAATTATTTTACAACATGAGCACTCTCAACCGTAAACAAGTCCGTCAGCGCATTCACCGCCGCATCCGTAAAAAGTTGTCCGGCACAACCGAATGCCCACGTCTTGCTGTGAGCTACTCGAACCAGCATATTTATGCCCAGCTCATCGACGATGAAGCGGGGAACACATTGTGTGCCGCCTCCAGTCTCGACAAGGGAATCGAAAACTCCGCCTCCAATCAGGAGACTGCCCAGAAGGTCGGAGCCCTCATCGCCACCCGTGCGAAGGAAGCCAAGATCGAAAAAGTTGTTTTCGATCGCGGTGGTCACCTTTATCACGGAAAAATCAAAGCACTTGCCGATGCCGCACGTGAAGCCGGCCTTCAATTCTAACCCACTTATTTATCATGTCTGAAAATCAAACAGATACTCCGGCACCAGCCGCTACCGAAACTCCGGCACCTGCTCAAACTCCAGCCAAGGACGCCGCAGCCCCTACTCCAGAAAACACCGATAACCGTGGCGGCCGTGGTGGTCGTGGTGGTCAAGGTGGGCGTGGCCGTGGCCGTCCCCAGCGTCAGGCTCCACCAAAGCCAATGACCGATGATGGTAAGGAACTTCACGAGAAGGTCGTTTTCATCAACCGCTGTGCCAAGGTCGTGAAAGGTGGACGTCGTTTCAGCTTCTCCGCCCTGATGGTCTCCGGTGACAAAGAAGGCCGTGTAGGTGTTGGGTTTGGAAAAGCCCAGGAAGTTGCTGAATGTATCCGCAAAGGAAGTGGTGACGCAAAAGCTCGCTTGCAGCGCATGAAGATCGTCAACGGAACTATCCCGCACGAAGTGCAGGCTGAGTTTGGTGGCGGTGTGGTGCTTCTCAAGCCCGCTGTTCCCGGAACCGGAATTATTGCCGGTGGTGGAGTTCGCGCCGTATGTGAAGCCGTAGGCATCACCGACGTGCTCGGCAAGAGCCTCGGGTCCAACAACCACGCCAATGTGGTGAAGGCAACCATGAAAGCCCTTTCCCAGCTCCGCACACGTGAGGACATCCTCGCCAGCCGCGGCAAGCAGGTGAAGGAGAAAATGTAACCCTCTGATAACTCAAAACTTCAAACCGATTATTTTATTATGAATCTTCACAACATTAAACCACGCCCTGGTGCCAAGCACCGTGTTAAGCGTCTTGGTTGCGGTGAAAGCTCCGGGCTTGGCAAGACCTCTGGTCGTGGCCACAAGGGTCAGAAGTCCCGCTCCGGTGGTGGTGTTCGTCCAGGCTTCGAAGGTGGTCAGATGCCCCTGCATCGTCGACTGCCCAAGCGTGGCTTCAACAACACCCGCTTCCAGGACAAGATTGCTGTCGTCAACGTAGCATCGTTGAACGATCGCTTCGAAGACGGCGCAACCGTCAACGAAGCCACCTTGCGTGCAGCCCGCCTGATCAAAGGCAGCTATGACGCAATCAAGGTGCTCGGCAATGGCGACCTTGCCAAAAAACTCACAGTCGAAGGCTGCAAAGTCAGTGCAACGGCTCGTGAAAAAATTGAGAAAGCCGGTGGATCTGTTGCTTAAGCAACCCCCTCGTGCTTTGTCACACGCAAGAAATACATTATTTCTGGAGGGGAAGTGCTTGCGCACTTCCTCTTCATGCGTATAAACCTTGCGCGCCAGTCGCACCAATCACCTGTGAGGTGGGAGGAATACTGGTAATTGAAAAACTTTTAACCATTCATTTCAAATCAATGATCTCCGCATTTGCGAGCACATGGAAAGTCCCGGAACTACGGGAACGCATTCTTTTTACCTTGGCGATGATCGTCATTATCCGTCTAGGCGTTCACGTCACCTTGCCTGGTGTCGATGCCAGTGTGATTGCCGAGTATCTGGCTGAGAAGCAGAAACAAGGTGGTGACAGTGGAGCCGGCGCTGCTGTGGGAGCCATGCTTGGTTTCTTCTCCGGTGGAGGCCTCCAGAAAATGGGAGTTTTTGCCTTGGGTATCATGCCATACATTTCGGCATCGATTATGATGCAGTTGATGACAGCTGTGGTCCCCAAGCTTTCCAAATTGGCCCGTGAAGACGGTGGGCGTGAAAAAATCAATCAATACACCCGCTTTATCACAATCGTGATTGCCTTGGTGCAGGGATACTTGCTTGCCATCAGCCTGGAAAACCCAGGGAACATCCCCGGATTGCAGGGGATTGGAACGGTGGTTCCCAACCATGATTGGTTGTTTATCTTTATGACGGTTCTGACCATTGTCACCGGCACCTTGTTGCTGATGTGGCTTGGTGACCAGATCACTGAGCGTGGCCTTGGTAACGGAATCTCACTGATCATTACCGTGAACATCATTTCAGCCCTTCCGGGTGCTTTGGTGATCACTTGGCAGACCTTGGTGACCGGCCCTAATGCTGGTCCTGGTGCTTCTGCTTTCCTTGTTTTCCTGGTGGCTTTCCTGATTTTCGTGATCGCAGCAGTGATCGCCATTACCCAGGCTCAGCGCCGGATTGTCATTCAGTATGCCAAGCGGGTGATGGGTCGGAAGCAGCTGGGAGGTCAAACTCAGTATCTACCACTGAAGGTGAACTATGCTGGTGTGATGCCGATCATTTTTGCCACGGCCATTCTTTCCCTGCCCACCTTCGTGCTTCAGTCTGCTTTCCCGACCGCTGAGTGGTCGGTGAAGATTCAGAACGCACTTGCCGGTGGTGGTCTGACTTACTACCTGGTTGCAGGTGTCATGATCTTCTTCTTCTCTTACTTCTGGGTGGCGACCATGTTCCAGCCCAGCGAGATTTCGGAGAATCTGAAGCGCAGTGGTGGCTATATCCCTGGCGTGCGTCCCGGAAAACCAACGGCGGACTTCCTGGATTTCACCATGACCCGACTGACCTTTGCCGGTGCCATTTTCCTGACCATCATTTTCATCCTTCCCTGGGTTGTCTCCCAGATGCCTCGAGGAATCATCGGTAGTGAGCTGCCATTCCTAGTGACTTCGTTCTTTGGAGGAACCAGTCTGTTGATCTTGGTAGGTGTTCTGCTCGACATGATGCGTCAGATCGAAACCCACTTGTTGCAGCGTCACTACGACGGGTTCCTGCGCAAAGGGAAAATCAAGGGTCGCTATGACCGTCTGCAGAACTCAGGAGATCGCGCTTCCAAAGGAACCATCGTTTACCTCTGGGTATTCGTTGCCATTCTGATTGTGGTTGCCGTTTCCTACGCGATTTACACCGGGTGGTAAGCTAAGTCGATCCCGCTTGATTCAATCATTTCAAGGCCCGAATCGCACCGCAGCGATTCGGGCCTTTTTTTTGTCAGCCTGCAGGGTGGACAATTCAATCATTCATAAGCAATCTTCATTTCCAACCTTGCTCTTTCCATGAAACCGACGGACACCAACCGACTATTTGAAGAAATCCTGAATGCGCGCGAACGCGTTTACAATGTGGGTGAGGCGACACCATTGCAGCAGTTGCCATTGCCCTCACTTGATGTAGATGTTTGGGTCAAACGTGAAGACCTGGGGCCGATCAAAGCCTACAAGTGGCGGGGGTCATACAATGCCATGGCTTGTTTGAGTCCTGAGCAGCGGGCGAAAGGTTTGGTTGCTGCATCAGCAGGGAATCACGCTCAAGGGGTGGCGCTTGGGGCGAAGGCCCTGGGGTGCAAGGCGGTTATTTTTATGCCGCGATCGACTCCCGAGGTGAAACAGCGGGAGGTTTTGCGTTTTGGCGGGGAGGCGGTTCAAATTCGCTTGGTGGGAGACACTTACGATGACGCCGGTGTTGCCGCTCGCGAGTTTTGTGCATCTTCGGGAGGGGTCTACATCCACCCCTATGACGATGAGGTGGTGATGGGCGGGCAAGGCACCTTGGCGGATGAAGTGGTGATGAGTGGGAAGGGGCCATTCGACCGGGTGTATGTGGCGATTGGTGGCGGCGGTTTGGCCGCGGCCGTGGCTTGCTGGCTGAAGCGTTACTGGCCTGAGGTCAAAGTCTATGGCGTGGAGGGGGTCGAGCAGGCGTCGATGAAAGCGGCAATTGAGGCGGGCGGGCCAACCGAACTCGATTATGTCGATGTTTTCTGTGATGGAACGGCGGTAAGGAAGGCGGGAGCAGTGACGTTTGGCTACTGTCAGGAGCTGCTCGATGGTATTGTCACGGTCAGCAATGACGAAGTGTGTCACGCGATCCGGAATCTTTGGGAGACCCTGCGCGTGATCCCTGAACCGAGTGGAGCCATGGCACTTGCTGGCTTTTATCAGGATTATGAGGCTGGGAAATGTTCTCCAGGCGACAAGGTGCTGACGATTGTCAGCGGAGCCAACATGGATTTTGCCCAATTGGCAGGGATTGCAACGCGAGCGGGGATCGGCTCAAAACATCGGCGTTTCCTGCGGGTGCCGATTCCCGAAGGAAAAGGATCCTTGGTCGGCTTTCTTAGGGAACTGCCAGAGGAAATCAGTATCGTCGACCTTCAATATGGAAGGACCGATTCGGATGTCCAGTATCCTGTGCTCGGCCTGATTGGCTCCGAGGAAGATTACCAGGTGCTGGATCAGGTGATTCAGTCCCGGGGGGTGGCGGCCAGTGATGTATCTACCGATGAGGATGTTGATTACCGGATTATCAACTACAGCCCTGAACTGTTTCGGTTTCCACTGTTCATCAACATTGAGTTTCCTGAGCGGGCAGGGGCATTTTTGGAATTTATGTCCGAGGTTCGGGATCTTGCCAGCTTGTGTTATTTTAACTACGCCTATTCGGGAGAACGGGTTGGTCGTGCCTTGGTGGGCATGGAGTTTTCCTCAGAGGATGCCCAGCTTGCTTGCCGAGAGAGAATCATGGCGATGCAGGGGGGGGCGATCCGGGCTGCCAGGGAGGTCAGTAACGAGACATTCTACCGATTGACCGGCCACAAGCGTGAGGATTGATGCAATTAGAGCTTGATCCGAAGCGTCGGAGACGTTAACCCCTCTGCACATCAATTATTTCCCATGGGTAAGCAACACAAAACCAACACCAAACGTCGCCGCCGGAAGCAGTACCTGAAGCGTAAGAAAGAGCAGGTCAAAGCATCCATCGTTCGCAAGGACTCGGCACCTGCCAAGAAGGTGACCAAGAAGGCCGCGACCAAAACTGCGACTAAGAAAACGGCCGCGAAAAAAGCGACCAAAAAAGTAGCAGCCAAGAAGACTGCCAAAAAAGCAGCCAAGAAAACAGCAGCCAAGAAGACGGCTAAAAAGGCTGCCAAAAAAGCCACTGAAGAAAAAGGTGAGGAGTAATCACGAAGGGTAGAATCTCTTTTTATTCGGGGTCGGTTGTTGAGATGCAGCCGACCCCGGTTTGTTTGTGATGGAGCAGGTTCTGATTGTTGACGGTCACAGTGCGATTTTTGCATGGCCGGACTTGTTGGCGTTGCATCGGCAGAGCACATCCAGGGCTAGGAGTGAGTTGGTGTCGATGCTGACCCGATACCGCGATGCTACGGCTTGGCACGTGGTGGTGGTTTTTGATGGCAAGGGCAAGCAAACCGACCGCCAGGGAGGAGGCGATGATGATATTCTAGTGGTTTATAGTCGTGCCGGGGAAACGGCCGACACGGTGATTGAGCGGATGGTTGCACGTAAAGCCGGTGAGATGAGGATCACTGTTGCCAGTAACGATCGTTTGGAGCTCGAAACAGTGGCTGCCTTTGGTGCTGATTGCATCGGGATGAAGACCTTGCGGGAAATGCTGGACGACCAGGACTCCGAGCAGCGTAGAAAGTGGAAGTATTGAACCTGCCAAGCTGAAGGCTTGCGTGCAGCGCAAAATCATAGGCCTGGGTTCTTGATCTCGGAACGGGCTCACGACTGCGCAGCGGCGGCCGTGCCTGCCAGATAGCCTGTTGTCCATGCGTTTTGGAAATTGAACCCGCCGGTGATGCCGTCGATGTCCAGGATTTCTCCTGCAAAATAAAGCCCGGGGGTGAGTTTGCTTTCCATGGATTTGAGGTTGATGTCAGGCAGTTTGACACCGCCGCAGGTGACAAACTCATCTTTATTGGTGCTTTTTCCTGTGACTTGGTACTCCCCATGATTGAGCTCATGAGCGAGCTGCTGCAGGGATGGTTTCGGAACTTGAGACCAGAGGCAGTCGGGCGGGATACCTGCAGCCGTGCAGAGGTTCCTCCAGAGTCGTTTGGGTATGGCATCGAATGGCGAGTGGCTGGCGACCCTGCGTTTCCCCCATGTTGATCGAAGTTGCTGCAGTTGGGTCATGGCATCGATGCCAGGCAGCCAATTGATCTGGATAGAGAACCGGTAATCCGAGCTGTGAAGTTTGCGCGCTCCCCAGGCTGACAGTTTGAGGACTGCTGGTCCGCTGAGCCCGTGATGGGTGATCAGAACCGGGCCGGAGGCTTCGAGCTTGGCAGAGGGAATACGGATATGGATATCGGTGACGGAGATTCCGGGGAGTTCCTCGATGCGGGGATCCGCGATGTTGAAGGCAAAGAGCGAAGGCACATTGGGGTGCAGTGCGTGCCCCAAGGATTGGGCGAGCTTGGCTCCGGAAGCGAGGCGTGTGCCGCCGGTGGCGATCAATATGGCGTCACTTTCGAGTTTGCTCTCCTGGTTGGTTGTGAGTGCAAATCGGGGCGACGTATCCTTTTTTATGAGTTGAATGCTGGTGACGGATTCAGAACAGCGGATCGTCACGCCTGCCCGTCTAGCAGCGCCGACCAAACAATCGATGATGGTTTGAGAGTTGTCTGTGGTTGGGAACATGCGGCCGTCGGGCTCGGTTTTGAGCTCGACTCCTCTGGAGGCAAACCAGTCCACGGTGTCGGTCGGGCTCCAGCGGTGGAACGGCCCGATGAGTGAGCGATGCCCCCGCGGGTAGTGGGAGCTGAGGGCCCGAGGGTCGTGGCAGTCGTGGGTGACATTGCAGCGGCCACCTCCCGAGACTTTGACCTTGCTGAGGACACGTCCGGATTTTTCAAGAATGAGGACTCTGGGTGAGTGTCCTTGTTTTTTCGCATACTGCTCGGCATAGTGGATGGCGCCAAAAAAACCGGCGGCTCCACCGCCAACGACTACAAGGTTCCAAGGATTGTCCACGTTGAGTGAGAGATTGGGATGGGGCGACGAAGAGAGGCCGTTTAGACCTCTTCTTCCAGCTCGAACTCGGCCCAGGTGATGGATTCGTTGAGGCGCGTGACGGCATTGTCGACCAGAATGTCGAGGTCGGGTTCTTCGCCTTTACTATTGAAGGCGAGAAGGGGGCCTCCGTGTTCGATTGGTGGCGGGTCTTGTTTTTCTCCGGATTGGCGCAGGTAAAACCAGTCGAGGATGCCTTCGCTGGTTTCGGGTAGCCAGCGGGCAATAATCTCAACAGTGACGATCGGGTCTTCGTCACCGAGTTTGCGCTGGTTTTCAAGGTCCTGCTCGTCGCAGTCGATCCCGGCTAGAGGTTCCAGTTCGACATCGTTTTGATGAGCGTCAAGGGAGGTTTCGACTTTTTCGAAGACCGCATCGTTGGTTGGAATGATTCTCATGGCTGGCCGTCACCATTGGGCCTGACACCGAAGGAGTCAAGGCCGCAGGTAAAGGGCAGATGAAAACGTCCTAGCGGTTCAGCCGTTTTAGCACGGTGTCGGGAACTGGATTGTTGTTGATCCAGCTGCTTGCGGCTTCAGCGTCCTGTTGTTTCCAGCGACTGAGGATGCGTTCGTAATAGCGTTCCTGGGAACGGGCGTCCGGGATTTCGGAGACTTGGGCCAGTGAGAATTCGGGGTGGCTGCGGGAGGTACTCCAGATATAGGATCTGAGGGTGCTTTGGTAGCCTGGCTCATTGTTCATGGATTGCAGCCAATTGGCGGCTTCTGCCGGGTTTTCACGTGCGTAGTCACCGATCAGTTCATTAGCGGCCTGGGTTTTACTGTTTCCGTCCAGAGTGTTCGCCCAGGCAATGGCGGACGAAAGGTCCTGATCTTCCCATTGTTCTGCGACTTCGCGGACGGCACGATGTTTCGCTTCGTTATCATCCAAGGTGCTCACCCAGTCGGCCGTTGTTTTCGGGTCGGATTTGGCGAGATTGGATGCCATATAGGCGGTTGCGCCGTTGAGGAGTTTTTCATCCTTGATGGTATCAAGCCAGAGTAGTGCCTGGTCATGACCTTGCTTGGCAATGTATGGAACGATGCTTCCCAGTGCTTCTCCTCGTTCTCTGCTAAATGGAAGTTCGTGCATGACTTCAGTCGCCCGTTTGGGGTCTGTGCTGGCAATACCGCGGATGACTCCGACCAGCCACGGGTTGGCGCGATCCCCTTCGTGGTGCTCTTTGGCCCAGACGATGGCGGATTCCGGATCGTCGCTGGCCCAACTAGCGAGGATCGTTTGGCGAGCGAATGGGGTGCCGGTATTTTGTTCAGCATAGTCGAGCGCTCCGACGGGGTCGACTTTGGCCCAGGCATGCAAGAGCATGGCATACTCACTCATGCGTTCACGGGTCATGTCCAGAGCTCTGAAATCGGCGACAACTTGCTGGAAATCGTTCGGGCCGAGGGTGTTGATCAGCTTGAGGAGGTCGGAGGTTCGGGAGACGGGGTCTATGTTGCTTGCGATGTCCCCAATTTCGAACGATTTGGCCGAGCTTGATTTTGCGGAGTTGCGTGAGTGGCTGCGTTTGCGAATCTCTGCCAGACTGTTGCCGCTGCCTCCGCTGGATGTGGACGAGTAGCTTTGTCCTTGGCTCTGACTGCCTGAATCGTCAGAGTCATTCGAGCTTTGCTTCGATTGTCCTCCAATAAGGAATGCTGCCACGAGGCTGACGCCCCATGCGCTGGGAATGATGATACGTGTGTAATTCATGGGTGTAGAATAAGAGAGAGCTGGTTTCAGGGACGCAAGTGGATGGGATCACCGCAGTGTGTCGTGAGCGGGGAGCCATTGGGTAAGAAGTATACGTCGGATAAAGAGTATACGCTCACTGAGAAGCATGTTTTTCGTTTAGCTGTTTACGGTGTAGCGGTTTTGAGGGCATGGTTTTGTCTTGGAATATGGCATGATTCACGTGGATTTCTTCAAAAAAAGACATGTTCAGGGGTTGCCAAGGCATAGGAGAGGGGATAAGTGAAGGGCATGAGCATGCTTGCTAAAGATTCCGCTGTCATGGCGAAGACCCAAGAGTTGTGTGAAGCTATTTCACAGGATATTGAATTTCTTGCCCTGCAGGGGCAGGTCGAACGCTTTTTGTCGGATGATGCAGCCAAGCTGCAGTATCAGTCGGTGCACGAGCGAGGAGAAGAGCTTCACCAGAAGCAGCACGCGGGGGTTGAACTTTCCGAGATCGAGATCAAAGGCTTTGAAGAGGCTCGTGACGCATTGATGAACAATGATGTTGCCCGCGACTTCATGGAAGCTCAGCAGAACTTGCAGACACTGCAACAGACCATCGGAAAATATGTCGGAATGACTTTGGAATTGGGCCGAGTGCCTGAGGCTGAGGATATGGAACAATCCGGTGATGGCGGGGGATGCTGTGGCGGTGGTTGTGGATGCCACTAATTTATCCTTGGAAAATGGTATCATTTTCCGATACTTGGACGGGTTCGCTTTTTAGTGGATCCGTCTTTTCTTGATTTAATGGAACCATGGCTATCGACGACAAGCGCGCGGCATTTAACGAGCAGATGAACGAGTGGGTTTCCCGTCAGGGGCTCTGGTTCCAGCTTCGGCACGCTGCTGACGGTCAGACTGCCATGTCGCGATTGGCGCGTCTTGGGTTGCGTTTGATCATTGTATTGTTGGTCGCCTCGCTGGTTTTTTGGATCTACCTGATTCGTCGCATCGGTAATGCCGATTTCCAAGAAGGGGTCCGGGCCGGGATTGAAACGCGCTTGCACGGCAAGGATTGTAAAATTGGCAGCATTCGTAAAGATCGTGATATTGCTTCGATCTCGATGGTGTCGATTGAAGGAACAGATGATTCGTTTTACCATAGTTTGCGGGCTCGCCTGGTCCGAATGAACATGAAGTTGACCGACGGATTGATTGGTAAGTGGAATGGAGGTGGGCTCTTTGTGGAGCGTTTGGATATCGACCTCAAGGGTGGAGGCGCGAATGATGAGGAGGCAGCCAAGGCATACGCGGCGCTTTTTGATGGCTATGGGCAATTTCAGTTTGACTGGCTTGAAGTCAATAAAACGAATCTAAGCTGGGGGTATTCGGCCAACAACAAAGGGCACATTCGGGAGAGCCGGATGACTGCCGCCAGAGATGAAGATAGTTGGACGCTTGAATTTCGGGGGGGGACTTTTTCTCAGAACTGGCTGAGTCAGTTGACGATTGAGAAGCTTGTCGTGCGGTGTGATGCGTCAGGAGTCCACTTAAAAGAGGGTGTTTTGACTTCAGGGAAAGGGAAGCTGAGGTTCAAGTTGGATATGGGAGAAGGTGGCCAACCAGAGGCTGAAGGGTCTTTGGTTTTGGAGTCGATGCCGGTCAAATCACTGCTTCCCGCATCTTACGCTGAGTGGATGGAGGGCAATGTTTCAGGTAAAGGTACCATCGGGGGGTCTACCAACAGTCAGGAGGGCATTGTGTTGAACCTGGCATTGTCGTTGGATGATGGTGATGTTTTGGTCTTGCGAGATAACAGTCTGCCCATCCTTTCGGCTTTGAGTGTGGTGGATGTGTATAATAGTTATCGCAAAATTTCTTTTACTGAAGGTGGGTGCCGGATTCGAACCGGAGGAAATCAGTTGAAAGTCAGTGAATTGGATTTTCAAGCGGGAGAATTGCTCCATTTGGCAGGTGGGTTTTTATTGCGCATGCCTAGCTATGAAGAGGTAGCCAAGGTTTTGAGTATCGAAGATGTTGCCGTGGTTCAGGACGTGATTGAAAAAAACTGGAGAGCAGAGGACGAAGTCCTGGAATCGCGGGATTCGGGGGTCTCACTCAATGAGGCCGCCAAGGGTGTGGGTGACGTTAAAAGTACCTCCAAAAATGGTGAGAAATCTGAAACTTTAAGTGTGCAGGATACGGCTATTTTAGCCGAGAACCGGGTGCGCCGCTTTGACGGTTTGGTGAAGCTCGGGTTGAATGAAGATGCCTTTGATAAATCTCCGGGCCTCAAGGCCGCATATCCTTTTGACCAAGAGTCCCAGCGGATATGGATTGATGTTCCCTTGACCGGGCGACTGCAAACCCTGACCTTGGATCAGGCACAGCAAATGTATGTGCTGGGCCGCAACCGCCGCTAGCCGTCACAGTGCTGGTGAGCGTGTAGTTTATTTACCAGGGTTTCCCATTTTTCATGGGATGGGCTCTACGCCATTCCGAGTGATGCGTAGACCTCCCGGGTCGCCCTGCTTTGATTCAGAGTGTAGAAATGAATGCCATCGACTTCGGCGTCGAGGAGTCCGGCGCACTGTTCCGCAGCATGTTGAATGCCGACGCGTTGGACGGATTCCTGTTTATTGCCAGCCCGGTTCAGCGCTCGAAGCAGTCGGGCCGGAAAGCGGGCTCCGGCGGCCAACTCTGCCATCCGATGGATTCCCTTGGCTGAAGTGACAGGCATGATGCCTGCAATGATCGGGATTTCGATGCCTGCCAATCGGCAGCGGTCTCTAAAGTCCAGAAAATCATGGTTATCGAAGAAGAGTTGGGTGCAGATGTAGTCGGCTCCTTCGTCTACCTTGGCTTTGAGGTAGTCCATTTCCTTTAGCCGGTTTGGCGTGTCGGGGTGGCCCTCGGGGAAAGCCGCAACGCCGATGCCAAAGCCACGAGGGTCCGGGTGTTGTCCGCTTTCATTGAACTGGCGAATGTGCCGGACCAGGTCGGCAGCGTGTTGAAAGCTGTCGTTGGCTGGGTTGTAGTCGGTGAGGTTGGCGGGGGGGTCTCCGCGGAGGGCCAGGATGTTGCCGATCCCGACGGACGCGTAGCGGCTGAGTGTTTGAGTGATTTCCTCTTCGTTGTGGTTGACGCAGGTGAGGTGGGGGATGGGTGGGATGCTTGTGGTTTCTTTGATGCGGACAACCAGGTCATGGGTAAGTTCACGGGTTGAACCGCCGGCTCCGTAGGTGACACTGACGAATGAGGGCTTACAGGAGGAGAGGTCGCGGATGACTTCATACAGAGCATTGGATGCCTCGTTGTTTTTCGGAGGGAAAAATTCGAATGAAAACGTAGGTTCGGGGCCTTTGAGAATGTCTTGGATGTGCATCGCGGAGTTGAGATAGGTGTTAACAGGCTGGCAAACAACTCAAAAAAAAGGGGCTGAGACACAACTCTTTTGTCTGGATGGGGTTAAAGCGGCATTGACAGCACCCGTGCGGTGTCGGCAAGATGCTGGTGCAGGTCAGATGTTTGTCTTGGAAGTTTTTATGTTCTTTGTCGGTGATGGTTGCCGAGAGGGGCGGATTTCAGGCGAGCTAATGACTGTGCTGTCGAGGGCTTTGCTGAAACCTCAGCCTGGTTAAACACGAAAATCACCTGACAATATCACCCTGCGTTCAACGTAATCCAATAGACAGAATGCTCAATTTAGCTTCCAGCGCGACTTTGTTGAACAGTGTCATAACGACGCTGTCATTACTTGTTGTTACCATGGGCGACCTCTCAGCTTTTCCCCAGGAAAAGGCACGCGAGGGGGACGGGCGAGGGGCGGAGCGCAAGGGCGGCAAACCACGCCCTGGGCAGGACCGGCCTGGTCGCCCGGACGCCTCGATTGATTTCAAGGCCTTGGATCTCGACGGTGATGGTTTTTTGACCTTTGAAGAATTTTCCCAATCGCCACGTTTGGCTCGGATCGATGATCAAAAGAGGCGCCGCTTGTTTTCCTATTTGGATCGCAATAAAGATGGAAAGCTGGACATGAGTGAGCTGAAGCCGAAGCCGCCTCGCTGGACCAAGTCGATTGAGGATGAATTCGACCAGCACGACACGGACAAGTCGGGGGCTATCGATTACGAAGAGTTTTCCAAGATTTCTTTCTTTGCCAAAATGGAGGATGCCGAGCGGCGCAGGATGTTCCGTCGTCTGGACCGCAATCAAGATCAAAAAATCCAGAAGGGTGAGGTCAAACGTGCCATGCATGGGCCTGGGCGGGGGATGCCTCATCTTGACATTCATAAATACGACACCAACCAGAGCGGAGGCCTCGATTACTCGGAATATTCGAGCATGCCATGGGTGGACCGTATCCCGGAAGAGCGCCGCAAATTATTGTTCGAGCGATTGGATGTTGATGGCGATGGCGAAATTAAGCCGGAGGACATTCGTAGAGCCCACGACCGAATGCGTCGCCATGGCCCACATCCGAATGAGGCAAAGCCAAGGAGAGGGAAAGGCCCTCACGGTAAGGGTCCTTCGACTCCCGGGGATAAGCGGGGAGGAGGCCGACCGGGAGCTCAAGGAGGTCCCAAGGGGGGAGTCAAAGGTGGGGCTCCACGGTTGATGTAAGCTGAGGTGGATGCAAAGGACATTTTTTTTGGAGAGATCGCAGCGAGGAGTCAAATCCCTGAAAGGGAGGCTTGCCAGATGCCGTGAAATGGGTTGTTTTACTCTCACAACATGAGTAACTGTGATGAAGACCAAGGCCTTGCTCCAGGCGAAACCGATGACGAATCCAAGGTGATTCAGAAAGGAGGGGCCCGGTTGATCGTTTCGGGTGAGGAGTCCCAAGCTGATGCGCAGGTAGCCCAGCCTCGCGAAATTCGTCCGGAACCCCGTGTGGCTGTAGCCGTGCCTTCGACTGCACAATTGCAGGAGACCGAACAGGAAGAGGTTTTGCGATTGGAGCGCTCGGTTGACCCCGGCAAGGAGCGAATCAAGGTGGACAAAGCGAAGTTTGAAAAACTTGCCGCTCGTCCGGATCAAGCGGAGCAGCAGGAAGAGGAATGGGGGCAATCGTTTTCGATCGGGTGGAAATCTCTGGTGCTCGGAGGGCTGACTGTGGTGTTGGTTGTGGTTGGTGGCGTGACCCTTAGAGGTGCTTTTGGTGGAGCTACTGTGAAGGCAGAGGAAGTTCCTCCTCCAGTGGAAGAAAAGAAGGACCCCTATGCGGGAAGTCCGGAAAAATGGTTTCGTGACCGTTCGGGTGTTATTGGGAAGCAGGCACTGAAGGTGTTGACCTCCTTCACCGAGGCGTCCGACCTGGAGGCGAGAAGCCAGTGGGTAAGAAACCCGGACCAATATCTGGCATTGGCTCCTCATTGGGATAGCCGCGTTGACCCCCATCTCGGTGCTGGAAGCAAACAAGCATGGGACATTGGTCATACCGACCAGACTGCGTATTTGATTTTTAAAGGTCGAAATCAGGAGTTTTTTCCTTTTAGAGCTTACTTCACGCGTGAGGAGGGGGAGTTGAAATTGGATTGGCAGGCAACGACGGGCTGGTCTGAGGTGTCATTATTGTCGATTCGTGAGGTCATGGAAAAACGGGCGGGAGCGAATTCGAACGAAGAACGGGAGTTGGGTGTGGTTTCTGCATCGGAGTTGAGTCCTCGCCCCAAGTCTGAATTGCCAACAGCCATTTACGATGACTCGGTCTTGTTGCGTTGTTTGATTCGCAAACAACATGATTATTATGCAGGTGTTTACAACGACCGTGAGCATTCCGCGTATATGTTGTTTTCTGCCGATAAAATGCATCACATGTGGGGGTATGCGCCGAAAGGTTCCGAGTTGGATCGTCGCTTGAAGGCCATTTTAGATCACGGTAGTTTTGTCGTAAGTTTAAAGAAGGACAAACGAGTGACGGTGAAAGTCCGGATAAATGAGAAAGTAGCCTTGCCTAACCAGCTGGATCTGGTGGAATTGGTGAACCCTGAATGGGTAACCCCCTGATAGAATATGGCTGGATTGATCAAAGGTTATTATCATTGTTTGGAGTGTGGAGCGCTTTTTGAGGCTGTTCTTAAAGACCCCAAGGATCAACGTTGTCCTATTTGTGGGAACCCTCCTACGGGGAAGATCCTGGCAGGGGCGGGCTTGGAAGGTTTTCCTGAAATGGAGGTGCCTGAGGTTTCATCTGGCGTAAGTCTGAAGCCCAGAGTGTCGAGCAAATTGCATGGCGTGAACCACGACACGCAACAGATTTATGAGGCCACCATGGCGACCATGGACGCCCAGAAAGAAAGTCGCCAAGGGAGAGTCAAGCGGACGAAACGGAAGGGGCACGGAGGCAGCAAGCGCTGGCTGTTTGTCGCTGCGTGGTTGGTGTTGATGCTGGTGATTGTTGTGGCTGTCAGGATGTCCGGAGAGGGAAGTGAGGAGGATGATCAGCAGGGGGCACAGCGGATAGAAGACGCCCGTAGAGCTCAGGAACTGGAACTGCAAAAGCGGCAGAGGTTGGTGGAGGCGGCCTTGCCTGAGTGCCGGAATGTGATGCAGGGATTTCTGCAGGCTGCGACGACGGCGGCACGTTCCCAATATGTGTATCAAGGTGTGAAGCTTACCGGCGAGATGAACCGTTACTACCAGGATGTTCTTGGGTTTTCTTCTTCACAAAGTCGGGTTCGGATTATTGATGCTAAGTTGTTGGATGGATTTGCAGAAACGGTCATCGGGGTGCTGTTTAAGAACGACCGCGAAGAGGTCTGGGAGGCGGTGTTGATTGAAACGAGCCAAGGGTGGAAGCTGGATTGGAAGTTTCTGGTCCGTTATGATGAGCTTTCATGGTCTTTGTTTGCCGCTTCTGATGATGGCGCGGAGGGCGAGTTCCGGCTGTACATGCGAGTGAGGGATGTGGATGAAGATTTCGAGCAAAAAGAAATGAGTTTGGTGTTCTATAAACCGACGATGTATGTGAAGGACGAATTTCGGGGTATGGCCTCTGTTCCTGTCAGTGTATTGATTGATAGTGATATGGGGCGGGCTATTCAGGGTTTGCTTGATGCTGAAGATCTGACCTCGGGTGAGGTTCTTCGTGACGCCTTTGGCATGCCGATCGGCCGCATTGATCCTGCCCGCTATCATCGGGTCAGAGTGAAGATGCGTTATCACCGGGAAAATAAAGGGGGGAAGGGGTATCGCTTGGAATTGCTAGAAATTCTCGACCACCATTGGTATGGCATTCGTCCGCTGGAGGCATCCGCAGCCCCAGAGGAATCCGGCGCTTCCGAGGAGTCTGAAAGGGCTGAATCGGAGCAGGATGCAGATGAGGCTGAGGAAGTTTGAAAATCTTTGCTGGCCTGAGTTTGGTTCATTCAGATAGTGCTGTTGCGTTATGAAGGTTTCTGGAGATGCAGAAAAAGCCAAGCATTTGGTATCGGACTTGCAGCTCCGTCTCGTGTCGGGTTTGGAGGCTCTGAATAGAGGCTCTTCTTTTACCTGTGTACAGTGGATGAGAGACGAGGGGCGGCATGGAGGAGGTTCTCGCTACATGTGTGGGGCTGGTGAGGTTTATAACCGGGCTTCAGTCAATGTTTCACAGGTTCATTATCTTGATGACCCATTGAAAAAGCTATCATCAGCCACTGCGCTGTCCGCCATTATTCATCCGGAGCACCCGTATGCGCCATCGATGCACATGCATATTAGCTGGACAGAGATGAAAACAGATTCTGTTGGAAGGGATGGCTACTGGCGTATCATGGCTGATTTAAACCCCTCCCATGTCAATACGGATCATGTGCGGAGGTTTCAAGCGTGCTTGAAAAAAGAGGCTCCAGAGCCGTATCAGCAAGCCTTGATCCAAGGGGACCGGTATTTTTTTATCCCTGCGATGCAGAGGCACCGGGGGGTGGTGCATTTTTACCTGGAGCAATACCGAACGGATGACGCGTTGGCTGACCGGCAATTGGCAAAACGACTGGGTCGGGCAGTTGTGGATTGTTACCTTGGCATGGTTGGTTCTGTGCAAGCTGAAGCTAGACCGGTTGATGCGTCTGCCCGCAAGCAGCAGTTGGCTTATCATACCCTTTATTTATTGCAGGTGTTGACTTTGGATCGGGGAACCACATCCGGGTTGTTGGTGCATGACCAGAATGATTTGGGGATTATGGGATCCTTGCCTGCCCGGGTGAGTAAGGGCTTGCTGCAGTCGTGGCGTGAGCGCTTGCCTGTGTTGCATCAAAAACTACTGGACCGTATTTTGGACGTTTTTCCCGCTGAAGACATCTGTGTGGTGGATGATGATGTTCGCCTGGGCTTGGCAAAAGTGGTCAGAGAGCATTATCAACAATTCCCTGAGTCTCTAAAGCTATTGGCTTCGGGGGGTGTTGAGCCTCCAACCGTGGCAAACCACGGCGTGATCCGCGAGGAGAAGTGAAGCTGTCGGCGGAAAGCCAAGCAAAACGTCTGAAACAGCAGAGACGGCTTAAACAGTTTAAACAGCCCCTAGGGCCCGAAGGGGGGAGGTTATGCCCTGAGGTCGCATGCAGATAAAATAAAAATACCGGCGAAGGGACTCGAACCCTTACTTCCGAAGAAACATGATTTTGAATCACGCGCGTCTACCAATTCCGCCACGCCGGCATTGTCGCTGCGACGGCGGTGAATGTGCGTGATTCGGAGTATTTGTCAAGCCGATGCGTGCACCTTCTTTCGAAAAAATACATTTTTTCTGACGGGTCGTGATTTTATCGCTGGCACTGAGGACAGAAAAAGGTCGATCTCTGTCCGATGGTGGTTTTGCGAATGGCTGAAGAACATTGATCGCAGGCTTGGCTTTCACGGCCGTAGACTTTGAGCTTCTGTTTGAAGTAGCCGGGTTTTCCATCTTGATTGAGGAAGTCTCGGAGGGTAGTGCCCCCTTGTTCAATCGCTTCGGATAGAACACTGCGAATGTCCTGACATAAGTTGGAGAGCCGAATGGCTGAGATGTTTCCTGCCGCTCGACTCGGTCGAATTCCACTGCGAAAGAGAGCCTCGCAAGCATAGATGTTGCCAACCCCGACGACCGTTCGGTTGTTCATGATGTGTTGTTTGATGGTGCAGGATTTTCCGTGGCACGAGTTGATCAGATAGGAAGGTGTGAAGGTATCCCCCAAGGGTTCCGGGCCGAGGTCTTTGAGTCGCGGGTGCTCAAAGAGGGGTCCGTCGCAATGCTGGTGCCATAACACGGCTCCAAAGCGGCGTGGGTCATGGAGTCTGAGGTCGAGGCCGCTGTCTAGTTGGAGGATAAAGTGGTCGTGTTTTTTGTAGGGTTCATCACGGCCGGAGATCCGGGTGCTGCCGGACATTCCAAGGTGGAGGATCAATGTTCCGGATTGGGCGTGTAACAAGAGATACTTGGCCCGGCGCCCCACTTCGGTGATGGTTTGATTTTTCATTTCGAAAACATCAGCTTCGATAGGCCACCTCATATTGGGGTTGCGAACTTCCAGATCCGTGATGCGGTGCTTGATCAGATAGGGGGCGATTCCTCTCCGGGTGGTTTCAACTTCTGGGAGTTCGGGCATGATGTGGAATATAGCTTCTTCTTTTCGAGATCCCAGTGAAGATTGTGACTGTCTGGGGCAGCAATGGGGGTGACACCACTCCAAAAAATCGTTTGTTTTATAATTGTAAATCGGAGGCGAATGACAGTTAATCGCGCCAGTATGAAACGTAAATATATTCTTATTCCGTTGCTATCAGGTGTTGTTGCCTTGTCGGCATGTAAAGACAAGCCCAAGGCTGAGGATACGTCCGCACCTTCCCCTGAAGCTCCTGCATCTGAAGTGAATGTTCCGGATGCCCCCAAAGCTGCGCCCATTCAGCCGAGCGCGAGTGTTGAAGAACGCGCTGCCAAGCTTGGTTTTGCAAAACGATTGCCCAAGGATATCCAGTACTATGGAGCGGTTTACAATGGTCGCAAGGCCTTTGAGCAGTTTATGCAGACGGGCATGGGTGAATTTCTGATGCAACGCATGGCAGAAGAGGGAATGGACATGGCGGACCTGCTGGAGTCCGATGAGCTTGCCGCTCAAGTGGCATCTTATAGTGAAGAGTATTTTGCGGCTTATGGCAAAGGTACGGGAGAGGCTTTCGATCTGGTATTGAAGCTGTATGAGCGATTTGCTTATTACGGTGCCCGGACGGGGGTGGCGATGGGGGACGGATTTGTCGCTGACGGTGAAGATTTTGAGCCGGATTTTGAAGCCTTGTTCAAAGATGGCTACCTGAAGGACATTCCTAAGGAACTGACTGCAATGCTTGGGTCTTTTGACATGCCTTCTTATTATCAGGGAGCGAAAGTTTCGGATGAAGAGACCCGCGAGGAAGTGTTTGCTCAGCTGGAGCAAAGCTTTTCCATTTTGGAAATGATGTTCGATGATGCGGCAGAACCGATTACGATCAAACGAGGTGATGTTGAATTCTCCGGATACAAGGTGGACGGCAAAATCCTCTCTGAAAAGATTGACGATGACACGATCGAAGAAATGCAGGAGGTGATCGATATCGCCGACATCGAGGCATTCAAAAAGACCCTGGCCAGTAAGAGCTTTGTTGCTGTGAATGGCATCATGGACGACTACGTGATTACTTTCTTTGGTCAGTCCGAAGAGGATCTGGTGTTTGTCGATAAGGCAGAGGACTCCCTCTGTGCCCATAAGAGTATGGCATTTGTTGATTCCTATTTAAGCAAGGATTTGCTGACCGTCGGATACTGTGAGGCTGATGTCATGGATGGAGTGGGTAGCCTCAGTTCCATTGTTTATCGAATGGTGGGCTCCTTTGCCAACGGCTTGAAGGATGGCCTGGGTGACGCCTCTTCTCTCGGGGATACACAGGACGTTGAAGTATTGCTGGAAAGTTTGAGTCAGCAGGGTGAGAAATTGGCATCGTTGTTCACCGTTTCGGATTCGGCTGGAGTGGTTTATCTCGAAGATGGAATTAAGATTGAAGTGGTTGGTGGCTCGAATTCACCGGCATTGGATCTTGATGCCCCCCACACCTTCTCCTCGTTGGAGGATGGTAGCGGGACCCTCTTATTCGCAAACTGGGTAGATGACAAAGACTACGGGCAGAAGATGCTCGAATACATGGACACGCTTGGCGAGACCACGTATATGGTAACCAAGCGGGTTGCGGCTTTGGATATCGATGATCCCGACTTCAATGAATTCAAGCAAGGGGTTGAGATGTTTGACGGCACGTTCCGAAATGATGCCCTGGGTATTTGGCGGGCCTTGAGTGCTGATCTTTCGGCCGGTCTTGGTGGAGAGTCTGCCTTGGTGGTTGATGTTAACGGATCGCTGCCCAAGGTGCCAAACGTTCCCAAAGTTCTGTTGGATGAAGGGAAAATGCCCCGGATTGGTTTTGTCAGCAAAGTGGATGACCGCTCCCAGTTACAGGCGTCGTGGAAGCAAATCAATACTTCGGCTGAGAAGATCTTGAAGACCGTCAGTGAAATGGTCGGAGAAGAAATCCCGATGCAGGCGCCGATGAGCAGTGAGAAAAATGATCTTAAAACCTGGTTTATGGCCATTCCATTCCAGAATGATGATTTTGTTCCTTCGGTGTCCGTCAGTGACGACTTGTTCTTTGCCTCCACATCCAAGATGTTCTCGGAGAGTTTGGCTGCCAAATATCAGTCCGATAACAGCAAACGCCGAGGCTGCTGGATGAAGTTCGATTTCAAGGTGCTGAACCAGTATGCCAATGAGTGGCTCACACTGGTTGATAAACACGCCGAGGAATTGATTCCCTCGGAGAGTGCCCGTGAGGACTTTACGACCAATAAGCCAATGATTGTGAAAGCGCTTAAGTCTCTGGAGTCGCTTGACGAAATGACGCTCCATACCCGCAAGGAAGACGGCCGTCAGCGGATCTCATTCCAGCTGAAAGCGAAGTAGTCAAATTGGTTGAATCAATAATTGTGGCATAGGGGCAGCTTACGCTTGCACCCTATGCCACAATTTTTTACAAGGGAGTCTCATGTCCGCGAAAAAGTCAGTTTTATTTGTCTGTACTGGAAACACTTGTCGAAGCCCGATGGCAGAGGCTCTGTTGAAGGTTGCCCTTGAAGATGGCTTGAATATCAGCGTGGCATCTGCCGGAGTTGCTGCCATGCCTGGGCAAAAGATGAGCCGGGAAACGCATGCGATCCTTGCTTCTAAATCCGCTGGGATGGATGGCTTTCGGAGTCAGTCTGTGGACGAAGACCTATTGGAGGGGGTTGATTTAGTGATTCCCATGACCTCTTCTCATGCTCAAATGCTGAGGTATGCTTTCCCTGCGTGTGAGGCTGAAATTCGGCTGATGTGTGATTTTATTTCCCCGGATGAGGGAATGGAGGGAGCTGATATCCCGGACCCATTCGGGATGGGGGTGGATGCTTATGAGGAAGTGGCTGCTGTGATGGATTTGGCCGTGCCGGGTATTAAAAAAGCGTTGAATGACTAATGATGGGCTCCTTGCCTGCGCCGTGCGAGAGCTGCTGATAGAAAGTAAGAAAGAGAAGAGCTATGATTGATGACGAAAGCCATATTGAGGATGTCGCCCATGAATTTGCCATTGCCGGTGAGTTTGTTTGTGGTGAGGAAGTGTACAGTGGGCATATTAACTCAACCTTTATGGCGACGTTTAAACGGCCGAGCGGGAAGGTGAATCGTTACATCTTGCAGCGGATTAATGCCAATGTGTTCAAGGATCCGCACGCCGTGATGCGTAATGTCGAGATGGTGACCCGCCATATCAACTGGAAGGTGTTGCGGGTGAAGCGGGATTTGGGTGGTCAGACCTTGAATCTTTATCCAGCACGTGGAGGGAGGTTTTATGCGCAAGGAGAAGGTGGTGGAATTTGGAGGTGTTACAATTTTATCGAAGGATGTCAGACGTATGACATCGTTGAGAATACTCGACAGGCGTACCAGGCAGCCCAGGCATTTGGTTCGTTTCAGGATTTGGTGAGTGATATCCCGGTTGAGGATATTGAAGAAACCATTCCGGATTTTCATAACACGCCGAAACGCTACCAGCGCTTGATGGAGGTGATTGAAGCCGATGTAAAAGGTCGACTTGCTTCGTCGATGCCTGAAGTGGAGTTTATCCGTGAGCGGCAAGCGATTGTTTCCAAGTTGCTCGATCTGAAAGATGCCGGAGTGATTCCCGAGCGGATCACGCATAACGATACCAAAATTAACAACGTGATGATGGATACGGAGACCGACGAGGCGGTTTGTGTGATCGACTTGGATACCGTGATGCCTGGGCTTGCGCTCTATGATTTTGGTGATTTGGTGAGAACTGCGGTCAGTCCGGCGGCTGAGGATGAGCAGGATTTGTCCAAGGTGGAAGTGCGGATGCCGATGTTTGAGGCTTTGGCTGAAGGATACATGAATGGTTGTGACTGTCTCAGCGATGCCGAGATCGAGCACTTGGCCTTTTCCGGTATTTTGATTTCGTTGGAGATCGGTATTCGGTTCCTTACTGACTACCTTGAGGGGGATGTCTATTTTAAAACCCAGCGAGAGGCCCACAACCTGGACCGTGCCAGAACCCAATTGAAGCTGGTGGAAAAACTCGAGGAATGTGAGCCTCAAATGGTGGACTTTGTCGCCCGATTGGCAAAAGCTCGTCGATGATGTCGCTAAGGTGAGCTTGAAATGGGGCGAGGTGATCATGCACTCTCGCGCCCTTGCATCTCTCAGCCCCGAGGTGTCCCAACCGGGTGGGGTGGCGGCCACTGGCGGTCGATTGGTTTTCTTCTTGCTGGGGTGATGCCAGCTTGTTTCAGATCAGATGACCATCATCTTGGAAAGAAAAATGCCGCATCCCGGTGACGGGAGGCGGCATTTGTAAAAACTTGGATATAGGCTTGGATTACTCCGCAGCTTCTTTGTCTTCACCTTCAACGGTAACGTTGATTTTAAGTGTGGTGCTGACGCTGCTGTGCAATTTGACTTCGATGTCTTTTTTGCCGGATGTCTTGATCGGTCCGTCCAGGGCGATAGCGTGGCGGTCGATTTCGATTCCTTTATCAGAGAGTTGTTTATGGATGTCGATGTTGGTGACGGATCCGAAGGCTTTGCCTCCCTGACCGGTTTCCAATGTGAACTCAAGCTTGAGCTTGGCGATCTTACCGGAGAGCTCCTGGGCTTCCTGGAGTTCGGCGGCTTCACGCTCGACGCGCTTGGCTTGCAGGGATTCGAGCTGCTTGAGGTTGCCTTTGGTGGCTTCGAACGCTTTACCTTGGGGGATGAGGTAGTTGCGGGCGTAGCCAGCTTTGACGGTTACGACGTCGGCTTCGGCGCCGAGTTGGTTGATTTTTTCGCGGAGAATTACTTCTGTAGTGGCCATGGGAAAAAGGGTTCGTTACGTTGCGGGAGGCAGGAGATAGAGTCGTTTTAGCGGGGAGTCAAGCAGGATTTCGTGTAGAATTCAATATTGCCATGTTGGCCAGGCTGGCTAGGCTGGCGCCGATGAGCGAAGAGCGTGAAATGAGTCGTGAGGAGATCGCGGCAATGCGAGAAGAATACGGTAGCCGTGAATTGCGCCGTTCCGATTTGGCAAATGATCCGGTAGTGCAATTTGAGCGCTGGTTTGCCGAAGCCCGGGAGGTTCAGTTGGAAGAACCCAATGCGTTGGTGCTTTCGACGCTTGCTCTCGATGGGTATCCGGCATCGCGCACGGTCCTGATGAAGTTTTTTGATGCCTCTGGATTTGTTTTTTACACGAATTATGGAAGTGCCAAGGCGAAGGAGCTGGATGTCTGTGCCAAGGCGGCGATGCTTTTTCCCTGGTTGCCGCTTGAGCGGCAGGTTCGAGTCGAGGGCGATGTCGAAAAGGTGAGTGTCGCTGAGTCCATGAAATATTTTGCTTCACGTCCCCGCGAGAGTCAGATCGGTGCCTGGGTGTCGGACCAGTCCAGTGTGATTGATTCGCGGTCATTGTTGATGAACAAGTTTGCTGAACTTCGACAGAAATTTAAAGGTGGGGAGATTCCTCTTCCTTCGTTTTGGGGCGGATACCGGGTCAGGCCTCTGAGGATGGAGTTCTGGCAAGGGGGCAAGGGGCGTGTGCATGATCGTTTTTTGTATTCACGTCAGGGGGATGGCTGGGCGATTGACCGACTGGCTCCCTGATGGGGCCTTGATTGTGGCCGTTTTTCGTATGGCTGTCCGATTCGCTAGCTTCTTTGAAGATTGCTAGGTGAGTTGTTTTAGCGGTCGAAATCGCTTGTAATTCGGTAAGAAAGAATGAGTTTCTGCTTGTCAGGACGCTCATTCAGCTCTATGGGGTGTGCGCATCAGCTCTGCGAATACTCGGGGGTGGGTCATCAGACCCACTCTTTTGTGTCTCGGGGAGTGACCTAAACAGATTTGACCGTTTTTCATTTTATACAAGCAAAGCCATGACCAACGATATTGTCGCACTCATCGATTATTACGAAAAGGAGAAGGGGATTGCCCGTGAAAAAGTTCTCGGAGCACTCGAATTTGCTTTTATTTCGGCATATCGCAAAATGGTTCCAGGTGCCGATAAAATTGAGAAGATTCGTGCTGATATCGATACTCGTAAGGGAGATACCGTGATTTACGCATCGCTGAGTGTCGTGGCAGATGACGATTATCTCGATAAGTTTAATGAGGTCCCCGTGTCCTTGGCCCGTAAAAATAAGGCGGATGCCGAGGTTGGCGACGAACTGGACTTCAACGTCACGCCGAAGAACTTTGGACGGATTGCCACTCAGACAGCAAAGCAGACGATGATGCAGCGTCTCCGCATGGCTGAAAAGGAGATGATTTATGACGAATACAAGGACCGTGCCGGTGATATCGTCAGTGGGACAGTGCGTCGTTTTGAGAAGAGCGACGTCATGATTGATCTGGGTAAATTCGAAGGCCGTATTCCGTCGCGTGAGCGGGTGGTGACCGAGGATTACAATATCGGGGATCGCATCCGAGTTTACGTGGTTGCTGTTGAAAATGAGAACCGCGGCCCTGAAATTATTCTTTCCCGTAGTCACCCGAACTTCGTGCGCCGTCTTTTTGAGTCCGAAGTGGCGGAAATTGCCGACGGAACCGTGGATCTGCGTGGTATCGCCCGTGAAGCCGGTTACCGGACCAAGGTTGCGGTCGCGAGTAATGACGAAAAAGTCGACCCCGTCGGCGCCTGTGTTGGTCTCCGTGGAGCCCGGGTGAAAAATATCGTCCGTGAGTTGAATAACGAAAAAGTGGATATTATTCGCTGGAATTCCGATCCGGCTACTTTTGTGGTGGAAGCATTGAAACCTGCCAATATCCGCTCCATCAAACTCGATGAAGCCAATAAGGTTGTCTCCGTAACGGTCGATGAGGATGAACTGAGCAAGGCGATTGGTCGCCGTGGTCAGAATGCCCGCTTGACCGCCAAATTGCTCGGCTGGGAAGTCCAGGTGAGTAAAGATGAAAGCCAACATGAACAATTTGAAGCCCGCGTAGAAGACGCCGCATCCAGCCTGGCAGACCAGCTTGGGCTCGATTCCGAGATGGCAGACAAGCTGTTCCGCGCCGGTGGTGCGACAGCCGAGCTTGTTGCCCAGATGCCCGAGGAGTATATTATTGCTCAACTCGGGATCAGCGAAGAGGCCGCCCGCGATGTTCTGTCCAAAGCGGCCTCCAATGGCAGCGACGCCTAAGTCGTTTCCTTTTTCGCCTTTGCCTATTTTTCCAAATCCCACAATCCAAGCTTAAACACAATTCTATCCCAACCATCACCCAGTATGGCAGACTCCAGCGATAAACCTAAAAAAAACAAAGAGGTTCTCGATTTGATCGATGAATCCGCAAAGAAGTTGTCGCGCCGTGAGCGTCAACGAGTCGAAGCCACAAAGGTGGAGAGCATTGGAGAGAAGAAAAAGGCTGCGCTGGATATTTTCGAGGATGAGGGGGAAAAGAAAAAAACATCCCTGATCCATAAGAAAAAAGGATCAGGTGCCGCCATGCCCTCGATTTCCAAGGTCCTGGATAAAAAGGCCGACGAGTTTGTAGCGAGTAAAGCCGTGGAGGCTCCGGTCGAGGAGGTTGAGGAAGAGATTCCTTCCAGTGAAGAAGAGCCCGAGCCTATGGCCGAAGTCAAGGAGGGGAATGTGATTACCATCAAGCCTCCGATCATTGTCAGTGATTTGGCTGATCTGATGGAGCTGAAGCCCTTCCAGTTGATGGCCGATTTGATCAAGCTTGAGGTTTTTGTCGCACCTCACCAAGCGATTGAGCCGGAAATTGCGGAAAAGCTTTGCCAGATGCACAACTATGTCTTTGAGCGTGAAAAGCGTGAAAAAGGCGGTGGCGTGCACAAGAAAAAGAAGAAGGTCAAGGAGCCAAAGGCGGTTGAACATGAACCCGAGGAGAAGCTGGAACTCAGAGCTCCCATTATTACATTCATGGGGCATGTTGATCACGGTAAGACATCCTTGCTCGACTACGTTCGCAAGAGTCGCGTGACTTCTGGTGAGGCCGGAGGTATTACCCAGCACATTGGAGCTTATCGCGTTGAACACGAGGGGCGTCCTATTTCCTTTATCGATACACCCGGGCACTCGGTCTTTACCGAAATGCGCGCCCGTGGTGCTGGCGTAACCGACATCGTGGTGCTTGTTGTGGCTGCGGATGACGGGATCATGCCTCAAACAAAGGAGGCCATCGAGCACGCCAGAAATAATGAGAAGACCATCATTGTGGCCATCAATAAATGTGATACCCAGGGCGCTGACCCAACACGGGTAAAAACCCAATTGATGGAGCACGGTTTGAACCCAGTAGACTTTGGTGGCGATACCGAATGTGTGGAAGTCTCTGCGATTACAGGTCAGGGAATGGAAGAATTATTGGAGCTTATGGCGCTCCAGGCCGAAGTGCTTGAACTGAAAGCCAACCCACGTGCCAATGCCCGTGCCGCTGTGATTGAAGCCAGCGTGCAACCCGGGCGTGGGCCGACCGCCACCGTGATGGTGCAGGCCGGAACCTTGAAGACTGGTATGCCATTCATTTGCGGCCCTTACGCTGGTAAGGTTAAGACGATGCTCAACGATCTGGGTGAATCAGTCAAAGAGGCTGGACCCGCAACTCCGGTTGAGGTGCTCGGTTTTGCCGAACTTCCTCATGTGGGCGATGAACTCGTCCAGATGAAAAACGATCGCGCTGCCAAGAAACTTTCTGAAGAGCGACTTGAGAAGAAGCGGGCGAGCCGGCTTCAGCGTCCGAAGAAGAGCCGGATGGAAGATCTTCTTTCGATGGTTCAGGGCGATACCAAAGCACAACTCAAGCTGATCCTCAAAGGTGACGTGCAGGGGTCGGTTCAGGCCATCGAAAATGCGATTGGTGAGATCAAGAGTGACAAGGTGGAAGCCCGCTTTATTGGTGCTGCTGCCGGAGCGATCACCGAAACCGACATCATGATGGCCAGTTCGTCAGATGCCATCGTTCTTGGATTCAACACCAAGGTGGAAGCCAATGCGGTTCGTGCTGCCAAACGTGAAAATGTGCAGGTGAAACTGTTCTCCATCGTTTACGAACTCATCGATACGGTTGAGGAAGCGATGCTTGGCTTGCTTGATCCGTTGACGCGCGAGACGATCATTGGTCACGCCGAGGTCGCCCAGGTATTTAAAGTGAAGCGTGGTCGCGCTGCCGGTTGTATTGTCAAGGATGGCAAGGTGACCCGTACCGCTCACGCCCGTGTCCTGCGCGGTGGCGTTCCTGTCTTTGATGGCAAGATGTCGACCCTGCGCCGGGTCAAGGACGAGGTAGAGGAAGTCAAACAAGGAATCGATTGCGGTATCCGTCTGGGTGACTTCGATGAGTATGAAGAAGGTGACGTGATTGAATGTTACATTCTCGAAAAAGTTGAGCAAACGCTCTAAGTGGACCACCACTTGAATCCCAACCGATCATCATCCATCCCGTGTCCCAACGATTAGACCGAATCAACGAATTGCTTCGCCGTGAAATTAGCACGGTTGTGCAGAAGGATTTTGAGTTCCCCAATTTGTTGGTGTCCGTCAATGGGGTGGAGATCACTCCGGATTTGCGTGAAGCCAAGGTTTTTGTTGGCGTGCTTGGAGGCCCGAGCGGTGGCGTCATGGAAAAACTCAGCCAAAAGCGCGGCTTGATCCAGAGCCGTGTGGCCAAGCGGGTGGTGTTGCGCTGCACTCCGATTCTGAGCTTCCGACTCGATACCTCAGCCGAGCGTGGTGTCGAGATGGTGAACATCCTGGATGAGGTGGAAAAACTCCCCAAAGCTCCTCCCGTCGAGGAAGACGAGGAGAGTTCATAGCCTTGCCAGAACTCTGCTAGAGTCTGGCTACACCTTGTGGCGAGGACTTTTTTTGCCGGATGGCATGTTGGATGGCATGTTAACTCTCTTTTTCGGAGTTCGACCATAGCTCCCGCAGCCGTCATGGGGAGCTTTGTAGTCCCAGAGTGGGGGGGGGATGAGCGATTTGTTGGTGAGTATGTTCAGATTTGAACGATTGTTTGGAAGCTGCTTGATCTCAGGTCGGTATCGATGTATTTACATCGTTGTTATGCTGCGTCGTCAACATGTATTCATCTCAGCGAATCAGCGTGTTGCTCGTAGTCGGGTTTCTGGGGCTCCAGGATTTTCCTTGGTTGCAACCCTGAGTGTGATGCTCTGCCTTGCTTTGGTGACCTTGGCCCTATTGCAAATGAGTGTGGTGGAGGTCCGATCATCGGCGCATGACGATTACCGGCAGGTGGCAAGGTCGAACGCGCGTATGGCCTTGATGGTCGCTCTTGGCGAGTTGCAAAAATATGCAGGACCTGATCAGGTGGTTACAGGTAGATCGGATATGCTCGATATGCGGTCTCTTTCGGCCTTGGATGAGCAGGTTGACCCGGAGCTTGACCATGCTCGTTATTCTGTGGTGTGGCCGACGACGGCGGTGGGTGAGGGGCCCTATGATTATCAGCACGCAAAGTATGGCAATGGGGTGTTTCTCAGAAAAGTGGCACATGCCGGAGCGGTCCTCGTTTCGGGTAATGAGCGTTATGATCTGAACCATTTTCAGCCACAGAAGGGGGAAGACTACCCCGAGGGGTATGTGACGGCCCATGACCCTATTGAGGGTGAATGGGTAGAATTGGCTGGGAGGTCGGCCGAAAAGGATGAGGATCGGGTCAGGGTGCCTCTGGTGGATGTTCATGCAGGTCCTGGTAAAACCGGGTCTTATGCTTATTGGGTTAGTGACAACGGAGTGAAGGCCCGGATCAATTTGCGCGATCGCGACCGACCATCCAATCAGTCACTTGTGGCTGGGGGGGATGGCACCCGCGGGGACTTCAATGCAGTGCTGGCCCCTGCCTCTTATGATTTGTTATCCTTGGGTGAGGATTTACTGGATTCTGAACATCTCAGTGAACATGCCCGGAAATACATCAGTGTATCATCTCTGGAGTTGGCATCTGATAGCCTGCGCGAACATTTGAAGAAACGTTTCCCGCATGACCTTACGGCCGATTCCTACGGTCTGCTGACGGATGTAAAATTGGGTGGGCTGAAGAAAAATTTGACGTCGGCGGTCAATGTAGATGATGCAGAGTTTCAGGATTTGATTGCTCATGAGGGGGATGAGCAGGAGCATCGCGATAATCCGGTCTTTTTATTCAAAAATTGGAGTTTTCCATTGGATCCGGATGCGAATGGTTCAGCCAATGTGAGTTTTCGCAATTACCCGGGCACGCCATGGGAGGTATACCGCGCGTATGTCCGCGGGGGAGAGGAATCCTTTGAGCCGGAATTGGTAGGGCAGGCTCCGGTTCCGGTGATGTCCCAATATGCCAACACCTTGGAAAGTGGTGACAGTCGGCCTCATTTGTTTGAGCAGGGGATGTCAAATTCCAAGATGAAGGCGCGTTTGTTGAGGCGCTCCCCGGTTCTATTGCGGGCTCAGATTGCCATCGATTATTCCGTCTCTCAGCCGATCGTAGTGAAAGACAGCTCAGCGCAAGGGGGCGCGGAATCCGATTATTGGGAGTTTTATCTTCGTATGCATTTTATGCCCTTGTTTGTGTTTTGGAACCCCTACAACGTGACGATGACCTCTGCGGGACAAGGGCACTATTCTTATTACACCAATCGAGATTGGGGGACAGGTGATCTGTCCACGCCAGTGCATTTTCACTTCCCCCAGAATCGATCATGGAAAGCATACCGCTATAAAGAAGGATATGGAAAAGGCGTTGTCGGCTCTGGCGATTTCGTAGGGGGAAAGCGTCTGTTCTATCCTTACGCCAATTCCTCTTACCGCTACGCCATCACCAGTATGGCATTTCAAATCCCGAGATACACACTGGAGCCAGGGGCTTCTGTTGTCTTTGGTCTGACTGAAAACCGAGAACAGAAAAGCGGCCGGGTGAGTCAGGCACTGACGGCCTTGACCGATATTTCCGAATCAGTTGGCCGCTCGGTGTACATGAAGCATATGAAAATCCGGGTGAAGAAGCTGCCCGGGGAGTCGATGGAGGACATGTTGCCTGAAATTGATCTGGGAGGGTTTCGAAACAGCGGAGATCTTGGGCGCCTGACGAGCGGGAATACACCGGGCTTTGAGAGGGTGAACTGGCTGTGGCAGCACGTGGTCAATGCCTCGAATGTGCCTTCTTTTACACCCACAATCGTGGATGACGGGCAGCGTTTGCCTGTGGCAGACGCGAATGGAACCGAGAGCCCGAAGTACGCCGGTGTGGTGATTCGCAAGATGGCTGACACCTCCCGGTACTTTGGTGAAGAAATGGGAGACTCCTTTGGTTCGGGGCACACCGCCGGGAGCTACGGAGGGCAAAGCTCAAACCGTTATCTTGCTCCATGGATGGCTCTGTATAATGGGGCCGGTAGTCGCCAGGGCGTTTACAAAGGTTTTAATGCTCCTTTTTTGTATTTGAGTGCCATTGCCTGCGGCCGGGGATTGTTTGATTTGGTTCAGCCGGACATGACCGCCGATGCCCAGGTTTATGTGGGTTACGATGATACGGTTACAGGCGGGGTTTCCAAGAGTGTGCTGTATCCTGTTCGCAGGCGTGAGCTCCGAATCATGTCGCTTGGACATTTTCGTCATCTGGATGTCGGTAAAATTATGAATAGTCTGACCAATGATATGAGTCATTCAGCTTCGACAGATTCTTTGATGCCCATGAATGCGATTGGCAATGCCATGGCATCACCACATTTGCCGCTCAATAAAACGTCTCTGGCGATGTGGGACGGGAAGTCATATGTGCCTCCGTTCAATATTTACGATCATTCATTCCGCTACAACGAGGCCCTGTGGGATCGCTATTTTTTGACCGGGCAGGAAAGCGGAGAGTCCTTTGACGGAGTGGACGAGTTTCAGCAAAAAGTGGCGAACCGATCCCTGCGTCCGGTGGGCGAGATTGATGCTGAGCTGATGAATGACGTCCACCAATCAGCGGGCCACGTGCTGGTGGATGGGGCCTTTAATATTAATTCGACTTCGGTGGAGGCATGGAAAGCATTTTTGTCATCCACCCGTGGGCTGCTCAGTTCTCCGGGCGATGTGATTTCGGATGATTTGGTGGGTTTTCCCAGGGGGATGTATGTAAATGCGCAGGCGGATGCCCAGCAACCGGTGGAAGTCAAAGACAGGAGGTATTACTCCGGTGCGGTTTACCGGGCTCTGACGATGGAAGAAATTGAATCTTTGGCTGAGCACATGGTCAGGCAGGTCAAGTTGCGTGGGCCGTTTTGCTCCTTGTCTCAATTTGTGAACCGGAGCCTTTCGACCGATCTGCAGTATCGAAAATCTGTCCTGGGGGCTTCGGTGGATCCGGATGCCGTGTTGTATGCTGGGACGGTTCAA
The DNA here is from genome assembly GCF_013391475.1 of Oceaniferula marina. Lineage (NCBI taxonomy): Bacteria > Pseudomonadati > Verrucomicrobiota > Verrucomicrobiia > Verrucomicrobiales > Verrucomicrobiaceae > Oceaniferula > Oceaniferula marina. The sequence continues at coordinate 113,188 of NZ_JACBAZ010000004.1, read as the reverse complement.
TCCGCGATTGACGCCACAGATATCAATGGCGTGTTTAATCAGAGCAATGCGGAGATTCCCGATGCTCAGCTTGGATCCGAATGGAACGAGTCCGATTACTTGAATGGCAAAGTCAACGCCAAGGCGATCAGGCATCATTCCGCGTATGGCACCCCGGGGACCTTGACCCAGGCGGATGTCTTGGCTCGCTTGGGGCATTTGATGACGGCCCGCTCTGATACCTTTACCATTCGCTCATATGGGGATGCGAGAAATGGCAAGGGCCAGATTGTTGCGAAAGCCTATTGTGAGGCCATTGTCCAGCGAGGACTCGACTACGTTGACGCTTCGGATGACTCCAGTGAGATGGCGCATCGATGGCAGTGGTCATCACCCGAGGATGGGAGTGGGAAGTGGAGTCAAAATGAGGACCTGAGTGAACTCAACCGTCGGTTGGGGAGAAGATTCCAAGTCATGCGGTTTCGTTGGTTGAGTGAGGATGAAATATAAGATAACTCAGACCGTATGAGTTCTCGTCACGATGAATGTTCTTTTGAAGTTGTTATACTGTGTTTTGGTTGCTTGGCTCGTGTGTCTGGAACCGTTACGGGCAGAGGATGTGGAAATTCAGGCGGCACTGGTCTTTTTGGTTCCGGCGAATGCGCCTCAGGCACGCTTGGTGGAAGGGCCGGCAAAGACCGGTAAATTGCCGAAAATTCACGGGAACTTTTTTATCCAATCCGGAGGGGATTATAGATCTGTTTCCTTTAAACAGGGGCGCCGGACAAAGTCCGTGAGCTATCGGGGAGGCAAGCGATGCGTGCTTTACCGGGGGGCAGAAACGATTGCCGAAGAAGAGGCGTCAGAGGAAAACCTCACCAAGTGGACTGAATTCCAGCTTCCCTCTTCGGGTGAATATTTGGTGGTGCTTACCCCCTCAGGCAAGAATGCAACGACGGTAACCCCCTTGGTCTTGCCGATGCACGAGAAGGTGCTTCCCAAAAACCACATCTACATGATGAACCAATCGGGCGAGGAACTAGCCTTCCGTCAAGGCAAGGGAAAACCTGTTCTTTTGAAAGCCGCTACCGGTCGGTCAACTCGTCTGATTCAACCCGATGTGGCCCACCTGCGTGTGTATCGTCTGCTCCCGGGCGAGGGGGGGAGAGCGCGTTGGGTTGAGCAAACTTCTAAGGCATATCCCTTGGTGGCCGACTCCAAGTCATTTTGTATCATTACTCAAAACGTCAGAACCGGACGTTTGGAGATGCGGTTTTTATCCGGTTATTAGTCTCGGAGGGGGGCAAAGTCCAGACTTGCAGGAAGCGAGCAAGGAGACTAGTTTGCGCGCGTGTCAGCGACAACCTCAACAGAACGACTCCCCGATGCTCACGGGCACTTCGGAACCTATGGCGGGATGTTTGTCCCGGAAACCTTGATGGACCCGATGCAAACGCTTGCGGAGGAATACGAAAAAACCAAGCTGGACCCCGAATTCCAAAAGGAACTCGACTATTTGCTGCGGCAATACTGCGGCCGTCCGACACCTCTGTATTTTGCCGAACGCTGGACCGAGAAGCTTGGTGGCGCCAAAATCTATCTCAAGCGAGAAGACCTACTTCACACCGGTGCCCATAAAATCAACAATGCGATTGGTCAGATTCTTTTGGCGAAGCGTTTGGGCAAAAAGCGGATCATTGCAGAAACCGGGGCCGGGCAACACGGTGTGGCCACCGCCACGGTGTGTGCCCGATTTGGTATGGAGTGTATCGTTTACATGGGAGCGGTCGATATGGAGCGCCAGGCATTGAATGTGGCCCGGATGGAATTGCTCGGGGCCAAGGTCGTTCCTGTGACCAGTGGTCAGGCGACTCTCAAGGAGGCCGTGAATGAGGCCTTACGTGATTGGGTTTCCAGTGTGGAATACACTCATTATATCCTTGGCTCTGCCTTGGGCTCTCACCCGTTCCCGATGATGGTGCGCGATTTTCACCGGGTGATCGGCCTGGAGGCCCGCGAGCAGATTCTTGAGCAGGAAGGTCGACTCCCCGATTTATTGGTCGCCTGTGTCGGTGGTGGATCCAATGCGATCGGCTTGTTTCATCCTTTTATCGGTGATGAATCGGTCCGTATGATGGGTGTTGAGGCTGGTGGAGACGGTATTATTCCCGAGCGGCATGCCGCTCGATTCCAAGGTGGAAAGCTTGGAGTTCTGCAAGGGTCGAAAACCTGGTTGTTGGCAAATGAGGATGGACAGATTGAATTGACTCACTCGGTCAGCGCCGGACTTGATTACGCCGCCGTTGGACCGGAACATGCCTACCTCAAAGATATCGGCCGGGCTGAGTATTCTTACGCAACGGATGACGAGGCATTGGCCGCATTCAAAGAGCTTGCTGAAACCGAAGGGATCTTACCAGCTTTGGAAAGTTCCCACGCGATGGCTTATGTCTCCAAAACCGCTCCATCAATGTCAGAGGACAGCGTGATTATCGCCAATCTATCAGGGCGGGGTGATAAGGACGTCGAGCAAGCTGCCAAGTACTTGCTTAAGTAATGTCTTTTCGCTAGCCTGCCCCCATGTCACGCACCATCGGAATCATTGCCGGTCGGGGGATTTACCCCAAGACCTTTATCGACGCGGCCCACGCATCGGGGGAAGACCTTCGTTTGGTTCTGGCTGGTGTGGTTGATGAGACCGAGCCCTCCTTGGTGGATGAAGTGGACGCCCACGATTGGTTTCGGGTGGGGCAGTTGGGGAAGATGATCAAATTTTTCAAGCGACAGAAAGTTGCCGAGGCGGTGATGGTTGGGCAAATCACCCCGCGAAACTTATTTGACCTGAGACCGGATGTTCGCACCATGATGCTGTTGGCCAGAGTGAAGGAGCGCAATGCCGAAACCTTGTTTGGAGGCATCGCCGATGAATTGGAAAAAGATGGTATTCATTTGCTGCCCGCCACTACTTTTCTCGAAGACCGCCTGCCTGGCGCAGGTATGGTCGTTGGCCCGCGACTGAAGGAGAAGGCTCTGGAGGATGCCCGCTTTGGTTTCCGGATAGCCAAGGAGACCAGCCGCCTGGATATTGGTCAAACCGTGGTGGTTCGCCACGGGACGGTGCTTGCGGTAGAGGCCTTTGAAGGTACCAATGCCTGCATCCGCCGCGGAGGTGAACTCGGTCATGGGAAAAACATCACCCTGGCGAAGGTTTCCAAACCCAATCAGGATTTTCGTTTTGATGTGCCGGTTGTTGGGCCGGACACCGTGAAAAATTGCGCCAAGTCAGGAGTGGGCGTCATTGCCATCGAGGCTGATAAAACTCTGATGTTGGGGCGCGCGGAAGTCGAACAATTGTGCCGCGAGCATAAAATCAGCATCGTGGCCTTGTAGCCCATAGAAGCGATTTTCTATTGCTTGTCTTAACTCCCTCCACTGGTTTGAGGTTGATGGAAAGGCGCATGGGGGCGTTGCCGATTGTTCTTGGCATGCCGTCGCGGGGATCTATGTTCGGGATTAATATGAATACAAATCCCTACCTTCTTTTCAGAAACTGTCATTTTCTAGCAATAGCAGCCGCACTGTTCATATGTTCCGGAATTGTTTGTAATTCGAGTCTTTCTGCTGAGAGTAAGCCCAACATTCTTTTGATCGCCGTAGATGATATGGGGTATTCTGATATCTCTCCTTTCGGGGGGGAGATTGCCACACCTAATCTGGATGCTCTGGCGAATCAGGGGGTGAAATTTACCAATTTCTATGCCGGTCCTAGTTGTTCCGCTACACGTTCCATGTTGTTAACCGGGCATGATAATCACGTTGCTGGCCTTGGTAACATGTATGAACGTTTATCGGAAAACCAGAAGGGAAAGCCAGGTTACGAGGGGAGTCTCAATGAACGGGTAATATCAGTGGCGAGTATCTTAAAAAAAGCACAGTATCACACATACATGGCTGGAAAGTGGCACCTAGGTCATACGCCTGAGCAAGATCCCTCTAAACGGGGTTTTAGCCGCTCCTTCACCCTCTTACAAGGGGGGGCGAGTCATTTTGATGACGAGTGGATGATGTACGCTAGCTACACCCCCACCTATCGTGAGGATGGTGTGCGTACTAGGGTCCCCAAGGGTTTTTACTCAACCGAGTTCTACACAAATCAAATCATAAAATACATCGATGAACAAAAAGACTCTAAACCCTTTTTCGCCTATCTTGCCTACACTGCTCCCCATGACCCTCTTCATGTTCCCGATAAGTGGCTGGAGCATGGGAAGGGGGATTACGAAAAGGGCTATAATCAACTGAGAAAGCAGCGTTTGGCTCGTATGAAAGCAATGGGGATTCTTCCCAAAGGCGCTGACTTGGGTCCTTGGGTCAAAGGAATTCCTACGTGGAAAGAGTTAAGCCATGAACAAAAGAAACATGAAATTCGCCGGATGGAAATTTACGCAGCAATGGTGAATAATATCGACCACCATGTCGGTCGCGTTATAGATTATTTGGAAAAGTCTGGGAAACGAGAAAACACCCTGATCTTATTTTTCTCAGATAATGGAGCCAATGGTTTTGAGATGCATATGTATCCTGGAACCGATGAGGCCTGGGTTGAGAGGAATTCTGATAATCGAATTGAAAACTGGGGCAAGCGTGCTTCCAGAATTGCTCAAGGCCCGGGATGGGCTCAGGCGAGTTCAACCCCCTTTCATCTCTACAAGCATTACCTGGCTGAGGGAGGCATTCGGTCTCCACTTATTATCAGTGGTCCCGGCGTGGCCTTTAAGGGGGAGACTGTACACGCGGTGAGTCATGTTATGGATTTGGCTCCGACTTTTATGGAACTTGCAGGGACCTCATATCCTAAAACACATGAGGGAGAGAAAATGGAACAGCCCTTGGGTAAATCCCTTGTATCCTTTTTATCCAAAGATAAGCCTTTCATCTACGGTCCAAATGATCCATTGGGCTGGGAATATAATGATCTCAAAGCTATTCGTATGGGTAACTATAAGGCATCTTGGGCTGTGAAACCCTATGGAACCGAGAAATGGCAAGTGTATGACCTCAGTAAAGACCCTGGTGAAAGTATCGATATTTCAGGGAAGGATCCCGAACTTACAAAACGGCTTATTGAAGCCTATGACAATTTCGCTCAAAGGGTCGGTGTTATCCCATTAGAAGCCGCGACAAAGTAGAAGTTTTTTTTGTGATGTCGAATGCTTTCAAGCTCGTCCTCACGTCACGCCATAAAGGCATGATTCTTGCATTTCTATCTGGAGTTAATCAATCTCAATTACATCAGTAACAAAAAAGAACCCACGCCCGAAGATGTGGGTTCTGTGATGTAAAAAGTGTTCGTGGCTCGTTTACTTGAGTTTCACCTTCTTCATGACATCGGCGATGCCCTGGAATGTGCTGTTGTCCACTTTGACAAATTGTTTGCGGTCGAAGGCTTTTAAAACCGCAGGGTCTTTGCATTCAAGCAGAGCTGTTTGCAGTTTGTCGGTGAATCCTTCGCCGAAGGTTTTGTCCAGATCACCGTGCGCGGTGAAGTTGTAGTCGGCATAGGGTGGAGTCTCCCAGATGACCAGACACTTTGCGGGGTCGATTTTCTTCTCCGCAACCATGCGGTCGTAAGTGCTGTAGTTCATGGCGCCTGTTTGGAAGACACCATTCTGAACTTGGATGGCGGTTTTATCATGCGCTCCTGAGAAACCAGGCTTCTGGCTGAAGAAATCGAGCGGCCCTTTACCGCTATTCTCCAGAATGAAGAAGGCGGGCATGATGCATCCCGAGGTCGAGCCGGAGCTGCCGAAGGTAAAGGTCATGTTGCCAATCCCTTTCGGGAATTCATCCGATTTGGTCAGGCCGGTGGATGCATTGGCAATGAAGTAGGATTTGAATTCGAGGTCCTTGGCTCCCGCAACGAGAGCTCGTGAGCCTTTGATCGCGTCACGGGCTTGCACTCCACTGACGCCGCCGAACCAGGCAAGCTGGATGTCGCCGTTTTCAAACTTATCCACCGATGCAGCATAATCGCTGGAGGGAACAAATTCGAAAGTGACGCCAAGCTGTTTGGATAGCCATTTTGCGGCCGGGGCATAGCGTTCGGTTTGGGCGGTGGTGTCTTGGTCGGGGATGGCTGAGAAGCGGAGCACTTTTTGGCTTGTTGCTTCGGCTGTTGTGCCCGTGGTCTCCGTGGATTCCTGTTTGGGTTTGCAGCTGCTGAACAAAGCTCCTGCGGCAAGGCTTGCTGCCAGGAGAGATGTCGGGGTAAGTTGGAACGTTGTGTTCATGGTGGTAGTTTGGTTTGTGTTGAAGACGCCCGCATCAGGGGATGCGAGGATTCACAAATCACCAGATAGCAACATGGGGAGACTGTCTAGTAAAAAGCCTGTGTATGACGGGTTGGCTCAAGTCCATTAATCCAATCTCTGACGAAACCTCAGAATGGCAAGGCTGAGCGTGACGATGAAAAATCCAGCCAAAAAGCGCATGTCCGCTTGGATGCCACTCCATTCGGCATCGCGCAGAATGATCCCCCGAATGATGCGCATGAAGTGAGTCATCGGGAGCAGTTCGGCAAGTTTCTGGGCAAGCACCGGCATGCCCTGATAGGGAAACATAAAACCGGATAAGAGAATGGATGGGAGAAAGATGAAGATAAACAATTGCATTGCTCCCATCTGATTCGGAGCAATGGTTGATAGTAGCAGGCCGAGCCCAAGGTTGGCGAAAATGAAAAGAAGGCAGCTGGTGATTAATAAAATCCAACTGCCTGAGACGGGCACCTGAAAAAGCAGTTGTCCGAGCCAAAGGATGATCCCCATTTGAATCAAGCCAATGAACACATACGGAATGAGTTTTCCTAACATGAGTTCAACCGTGTGGACAGGAGTGGCAATCAGGAGCTCCATATTGCCTCTTTCCCGTTCTCTTACGATGGCGATCGCGGTGAACATGACCATGGTCATGGTTAGGATTAATCCGAGCAGGCCGGGCACGGTATTGAGCTCGGATCGTTGAGCTGGGTTGTAGAGCAACGTGACTGAAATATCTCCCGGGTTGTGGGTGAAGGATGAGACGCCGCCGGGGATGAAGGGGAAGTGCCCCAGCGATTTGAGAGCGCTGGCCATGACGGTATCCGAGCCGTCGACGATGAGTTGGGCGACGGCTTCCTTGTCCTCGGCGTAATACCGTCGTTCACTGTCTTGCGGAATGTAGAGGCCGGCGGAAACTTCACCGTTGCGGACCATGGAATGCAGCGTTTCCGGGTGATCGACATAGGAAGAAATCGTCACCACTTGGGAGGCCTGAACATCCTCTGCTAGTTGGCGGGAGAATGAGGATGCACTGTGGTCGCAGACAGCAATAGGAATGTTGCGGACTTTGGTGTTGATTGAATATCCGAACATCAACAGTTGCATCAACGGAATGATGACGACCATGGCGAAGGTGAGTCGGTCACGCCGAAGCTGGGTGATCTCCTTAATACAGATGGCCCAGATCCGGGCCAGTGAAAAACCAACTCCGGACCTCATGCCCGTCTCCCTTCGCTGGTGGCTTGGACAAAGACATCTTCGATACTTGCGGCAACCGGCTCCACCGACATGCCAGACGGGAGAACCTCCAAGATGTCATGGCGGGCTGAATTTTTGGTGCTTAGCACCCTGAGGGCGATGCCAACCTGACTGACGTGGCTCACGCTGTCGAGCGCAGCCAAGACTGGAACCATCGGGGTGACTTCTCCTCCTTTGACCTCAAGCACTTGGTTGGGGAGGCTCTGCTTTAACGCCATGACTGCTCCGTCTGCTACGATTCGACCCTGATTCATGATCGTCAGGTGATGGCATCGCTCGGCTTCATCCATGAGATGGGTGGACACCAGAAGGGTGGTTCCTTGTTGGGCGAGATTAAAAAAGTGTTCCCACATTTCCCGGCGGGTGTTCGGGTCGACTTCGGAGGTCGGTTCGTCGAGAATCAGGAGTTCGGGTTGAGTCAGGACTGCTGCGGCCAGGGCAATGCGCCGTTTTTGCCCTCCCGACATCGGACCAACGCGTTGATGGGTCAGAGGCTCCAAGTTAAATTGTTCAAGTACTTCGCTGATTCTTTCGCGGCGGCGCTGGCGTTTCATACCGTGGACTTGGCATAAAAAACGCATGTTTTCACGAACTGTCATATCTTCGTAAAGAGAAAAGCGCTGGGTCATATAGCCAACATGGCGGCGAACGATGGCTGCTTGTTCCGGAACGGGCATGCCGAGTACGCTAATGTTTCCCCGGGATGCTTGCATCAGCCCACACATCATTCGGATGGCGGTTGTTTTTCCCGACCCGTTTGGCCCCAGAAAACCATGCACCTGACCACGGCGGATCGACATGTCGATCCCGTCCACAGCGGTCAAGGCTCCAAACTGTTTGGTTAGCCCTTCAACGGTTATGACAACATCATTCATGTGGCTCAAGCATTCGAACGGGCAGACCAAGTGGAAAATCTTTGGCTATTTCAGGATCAAGATCGATTTCCGTAACATAGGAAAGTCGGGAGCGGTCTTCCTCGGAAAGGGTATAATAGGGCGTAAACGATGCGTTGGATTCAATATGCCTGACCGTTCCTTGGATGGGCTGCTCTCTTCCGTCCACCATGATGTCGACCTGGTCGCCAGCTTTAATCCGGCTAAGCCAAGGAGCGGGAAGGTAGACACGGGCCCACGGGGCCTTACCCGCTAGGATGGTTGAAACGACGGCTCCAACCGGTGGTTTGTCACCGAGTTTGAATGGCAGGCTGTCCAAAAGCCCGGCCCGTTCCGCCGTCACGGTGTAGCGACTAAGTTGTTCTTTGGCGTGATTGAGTTCGGCCTGAGCTGCGGCGAGGTGTGATTTTGCCTGTTCAATTTCCTCCTTGCGGTAGCCTTTTTTGAGCATGTTGAGTTGTTCCTTGGCTGCTTGTTCCTTGGCCTGGGACTGGGCGTAGGCATTGGCGCTCAGGTTGACCTCACGTTGGCTGACGGCGGTGCTGTCCTTGAGTTCTTGTTTCCGTTGGTATTCGATCTCCATCGCTTTTCGGTTGGCCTGTGCTCCCTCGAACTCGGCTTGTGCTCGCGCGATTTCTTCACTGCGGTAACCGTGTTGAAGCTGTTGAAGGTTCCATGATGCTTGCTCCATATTGGCCCTCAGTCTGGCAACCTGGGCTTCTTGAACCCGGGTGTCCAGTTTGAGGATTTTTTGTCCACGCTCAACGGGTTCACCTTCCTTGGCGTATATTTCAACGATGGTTTCGGAGTCAACAGCCCGCCCGTTGATTCGGTCCCATTCCAAGGTTCCCAGAGCTTCTTCGCGTTGTTTCGAACACGACGGACCGATCAGCATGAGTAGGGATAGTCCGCCAAGTAGATAGGGAATGGAAAACGACATCATTGCATTGATCATAAAATCACGAAAGGGTCAGGTAAATGATAAAAAATTATCGCTGATGGTGAGTTTGAAATCGTTGAGTGATTGATAAACAATGGTTTAGGCGGTGGTGAGGTGGGGCGCAGCTTTGTTGTGAAAATAGTTAAGATGGCTGAAAAATGCAGATGTGGGTGGTCGTATTGCAGGTAACGGAAGCTGCCGAATGCTTGCCTGTCGAATGCCGGAGAGCGGCGTAGCGAAAGATCACACATCATGAGAGCGTTAAACATTCATTGGAAACACATGATCGTCCCTTCAGGGATTGTTCTGGTTTCGATTTGGACGCTTTATCTTGGTGCGGTAGCCATATTTAAGCCTGTTCAGAAAGACGGGAGTGATGAGCTCTCGAGCTCTGTGCGTGCGCGGTCATCTTCGACGGTGTTTCATGGTCGTCCGGCATCCTCCGAGCCCCTTGAAGTTCGGACACGGAGTGGGAAGCATGGAGGCGGTCCCTCCAAGGAGCCTGAGGCGGGAAAAAAAGCAACGGGGGCTAAGCCAAAAGCGGGAAAACAAGTGGCAAAAGCTTCACCGAAAGATTCTCAAAACGGAGCAAAAGGGAAAGCCAAGCCTGTTGCTGTAGCAAAGCGCCCCACACTTAAGCCCTCGGCAGCCGTGGCCAAGCACGGTCAGGATGCCAGAATGATGCTTCGTGAGAGCATCATGACCGAGGCTTTTTCTTTGGCCATGAAAAGTGAAAAGCCATGGCAGAATCTGATCGCCGTGGGTAAGGTGCAATATAGTCAGGGGCAAAAAGACGCTGCACGGGATATTTTATTGATGGCTGAAAAGATGGCAGCAGATCCCGACGATAGCCAAAAATCATCGATTGCGGTCAGAGAAGTTGTCAAGGTGATGCTGGCTCAACGACTGAATGATGAAGCCACGGCGGCATTGCAGAATATTCAAAACCCCTATGAACGGGAGCGAGCCATTTCCGAAGTGGCCGCGTGGTCGGCTAGACAGGGGAGGGTGGATATTGCCAGAAACCTCGTTGGTCAGATCATCAATGCCGGTGCCCGAGATGTGGCTTTGGTTGCGATTGCGGAAAGTGAAGCGTCTTTTGAAGGTGGCTCGTTGGCCATGCAGACCGTCAGCACCATCGTCAATCTGAATAAAAAGGATGATGCCTACAGACGTATTGCGATGAAACGCGCCGTCCAGAAAGATTTTATCCAGGCCGAGCAGTCGGTACAACTGATTCGAAATGACCGTGTAAAAAATGCAACGCTGGCTTCTCTCGCCCGCTACCGTGTGCGCTCTGGTGACTCCCTCGGCGGTATGAACTTGTTGCAGAGGATCACGGACCCCACTCTCGAGGATACAACACTCAGAGAGTTATCGGCTGAGTTGGCCCGCGTGGGCCGGTTCTCGATTAGTGAGTATGTGAGCAGCCGAATCCGCGGAGATTCTGAAAAATCGTATGCGCTCGAGACCCTCTCGGTAGAGCTCGCTCGCTCAGGAGATTTGAGCCGATCACTGGTCAGCACCTCCTCGATCCCTGTTAAATCAGTAAGAGAGCGGGCGCTGCGCTCGGTTTCTACCGTAACCGCTGATATCGGGAGTCCGGGCCTGGCCCGTAACGTCGCATTGCGTATCCATTCCGAACGTGAACGGAACCGGGCGTATCGTGGGATTGCTCAGGCCGCCGCAGCTGATGGAGACCATTTGAGTGCCTACAATACCTTGCAAGAGATTGATCGTCCCGACGAAAAAGCTCTCGCTCTCGTATCAATGGCGAGAATGAGGCAAAAACAAGGAGACAGCCGCCAGGCATTGTCGATGTTGGAGGATGCCGGCCGTGCGGCCGACCTGGTTTCCTCGATTGCGACTCTGGATCGTATCCAATCGGATCTCGCCGTGGCATATGCTGAACGCCGGGATGCGAGCACCTCCATGTTTTTGGCCGAAAAAATCAATAGCCTGAGTCGCCGTGATGCCACCTATGGGTATCTTGCAAGGACTTTGGTAGGCAAGCTGGATGTGACCGGCGCCCAGCAATCAGTGCAAGCGATCACTTCTGAAAAGCTGCGCCTGAAGGCAGAGGATGACGTGGCGAGGTCCTTGGCCCAGCGAATCAAGCCTCAAGAAGCATTGAGCCGTGCCAGATCGTTAGGCTCGAGCCGACAAAGGATCATTTTTTTGTTGGAAGTTTCCCGGAAGACCTGAAGCTTGCTTTTTTGTTGAGTGACATGACCTGTCATGAGGTGGGCTTTTACTATTTCCTCGGGAGTCATCTTGCGTTAGGGTCGCCAGCATGAAAAAACTTGCAGCACACTGGCAGATACTGATCGCTTTGTTATTGGCCACTCTGTTGGCCTCAGGATTCAGGGCCCTTGATGGGATCTTCGCTGAAGATGATTGGGGGAGGGGGGTGATGTTGAACACGATCACCGTTTGTGGTTTTGTCGGAGGGCTTTTTATTCAGGCTTTGAAAATGATCATCGTGCCCTTGGTGATGAGTGCGATTATTTCGGGGATCGCGAGTCTTGGTGGCGTGGAAGGGTTTGGCCGCCTTGGGTTGAAGACCGTTGGTTTTTATATGACCACGACTTTTTTTGCTGTGCTGGTCGGCTTGTTGTTGGTCAATACCATTCAGCCCGGCTTAAGCGGAGGGGAACCGGATTTAGAGATTCGTGCGGCGTTGGAGCAACAGGCTGCCGGTGCTTCGGATGAAGAAAAAGAAAAGGTGGCCGTCGCCGGAGAAAAAAAAGCAGGTGATTTTGCCGATCTCTTTAAAAAGATGATCCCTCCTAACGTGGTCCAGGCGGCATCAAATAACGGCCAGTTGTTGGGCTTGATTTTTTTCTCCATCCTCTTTGCTGTGGCGATGACTCAATTGCCGGTTGATAGGATGTCGCCCTTATCAGGGAGTATTCAGGGGATCTACGACGTGATGATTCGGGTTACGCAGTGGATCATGGCCTTGGCCCCGATCGGAGTATTTGGATTGATGGTGCCCACGATCTATGAAAGTGGCGTGGAGTTGTTTGTGGTACTCGGGAAATATTTTGGCACTGTGGTCGTAGCTCTGGGCTTGCATCTGTTTGTTGTGATGCCTCTGGTCTTGAAATACATCGGAAAGATCGACCCGCTGGCCCATTTCCGTGGAATGCGCATGGCATTGCTCACGGCATTTTCCACGGCATCGTCGTCGGCTACACTTCCTGAGACAATGCATTGTATCCAAAATAATGCCGGCGTTTCAAAAAGGATCTCGAGTTTTACTTTGCCGCTTGGGGCGACGGTGAACATGGATGGAACGGCTCTCTATGAATGTGTCGCGGTGTTGTTTGTTGCCCAAGTTATGGGGGAGAACTTTGGTTTGGCTGCCCAGTTTGCTGTGGTGGTGACCGCCTTGTTGACGAGCATCGGCGTCGCCGGTGTGCCGTCGGCCAGTTTGGTCGCAATTCTCCTGATCTTGAATAGTTCGGGTGTGAAAAATGCGGATATGGCAGTGGTGGCCCTCCTCTCCGTGGACCGTTTGCTCGATATGAGTAGGACCGCGGTCAATGTGTTTGGGGACTCCTGTGCGGCCGTCTGCATTGCCCGCTCAGAGGGTGAGGCGATTTACGCCACGAGCGATTAAAATTTACCGAGGAAATAGGGGATGAGCACGGCATTGGCGAGGTCGATGAAAAAGGCACAGACCAAGGGCACAATGATAAAGGCCAGGTGGGATGCTCCGTAGCGTTTGGCTACGGCAGACATGTTGGCCATCGCGGTCGGAGTGGATCCGAGCGAGATTCCCCCGAAACCTGCACAGACAACCGCGGCATCGTAGTTTTTGCCCATGGCTGGGAACACAACGAACAGGTTGATCAAAATGGCAATCACGAATTGGGCTGCAAGGATGGTGAAAATGGGTCCGGCCAGCTCAAACAAAGTCCAGAGCTGCATGCTCATCAGTGACATGGCGAGGAAGGTTCCGAGTGAAATATCGGCAACCATGGCCATGGCTGGTTTGCGGGCGGGCCAAGCGGTTCCCGTGATCCGAGGGAGGCCTTTGGGCGTGAGGTTGGTGACGAGGATGCCAGCAAAGAGACAGCTGACAAAGAGAGGGAGGTCCAGCCCGAGTTGGCCTATTCCTTGATTGATGAAGTACCCTAGGACGAGACAGACGTGAATGGCGAGAATGGCATCGAGGAAATCCATATAATCGACGCGTTTATCCTCTATTTGATCATTGGTGACTCCCACCTCGAGTTGTTCATCGGTATTTCCTTTGAGTTGATGTTTTTTGATGAGAAATTTGGCGATAGGGCCACCCATCAAACTGGCCAAAATCAAGCCGAAGGTGGCACAGGCGACACCGATCTCCATAGCATTTTCGATCTGATGGCTTTCCGCAATCTTGGGTGCCCAGGCAATGGCGGTGCCGTGGCCTCCGATCAGGGAGACGGAGCCTCCAAGCATGCCCACCGCTCCAGAAAGACCGAACAGGCTGGCAACCGTAATCCCGGTTAAGTTTTGAATCACCATGTAGCCAATGGTGATAAGGAGGAGGATGATCAGAGGCTTGCCTCCCTTGAGCAGGTCTTTCAGGCTCGCATTGATACCAATGGTGGTAAAAAAGTATACCAGTAAGCCGTCGCGTGCCGCCATGTCAAATTCAACGGCAACGTCGAAGGTGAAGTAAATGAGCGCAATGGTTACGGAGATCAAAAGACCTCCGGAAACCGGTGTGGGGATGCTGAATTCTTTCAATAGCTTGGATGCCCCGTTGATCCTCCGTCCGATGAAAAGGACGAGAATACCGAGGGTGACAGAAAGAAACGAGTCAACATAGAGGGTGCTGTCTGCAAAAGTCATGGCTGAGTATGTTGTGAGTGTAAGCTCTATAAATGCCAGACGCCAGCATATCCTGAGATATGCTGGCGTCTGGCAGAGAGGGTGGGATTCGAACCCACGAAGCCTTGCGGCTTGCCGGTTTTCAAGACCGGTGCATTCAACCACTCTGCCACCTCTCCATTGCTTTGATTCCGTCCCATTGCCGGGCTGAATCAGATCAAAATCATGATGATTTGTCGATCAGACGTCTGGCGGGAGTTTCCTCCTGCCGCAGAGCGATGGGAAATTCACCTAAAACGGGAGATTTGGCAAGTTTAGTTTTTGAAGAAATGGTAAGTATTTTCTGTAAGGCTTGCGTGTCGCATGGGGATGGTCTAAAGCGGATGCGTTATGAACAACGTTGTATTCTTATTTTCCGGACAGGGAGCTCAAAAAGTGGGTATGGGTGAGGATCTGGCCAAGGCCTATCCTGTTGCCCAAAAACTTTTTGAACAAGCCGATGCGGCTTTGGATTTCTCACTCAGCGAGGTGATGTTTTCCGGACCCGACGAAGAATTGACCCGGACATCCCGTTGCCAGCCTGCACTCTATGTGCACGGGCTCGCTTGCTTGGCGGTTCTCCAGGAAAAACTACCGGAATTAAAGCCCGCCGCTGCTGCCGGACTTTCATTGGGCGAGTTTACCGCCCACGCCGTGGCCGGAACCTTCGATTTTGAAACCGGACTCTCACTGGTAGCCCAGCGTGGAGCCTTCATGGAAGAAGCTTGTGATGCAACAGATGGCGCCATGGCTGCCATGATTGGTGGCGATGAAGAAGCGGTCGTTCAACTCGCCGCAGATTGCGATGTTGATGTCGCCAACTTCAATGCCATCGGACAGATTGTGCTGTCCGGTAGTGAGGAAGGCATTGATAAGGCCGTAGCCGAAGCCAAAGGCCGGGGGATTCGCATGGGACGCAAGCTGAAGGTTGCCGGTGCGTATCATTCCCGCTTGATGAGCTCAGCCCAGGACAAATTGGCTGGCGTTCTGGCAGAAACCTCATTGGCCGAACCTTCGATCCCCGTGGTTTGTAACTTCGAGGCCCGGAGCGTCTCAGGAGAGGCCGATATCAAGGCCATGCTCGAACAGCAGGTGACTGGATCCGTCCGCTGGACAGCATCGATGCAGCAACTGATTGCCGACGGCTACACGACTTTCGTAGAACTCGGACCAGGCAAGGTTCTGGCTGGCCTCATGGGGCGGATCGATAAGGCCGTAAAGGTCATTTCCATCGAAGATACAGAGAGTCTGGAGGCCGCCGTTGAGGCTCTGAAATAAAAATGCATTTTTTCGCAAAAAAGGTATTGCCATTGGCTGGGTTTCTGACTAGTTTCCGCCCGCCGACGGCGAGCAAGCGAAAGCTAAGCAAGCCTGAAGCGACAACAGCAAGCAAGGGGTGGTAGCTCAGTTGGTTAGAGCGCCGGCCTGTCACGCCGGAGGTCGCGGGTTCGAGTCCCGTCCATCCCGCCACTTGCAAGCAGCCAAAAGCCCGGGTCTACCGGGCTTTTTTGTGCCCTGATGTTCAGGTGCGGTTGCACGCCGGATGGACACCGTAGATTGGGCGACCTTGCCCGGGTCTACACCAAAGTTTGGGGACAAGGCGACCTTGCCCGCTGGTTTCTGGTGGGTTTAGAGTTTTCCCTTGCGAGTTTTCCCTTTTTGGTTGGCCTGCCAATACCGACCTGACTCCACGTCGAGGCATGTCAGCCAACCTTTGTTGCATGCCCAGGTATCGATGCAGATAGCGTGTTCTTCGGCGGTGGGTTTCCCATTTCGCTGAGGCGTGTGGCCACAGATGATGGTTTTTCCTGACATGTGGTGCTCCGTATCGAAAAAACGAAGCCAGTAGAGGGCTTCACCCGGCTGTTCGTCGAGCGTCATATCGGGGATGAGACCAGCATGAACGAAGATGTGATCGTTGGTTTCGTAATAGTCCTGACAGGATTGAAAAAACTCCCAACAGCTGCTGGGAATTTGTGCGAATTCGACCGCACAAAACGAAGTGAGGGTTTCGATACCTCCGTTCAGCAGCCAGTTCATGAGGTCTTCGTCATTGGTGCGGGCATCTTCCATCATGGCCTCATGGTTGCCTTTGAGGGCAATGAGCTTGTGGCTTTTTCTGAGCTCAATAAGGTATTCAATGACCCCTTTCGATTGGGGGCCACGGTCGATGTAATCACCGAGGGTGATCAGCGTGTCCTCCGGTTTCGGGTCTACAAAATCGACCAGTGTCTCAAGGGCCTTGAGACAACCGTGGATATCACCAATGGCGAGATTACGCATAACTAGTATTATCTAGGGGAAGTCAGGGCTCAGGGCGAGGAAAATCTGACAAAAAGAAGGAGCCGGCTGGGCTTAGCCCAATTGCTTCCAGAGCCGCTCGAACTCTTTTTGGAACGCGTGCACGAGCTTGTGCTGATTGGTGACGAGGATGTTCTCGTTGTTTTCTGTGCTGGCAGAGCGGGTCCAATTATAGCTGCCTGTAAGTAACAGATCGGCATCGGCGATGGCAAATTTATGGTGCATGTGCGCCGAGCTTTGGTCATACCTGCACGGGATCCCCAGTTGTTCCAAATACTCGATGTCAGAACCGAGGTCTTCCGATTTCAGATTGTCGGTGATGATTCGGATCTTTAGATTGCGTGACCAGGCGTCTTCCAGCTTTTGAACAATGCGGTTATCGGTCAGAGTGAACAAACAAATATCAAGTGAATGTCTACTTTCGGAAATCAGTCTGCGAATACGGTGAAGGCAATCATCTCCCGGGCTGAAGTAAGCGCTGGATTTAATTTCCATTTCATTGTTGTAGAGAAGTTTGATGACGCCTTGCAGCCAGTCCATGGCGGTGATTTCACCGACTTCTTGCATGGCTTTCGTCGCTAGACGGAACGCGAGTTGACGGACCTTTGCCTGTTCTGCTCGGTTTCCCTGGATGCTTGCAAGCATGGATTTAAGCTCCTTGCGTTCGGATCGAGAAATGGCGAAGTCTTCAAGGGAAGCTTCAAGCGCTTGTTGGATGTCGTTCATTATGTTGGGCGGGGATCCAACACTAGGGTCTATCGAAGGTGGGGGAAAGTAAATATGACGGTTGTTAGTATCGCATGTGTGAGGATGCGACGAGTGGCGGTAATCGATAGAAATTGACCATTCATGCCAAGTGTTGAATCAATCAAGCTGGGGCCCGTTCTTATTCAGTATTGTGGCTCAAACACGGATGGGGTGGTTGTTTTACTGAATGTCTAACTGCGTTTCGTATTTTGTATTGTGAGGTCGATGGCTCCGGCGACGAGGATGCCTGTGGCGTAGCACAGGAGGTCGGACCACAGAAAGCCGTGCCCCAGGATGAGGGCTCCCAATGGATGGTTTCTGATTGGGGTGATCCACTCGGATTGATAGAGCTGGGATAACTCGATGGCGTAAGCAAAGACGAGCGCTCCGGCCGCAAGGTGACGGATTTTAGCACGATGAAAGACCATCCTGATGGACCAATAAACGGCCATGGCCCAGAGCGTGTCGCCCGCGTATTGACCGAGAAACGATGAATGGGGGACGCTAGGTGAGCGGGAGAAGAGACCTAGACCGATGGTGGCAATCAGGATGAGCAGGGCCCAGCATCGGGATGTGGCTCGGGATGTGGCTCGGGATGTGGCACCACGGCGAAGTGCATTCATGATGGAGCGCCTGCTTTGAGAACGGTTCGTGCATCAATCATTCTTCAGCACCTTGATGAAGGCGTCCTGGGGGATGTTGACTTTACCGATGGCCTTCATTTTGGCCTTACCCTTTTTCTGTTTTTCCAGCAGTTTGCGCTTTCGGGAAATATCACCGCCGTAACACTTGGCGGTCACATTTTTGCGCATCGCCGAGATCGATTCCCGGGCGATGATTTTGCCGCCGATGGCAGCCTGCAGGGCCACAACAAACAGTTGTTGAGGAATGACTTCCTTGAGCTTTTTACAGAGCTGCCGACCGTATGGTGCCGCCTTATCTTGGTGCACGATTGAGGCAAAGGCATCCACGGGTTCACTCGCAATAAGAATCTCCATCTTGACCAGTTTACCGGGTTTGTAACCGGCGTGCTCGTAGTCCATTGATCCGTATCCCCGGGTCATGGATTTGAGCTTGTCGTTGAAGTCGATCAGGATTTCAGAGAGTGGCAGAGTGCAGGTCAGCATGACCCGGGTTTCATCGATGGTTTCGGTGTGCTCCATCTCACCTCGTTTTTCCATGACGAGTTTCATAATCTCCCCGATGTAATCGCTGGGGATCATGATGTAGACCCGGACGATCGGCTCACGGATTTCCTGAACCTCCTGGGATTCGGGAAGCATGCAGGGGTTATCGATGAGCAGCTCCTCTCCATTGGTCTTGGTCACCTCGTAGATCACGGATGGGTAGGTGGAAATGATATCCATGTTGAACTCGCGGCGGAGTCGTTCCTGAATGATTTCCATATGCAGGAGACCAAGGAATCCGCAGCGGAAACCAAAGCCCAGGGCCACGGAGGACTCAGACTGCCAGGTGAATGCGGCATCATTGATTTGCAGTTTGCCCATAGCCAGTTTCAGGGCTTCGAAGTCCGAGGACTCTACCGGATAGATCCCGGAGAAGACCATCGGCTGGATTTCCTTGAATCCGTCGAGGGGTTTTGGGCAGGGGTGGGTGTTGTCGGTGATGGTGTCACCAATCTTGACCTCGTCGGCAGATTTCATGTTGGCAATGACGTAGCCGACATCACCGGCCTTGAGTTCGTCACGTTTGCTCATGCCGGGAGTAAAGACCCCAACTTCCTTGATTTCGTAAGTCTTGGTGGTGTGGAACAGCTTGATGCGTGTGCCGCGCTTCATGCTTCCGGAAACGACCCGGACATAAGAAACCACACCTCGGAAATTGTCATAGACGGAGTCGAAGACCGAGGCCCGGAGTAGTCCATCAGCATCTTCGACGGGGGCGGGGACGCGTTCGACCACCGCCTCGAGGATATCTTCGATGCCAATGCCATTTTTAGCAGATGCCGGGATGGCCTCTTCAGCAGGAATACAAATGATGTCCTCCAATTGCTTGTTTACTTTGGGCAGGTCGCAGGACGGTAGGTCGATTTTATTGATGACCGGGATGATGGCGAGATCTTGTTCGTGGGCCAAATGGAGGTTGGCCATGGTTTGAGCCTCCACCCCTTGGGCTGCATCCACAATCAACAGCGCCCCTTCACAAGCGGCCAGAGATCGGGAGACTTCGTATGAGAAGTCGACGTGGCCGGGTGTGTCGAGCAAGTTAAGCTGATAGGTAACACCGTCTTTGGCGGTGTATTCCATGGTGACCGGGTGGGATTTGATGGTGATCCCGCGTTCACGTTCCAGATCCATGGCATCGAGATGCTGGTCCTGTTGTTCGCGTTGGGAGACGGTTTTTGTGTGTTCCAGCAGTCGGTCGGACAGCGTGGTCTTGCCGTGATCGATGTGGGCAATGATCGAGAAATTACGAGTGAGCTCGGTAGACATGGTGGTGGAGTCTGAAAGTCGGTAAGTTGGGAAGCAGGTTGTCCGTGTTGATAATGATTAATCATCTATCACGGATTACCAATCAAGGGATCAGCCTTTGATTTCGAGAAGCATCTGAGCGTTGTTAGGAAAGCGTTTCAGGAAAAACAGGAGACGTTCCATGGCTTCTTCCGGTCGGTGCCCTGCAAGGCCGCGCCGGATCAGGTTGATTTTATGCAAGAGGTGGTCGGCCATGATCAGTTCTTCACGCCGTGTTCCGGATTTGAAAATATCCACGGCGGGATAGATATACTGTTCGGCGATCCGGCGGTCGAGCATGAGCTCCATATTACCGGTGCCTTTGAACTCTTGGAAGATCGCTTCATCGGCGCGGGCGTTGGTTTGCACCAAGGCCGTAGCCAGAATGGTGAGGGAGCCTGCGTTTCGCGTATTGCGGGCTGCTGCGAAAATGCGACGGGGCATTTCCAGTGCTCCGGCGACAATACCTCCGCTTTGATACCCTCGTCCTTTGCCTCCTTTTTTGCCTCCGCCTCGGTTGGCGTTGTTATAGGCACGTGCCAAGCGGGTAATGGAATCCATCAGAACGAGGACATCCTTGCCCCCTTCGACCAGACGTTTGGCCCGTTCGATGCACATTTCAGCAATGCGCGCGTGGTTGCGTGCAGGGTCATCGTTAGAGCTGGCGTAGATTTCGGCGTCAGGCAGTGTCCGTCTAAATTCCGTGACTTCTTCGGGGCGTTCATCGACCAGAAGGATAATCAAGTGGATGGACTCATCGTATTTTTCTCTGATGGCTTCGGCCATATGCAGAAGCAGGGTGGTTTTTCCCGAGCGAGGTGGGGATACAATCAAGCCACGTTGGCCGCGGCCGACCGGGGCGATGATGTCGAGCACCCGGGTGGTGTAACGGTCGGGGGTGGTTTCAAAGGCAATCCTGCGGTTCGGGTTGACGGCTTTGAGTTCTTCAAAATGCGGCAATTTGAACGCTTCCTCGGGCGTGAGTTCGTTGATGGTGTCGATTTTGGTGAGCTGGGGGCCTCGGGGACCTTCCTGGGCGGAACCGTGGATCCAGACGCCAGCACGCAGGCCGTGGGTTCGGATGAAATCCGGTGGCACAAAGACGTCCATTTTGCATTGTTCGAATTTTTTCTCGGGGACGCGCAGGAAGCCAAAGCCTTTGGGGGCCAGTTCGAGCATGCCATTGACCGCTACCGGATCACCGGTGAGAACCACAGGTTTGCGTTCTCGTTTTTGCTTTCCGCGGTTGTTCTGGTTCCGGTTGTTTTGATTGCGATTATTCTGGTTCCGGTTGTTGTTGCGCTTGCCTCGTCCCTGACGTCCCTGACGTCCGTCTTTGGCAGAGGCTTCCGAAGATGCTTGGTCGTCTCTGCTCGAATCGTTTCCTCGGCGTTTGTTTTGGTTTCTCGACTGGGGTGAGCGTTCTTTTTTTCGAATGGGCCCCAAGCCTTTGACCCTGCCCATTTTGGGTGTTTCCTGCTCCTCTGGCGGATGAGAGTTTGCGTTTTCAGCTTGTTTTGGAGCTTGGGGGGGAGCGGGTTGGTCGCTCACCTCTGCATGGTCCTTGACGGGGGGCGTAGTCGCTACCGGGCGGGGTTCCGGGGCAGCTGGAGTAGGGGCACTTGTGGGTGCCGCATCGAGAGGAAGTTCATCCTGAATGATGTTTTTTTCTTGGGGCTTTGCCTTTTTTGCTGCCTTTTTAGCCGTTTTCTTGGCGGCTTTTTTAGCCGTTTTTTTGGCTGCCTTTTTTGCCGCTTTTTTAGCTGTTTTCTTGGCGGCTTTTTTTGCTGCCTTTTTAGCTGCGGGCTTGGCCTCTGAGCTTTCTGCCGGAGTTCCGGTTGAGGTTTTGGGGTCTGGGCTCAGATCCTGTGTGGATGAATCACTCATAAAAATGTAGGGGAAAGGGGAATCAAAAATAAATTTTTGGAGGAAAGGAAAGGGTAGGGTAGGGATGCGTGGGGCTGTTTTGTTGATATCTTGGATAGCGATATCGTCTTTGTCTGGATAGACCTCTGGTATGGAGTAGGTTAGATCAATCACGTCCTGATCGGGGCATTCAAGGTTGCGAGCCCGGGGAGGTGGAGATCTTGCACAGCAAGGGATGGTGGGGATGCGTAGGTGAACTGACCAATTGGTCGGATCGGGCTTGCTCCTTGTCCGGTGACTGACCAAGTCCAGCCGTCTCAGGCTGGTGATTGGCTTGATCGGGTGGATCGGGGGGCGGTCACGGGGACTGTCAGATGAACTGATCAGGAGCGAATGGCAAACCATTCCGGATGCTTCGTCGTCCAGACGGGCGCACTATGTAGGAAAGATGCGGGTTTGGCAAACTCTTTTTTGCGGCCCAGCGCTTGTGAAATAGTCAGAAAACCGATGTTTTTCCGTGGTGGCGGGCTTAGTTCGTCGGTTGAAGCGTGCGGTAGTTCTCGTTGCGGCTCGTGATGCCGATGGCGTCGAGGTGTTCGAGCAGTGGCATCACGACTTTCCGTGTGCTGTCGAGTTCTTGGCGCAGCTCGCTGGCGGTACCTTGGCCGCGGCTTGTGAGGAAGTTGGAGACGAGGTGAATAGCATGATCCCGGCTGCTGCGGCTGATGACCACCTTGGGGTCGAGTTCGATGACCTCCTTTGATCGAATCAAAAACTGCATCGCTTGCTGGGCTTGCGGGGTGGGGGTGAGTTCTGCTTTGTTGGGAGGTTGGAGTCCTGCCTGGTCCAGTGCCTTGAGGATGTTTTTGGCGTCGGCTGCGAGGTGTTCGGGCAGGGTCAGTTGGTGGCTGCTGTGGGCGATCCCTTTGCCTTGCCGTTGATACCCTTTTAATTCGAGGGCTTCGGGCAAGATGCGGAAGAGCACTTGGGGGCAATCGGGTAAGGACTTTTCAAGTTCTTCTAATGGCATGCTCGGAAGATCGGGCTGGGTTTGGTGCCATTGTTGGATAAGCATTTCGGCTTGTTGGAGGATCTGCTTCCACCAGGGGGCATCGAGTAGCGTATCGCCGTGGCGAATGATGCTGCCTTGCTCGATTTCATCGGTCTGAACATCTTGGATCGTTGATACGGATGCGGGGTGGTTGGGGAGAGCTTGGTCGGCTGGGAGCTGATGTTTGTAGTGGATCAGAGATAGCAGGTCTTGCCGCGGGGTGCCGGGGGCCTGAACCCGTTGCTGTAGGAATTCGGCCCGTTCATCGGTGCGGAAGCCCGGGCGCTCAGCCAGGGCATCGAGGATGGTTCCCCCTGCGAGAGTGTGTTGTTGGGCTCCGTCGCGAAGGACGATACGGTCGCCGCTCAGAAGCAGCACTGGAGTTTCCAGCCGTAGTTGAGCCAGGCAGGATTCTCCGGGTTGCAGTTGGTTCTGGCCGTGAAGAATCACGCGTGCCTGGCAGCGGGCCGACCCGTGGTGGAGGATGACGGTTTCGGTGTGACGGAGTGGTCGATCCTGGCTTCCGGGGATGGGGCGGCTCAGACGAGTGAGCAGGACATCGAGTGTGGTGCTTGCTTGGCCTGTGGTCTCGGTGGTCAGGGTGTGACCTCGTTGGGCCCCTGGCTTGCCGGGGCTGGCAATCGGCAGGTCGGGTAGGTTGAGTGCGGTACGCATTCCGGGCTGGGCTTGTTCCAGTGCCTGATTGTGGTTTTGGATGTAGCGGACGCGGGCGGGGATGCCGAGTGGCTGTAAGGTCAGTGTGTCCCCGAGGTTCACGTGGCCTCCGGTGAGGGTCCCTGTGACTACGGTACCTGAGCCTTTGGGAGAAAAAATGCGGTCGATGGCGAGCCTTGGCTTGCCGTTGTCAGCGGCTGCGGTGCAGTGTTTGAGTTCTTGTAGCAGGGTTTGTTTTAGCTGGTCGATGCCTTCCCCTGTGGTTGATGAGACCGGTACGATGGGGGCCTCGGCCATATCGGTGCCCTGAAGTTCATCGCGGAGGACTTCAATGGCAAAGGGAACATCGTCGCAGAGATCGCTTTTGGTCATCGCAATGATGACCCGCTTGACTCCGAGGTAGGTGAGGATGTGCAGGTGTTCTTCAGATTGAGGCATCCAACCGTCATCGGCTGCGATGATGAAGAGGGCGATATCCAGCGCTCCGACCCCCGAAACCATGTTGTTGACAAAATCGGCGTGGCCGGGGACATCAATGATCCCTAATTCGTATGTTTGGTGGTCGTCTTGCAGTGAGAGGTGGGCAAAGCCCAGCTCGATCGTCACACCGCGTGCTTTTTCCTCGGGAAGGCGGTCGGGGTCGGTTCCGGTAAGCGCTCTGACCAGTGAGGATTTTCCGTGGTCAATATGACCTGCGGTGCCAAGAATGAGATGCATGACGAAAGATTTCCCCCTGATGTTCCAACTTGCAAGTTTCAAGTTGCTCGAAACCTTCCCTGGAGGAGGCCAATCAAGTCATGGTTCGCTACCGGAGGTGGCTGCGCCGTTGGTTGGCTTCTCTATCGTAGATGTGGAAGTCAATTTGATGGAAGGCTTCAAGGTCGAGGGTGACATCTCCAAATGCCTGGCTGTAGCCTGAGAGTTTGCCATCTTTAAGCTGCTTGAGCTGTAGGGTGATGAAACCTCCTTGGTGGAACCAGCAGCGGACGTCTCCGGATTTCATGATCGGTTGGTTTTCCTCATCTCCGAGAGAAAGCGATTTGATGCGTTTGATGGGGATCTTGATCGGGGTGTATTCCGTTTCAACGATCATCCTGCCGTCTTCGACTTTGCCGACGGTTCCTGGAACTTCGTCGCCGTTGGTTAGGATGATGTTGTGTGGCGATTCTTCCGGTGCTTCCTCGCCATCGTCCTCATTCTCTTCGTCTGATTCTTTGCCGGAGAAGTTATTGTTGGAGTTGGGGAAACTGGTGCCATTCCACGGGGTGATGGTCAGGCCGGAGATTTCAATCGGGTGGCGTTCTTCGGCGACAAACGAGAGGTTGGTTCCGAGATCTTCCGGATCCGGGTTGGTGGATTGC
Source organism: Oceaniferula marina (assembly GCF_013391475.1). Taxonomy (NCBI): domain Bacteria; kingdom Pseudomonadati; phylum Verrucomicrobiota; class Verrucomicrobiia; order Verrucomicrobiales; family Verrucomicrobiaceae; genus Oceaniferula; species Oceaniferula marina. The sequence goes on along the minus strand of NZ_JACBAZ010000004.1, from coordinate 88,464 downwards.
AGCAGGCAGCCCCTCACGCCGTTGATGTAAACGGTGAAGGTCCCGGTTTTCCGGTTGGCAAAAATATCAAAATGAACTCGTTTTGAATCCGAGGGGATGGTGAGTCTCGGCCAGCGGCCTCCTCCGAAACGTTGCACTCCTTTTTTTGCTTTGCCTTTGGTTTGAAGGTAACAGTAGCTGCCGTTGAGCGTGATGTCATAACATGCGTTGGGTCGGTCACTGCTGAGGTCGTTGGAGTAGAGCAGCATGCGGAAGCGGGTGGAGTTGGTCCAGCTGAGGTCGAAGCTGATATGGGACTTTTCACCCAGTTTCATGTCACGTCCGATACCGCCGCTTGCCCGTGAGGCAAGGGCTCCATTGGAGAACTGCCAGCTCCCTTTGCCGGAGCTGAGTGTCCACTCTTTGATATTGTTGGGGCCGAAATAGCTTCCAGGGCTGTTGTTGATGATGCGCAGGGACTTCACCATTGAGCGTTTGATGGGGATGAGTCCGCCGTACCAGGTTTTGAGCGTGATGTGCTCGGGGCTCAATTCATGGAGGGCTCCAGTGATCGTGTCGCTGGTTGTGGGGCCGATGTAACGTGGCCAGAGCTGGATCCGGGCGAGGGTTGCCGGATATTCACGCATTTTCCAATTTCCCAACTGGAGGCGCAGCACTTGTTCGAGTGGGAAGGCCGCCGCTTGTTGCAGGCTTTCCGCGTTGAACAGGATTCTATTTTCCGGATCGAGGTCTTCGGGGGTCCCTTTGAGCTTGTCCCCGTTCATGAGGAAAATGCGAGAAGATGTCGGGTCTCGCTCCTCGGTCTTGCTTTCTTCTGTTTGCTCGGGAGTGTTGGCTTTGTCCGGGTCGGCGACTTCGACAACGGCAGCTTGCAGGGCTTCTTCCAGTGCCTGTTCAATCTGGACGTCCTGAGCCTGACTCATGAGCGGACAAAGCAATCCGATGAGACTACAGGAAAGAGCAGAAATATGCGTGAGAGGCTTCATGATAGATAAGGAACGGTCCGGGAGCCAGGCCGCTTAGGGAGTATTTTTACGTTGGGTGATTCGGGACACGGCGCTGGTATCGATGGTGCAGTTGCCGAGGATCGGATGTTTGGTGGTGATTTTTCCGCGGTCGAGTGTGGGGGACTGGAGTTGGAGTTGGCCACCTCCGACAAATTCGACGGTGTAGTTTCCTTGTGCGACCGTTGGGCTGTCTTTGTCCCTACCAAAAAACAGGGTGTCGATAAGCTTTCCCGGAACCTTGGCCGGCTTGGTGGCGTGCGGGCGGGACAGGGAAACGGTGAGTCCACCTTCGGCCCCCTTGTTGATCGTGAGGAGTTTGCCTGTCAGATGCTCACCGTTGATGTCAGCCAGAAGGTCACTGGTTTCCGCATATTTTTTATCTGTTAGTTTGCGGAGGTTTCCGGCGTTCCAGTTGCGGACGGTGAGCTGGTCGATGAAAAATCCGTATCCACGGTTGGAGCGGTTGTTGAGGATGATGTAGTTTCCTTCGGGGGCTTCAAAGGTGTCCATCCAGAATCCACGCTCAGCGCCGTCGAGCAGTAGGGTGATTTTACCCGTTTTGCGATCCACCCTGAGTTCGACGTCGAGTTTTTGTTCGTCGATTTCGTGAGGTTTGAGGTTGATGCTTGCCAGTGAGATTTGGGTTCGGTTGGTGAGGCAGCGGCTGATTTTCAAACCGGATGAATTGAATGTCAGTTCGTAACAATTCTGTTTGGTGGTGGCTTTGTCATTTTCCGCGCAGAAGCGGAAGGCGAAGTTTGGGCTTTCTTTCCAGACAAGGGATAAGTTGATGAGGAGGTTCTCACTCAGTTCGAGTTTGCGGGCAAGCGTCCCGACATTTTGGCATTGGTAGCCCTTGCCCTCGTTGTATGACCAACGTCCTTCACGGGTTGTCCATTGGGACGGGTCATCATTCCCCTGATAGATCAGCTTGTTTTCCTGAAGTCCGAATTGTAGAGCTCTGAGGTGTTCGCGCGGGATGTTGAAGTCACCTGCATACCAAGTGGAGATTTGCAGTGATTGGTCATTGAGCGCTATGACCTGACACGGGAGGATGTCGCCGTTACTCAGGGTGAGCTGCTCGTTGTGTTTTTCCGGGGTGGACTCTTTTGCTGAGAAACTGATATTGCCGATGTGTTCGGCTTTGATTGCCAGCGGGGTGGGGGTGAGTGGGGATTGGAGTGTTACGGTCTTGGCATCGAGCGCTTTGATATCCCCTGTGAGGACATCACCTCCTTGGAGTTCGATGATATCAGCGACCAGTGTTCCGGGCACAGAACCGAATACGGTCATGGCCACCGCAGTCAGAGGTTTGAGCAAAGAATGTTTAGAAATTGTCATCCCAGAGATCGAGTAGGCTGTTGTTATGTGAAAAGTCGATAATGTTGACGTAGTTCGTATTGAGTTTGAGTTCACCCAAGAGATCGTTGCTGATGCTGGTGGTGCCGTTTTGTGACTGGCTGGGGGTTCCTGAGATCCGGCCGTATGGATAGATGTAGAAATAGACGTGGCGGGCGGTGTCGGCTTCCGATTTTTTTTGTCCGTTGGAGGCAAGGTGGATTTCCTGAACTTCTTCGAGTGGGATCGTGAGTTCGCTGTCGTAGGACCCGACGAAACTAACTTGTTGGTTCCGGAGGTGTTTCAGGGTTCCTGAGAAGCGGTCCAGCCCGTTGTTGAGCAAGATGACGTCTCGCTTGCTGTGGCTCATGCTCTGGGCGGAATCCTTCATGCCATTCCAATGGCTGATGGCGATGTTGCTGACTCTGAGTTTGGCGTGGTTATAGCCGAGGTTACGAAAGGCGAGGTGGTTTCCTTTGCCGTCGTATGTTTCTCCAAGATCCCATTTGCACCGGAATTGACCATCAGAAAAGAGGAGAATGGATTTTTGTGGTCGGTCAATCCGTAGTTCGATACTTGTATGTTCTTTGCCTGAAAGTCCGAGTGACGCCCGTGTGTCATCGAAGCGGTTGGAGTGGGGTTTACCGTTGTCATCGTAGGTAATGGACGAGAGCGTGGCGCTATGGCTGGTGACGTTGAGAATATAGCAGTGCCCCGGCGTGTTGTTGTAGCTGCGGCTATGCTTGTGCTCTTCTTCCTGTTCTTTGGCTTCGGGTGGAGCGAAGTCGGCGTGGAGGACGACATTGGCGTAGAGCGATCCTTGCCATGCCAGATCAAAGCTCAGCTTACAGCGGTCGGGAAGGGCATTTTCCCGAACCAGATAGATCGACTTGTCCTTGCCTGCATACCATGCGTTGGCTACGTGCTGCCAGGTCGCTTGCTTTTTTTCTTTTTCTTCCTTGGCTTTGGCGTCCGCTTCATTTTGAGGCTTTGCGGCCTCGTTTTCCTGAGCTGGTTTTTCGGCTTTTTCTTCGTCTTTTTCTTTTTTCTTATCTTGGGTGGGCGCCATCGTTTTCCAACCTTCGGTGCTCAGTGGTCCATAGTAGAGCAGTTTGCCTCCGAATGGGCTTGGTGTCAGATGGGAGACCGTGTCTCGAGGAACATCAATGTTTCCGAGGTGTTCGGTTTGGATTTTGACGAGTGATTCATTCACCTCGGTAATCAGGCCGGGGATGACATCCCCATTGATCAGGTGGATCGCGGATGTGTGTTTCAGGCTCTGCCGTGCCTGGCCGTTGTTGAGTACGATGCGGTGGAGTTTTTTGGTTTGAAAGGTGATCGGCTCCTTGGATTCCGGGCTGCTCCATGTCAGGCTGTCTTTTCCTGCAAAGGAGCGAAATTCGCCATGAAGGGTATCCTCGTTGCTGAAGCGGATCATATCGCCGGGTTGATTTGCGGCGTCCGATGGAGAGGTTGCGGGCTCGGCACCCAGCACAGGGGTGGCCAGTAAGCCAAGGGTGATGAGAAAGTTACTTGGTTTCATGGTTTATTTTTCGTAGATCGGTAGGAAGCGATAGTTCAAGGCAAGTGAGAGCAGGGCTCCGGCTGTGCTGAAGGCATTGCCGTGGTTGCCAGCCCACGAGCCATCGGGCAGCTGGGTGACTGAGAGCAGGCGGATATTGTCTTTATTCCAGCTTTCCCAGAGTTCAACGTCGGCCTGGAACAGCGCTTGGGACATGTAGTAGCGGAAGTAGAATGGGTAGGTTCCTTCCTGGACCTTGATGTTCTGTTTGAGGTATTCGGTGGTTTTTGCAAACCCGGCTTCGTCTTTCTTTTTTGCCAGTGAGTAACAGAGTGAACCGATGGCACTCAGGGTGAGGCGTCCTCCTCCTTTGCTGGTGTATCCATAGGCTCCGTTCGAGCTGCGGCACGACTTCATATAAGCGAGGGCTTGATCGAGTGCTTTATCCGGGACGGGGATACCTGCATTTCGGGCGGCGAGTAGCGCGACAATCTGACAGCCTGAAACGGTGGTGTCGGCGGTCCGGGTGGTGGGGTCGTAACGCCATGCTTTGCGCGGGTTGCTTTCCTGGGATTTCAGGATCAAATCCACTGCTTTTTGTAATGCCGGAGCGATGCGCTTGTCATCGACCATGCCGTAGCATTCGGCCAGGGCTAGCGTTGCAAAGCCATGATCATACATTTGGGGCCCCATGTATCCCTGCTCGTTTTTCTTCTGAGCTTCGAGCAGAAAGTTCAGGGATTTACTGATTTTCTGGGCGTAGGGGCCATGGTTGGGATCTTCTCCGTGAGCCAGAAAGGCAAGCAGGCAGAGGCCAACCACACCTGGACGGGATCCGCTGTTGCCCCCGGCCCAGCACCCGTCAGCGGTTTGGGTGTTCGAGAGATAGCGCAGGCCTTTGGTATACATGGTTTCCACCTGCACCGGGATGACATCGTTCTGTCTTCTGGGAAGCGATTGAGCTTGCAGAAGCATAGGAGCGGCGAGAAAGATGCAAAGTAGACGTTTCATGGGTGGATGGGATGGATGACACCGCACTGGGTGGAGTCCTTCTGGAAAATGGATTGGTGGGGAATGTTTGGGGGAACTTATGGCTTCTTGAGTTGTTCTTTGGCTCCTTTGTTGTAGGCGTCCATGGCTTTTTGGAACTCACGGGGAAGGGAGCCTCCGGTGTTGCCTGAATTTTTGGGCACCCGACGCTCGCTGTTGGGATCGGTGTTATCCGGGTCTCCGGGTTGGCCTCCTCCGTCTGAGCTTCCTTGGCCGCCACCGCCGTTGCCTTGGCCTTCACCCTGGCCTTCACCAGGTTGCTGACCTTCGCCCGGGGCTTTGCCAACGTCTTGGCCGCCTTGCATCATGTTTTGCATCATTTCGAGCATGGAACCCATGCTCTTTTGGCTACTCTGTCATCCGCCGCCGGATTGCTGTTGTTTCTTTTTCGCAGCGTCGAATATTTTTTCGATGACCTCGGTTTCCACCGCGATGGTAGCACCTCCGGTATCGGTTTGCTCGAGTAAGTCGGTGGCTTCAGCCATGATGAGTTCGACCTCTCCGAGCAGTTTGATCACTTCCGGGTCGGTTTGTTCATCGATGAGGTCTTGGACATCGGCCGAAAGGTCGTCTTGTTCAAAGGCGAGTTTTTGGGCTCCTTTTTCATGTTGTTGAACCCCTTGTTCGATGGCTTGCCGATCAGGTTGGGTACTGGTTTTGGGATCTCCGGTTTCGCCCAGTAAAACCGGAGTAGTGATGGCCGCGCAGACCAGAGTGATGGATGAGAGCTTCATGACGATGGTGATGGTTTGAGTTATGATGGGGGGTTAGTTCGTTGGGGTTTCGAGCTTGAGTGAGCGTTTGAGGTCTTCGAGGGCCCGGGTCCGCTCGCGGATGTCTTGTTCTTTCTGGATCATGCGCATGACCTTCAGCATGAATTCAAAGTCTTTGTCTTCCTGGGATGGTTGGCCGCCGCCTTGGCCGCCGCCGCCGCCGCCTCCTTGGTCTCCTTCAAGTTGCTTGGCCCATTTGCGTAGTTGTTCAGCCTGCCGTTTGGCTTCGATCAGAGATTTGACGGAAATGTTGGAGGCAACTTGATTGGATAAGAATTCCATCGCTTCATCGATGCGCGAGCTGCGCATTTCTTCTACCAGAGTTTTATGTTCTTCTTTCTGGGTGCGAGCATAGTAGTGGGCGAGGTCCTCTTGAATCCACCGGACGTCGCTGGCTGTTTGCCGTTGCTGGTTGTGTGCCTCTTTGACGGCTCTCTGCTGGACCGGATCGAGTTCTTCGAAGGTGGCTCCGATCAAATCGTCGATCGAGTCGATGAAGGTGGAGGCAATACCGTCTTCTTCGGTGGCCGCCCGTTTCAGGCGGTTGACGAAGGTGCTGGCTTCAAAATTGCGGTTGGCTTCATTGGCGTCCTTGAGCGCCTGTTTCATTTTGGCGAGAGCTTTTTTTTGCTCTTCGATCGCTTCTTGTAGATCTTTTTTGGTTTTTTCCGCGGTGTTGCGTTGGCTTTGGGCGTCCTGAAGTTTTTGTTCGACCTTTGGCAGGTCCTGGGCCCCGAGTTCCCGCATGTTCTGGAGGGCTTTCCCCATTTTTTGCAGGGCCTCTTTATCGATCTCTCCGTTGCGGACGGCATCTTTGAAGAGCTTTTCCATCTTTTCGGTCAGGCGCTGCATCCGCTCTTTGTTCTCGCGCTCGGCATCTTGCTGACTCTGGATTTTTTTGAGGTTGGTCTCATCTTGTAGCTTTTCCGCATCATTGCGTTCGATCCGTTGGTTTTCGTCGTTGAGGTTTTGTTCCTTGCGGGCGATGTCTTCGAGTTCTCCGATGGCACGGTCAAATTCGTTTTTAAGTACTTGGGCGTGTTCATCACGGGTGAGGATGTAGAGCACGATCGGTTCCGAGTAGACTCGCTTGCGGTCCGGTTTGTAATCTTCGGTCCAGGAGCGGAGGATGAGCTTCTGGGGCTCAATGCCCATATTGATCGGAGAGAATGAAAAAGATTGGTTCAGGGTGGTTTTGGTCGGCGCTCCCTGAGCCAGGGTGAGTTCACCTTTGGCCGCTTGCTGGCTGGTTGGTTTGGTAAATTCACCCTCCCAGCTCAGACCGCATGCTTTCAATCCGTAATCGTCTTCAGCCAGAACTTCGAAACTGAGCGTCTCTTCTACCAGCATGATGTGCTGGCGCTCCACTCCCTGAATGTAAGTGGACGGGCTTTGATCTTGTGTGTTCTCGAGGCGGATTTTGAGCGAGGTGTCCGGCTTGAGGTTGTAGATATCGGTCCATTCCACTGGGATCAGGAGCGCGTGATCCGGCATGGTGATGGCCGGGGTTGTCAGCTTGCGTTCATTGATCGTGAGCACCATCTTTTGTTCGGGATGTGCGTCCGGGCTTGCCGATGGATCTTCTGTTTCAGCCGTGGTGGCGGATTCTGCAGCCTCAGCGGATTCTGGTAGCGGGAGAGCCTCGGGTGCTTCTTTTGGAAGGTGGATGACTTTGGCTCCGGCTGCCGATATGGCCCGGTTGATGGTCGTTTGGATGGTGACCTGGCTGCCTTCCAGCACTGAAAGGTAGCCGGCCCGGAGATCGGCACTCACTTTGTCTCTTTGGAGGTAAGCGGGTAATTCGATCATGGCTTGAACCTGTTCCATTTCAGGACGGATGACGGGCTCTACAGGCAAACTGTGTCGGGCGTCGTCCGCTTCAAGGTGGATATGGTCTTTGGCTCTTTGTCCTGGAAAGGTGAAGGTGTAGCTGCGGTTGACGAGTGGCGCTTCGATCCATTCGCCGTTGCCGTATTGGGCGCGGGCGCTATCAGGGTGGCGGTTGGTGTTTTCTGAAAGTGGGATGGTGATGCTGAAGGATTCTCCGTATGGGACGTGATGGGGTTGGGAGATGTTCGAGAGATCAAGTTGGGTGAAGGTGTAGCGTTCGGTGTTTGAGAGTGGCATGAGCCAGCGTTTCAGGGAGTTGATTCCGGCGTCGGGAACGCTGATCATTGCAGTGGCTGAAAGGGCAAGAAGAGCCATAACCACAAGCCCCCCTTTGCGGTGACGGGCTGCGGGCAGGGCGTCAAGCAGGTCGCGTTTCGCCGTTTCTGCTGCGACGGTTCGCATGGCGGCCGAACGAAGTTCGGGCGAGAGCGTTTCTTTGGTTTCCTGCTGGTTTTGGAGTTCGACCACTCCAAGGAGTCGGTCACCCAATTTGGGAAATCTGCGGGAAATGAGCCTGGCGAGTTGGTTTTCCTGGCGGTGGCCAAAGACCCAGCGTCTGATCCAGTAGGGGGCAAAGAGCGAAAACAGGGAGACCCCGAGAACGAGAATCAGCAGACGCAGGGAATTCGGGGTTTCCATGAATCGGTCCAAACCGAAGACGAGGAGGTAGGACAACAGCAGACCGAAAAACCCAGCGAGAATGGCTTCGGCGACTTTGATTTTCCAGAGTTGTGTTTTAAACTGTTCCAGCTGGGTGCGCAGGCCGTCGGGCATCGGGGCTTGCTTGGGAGGCGTGGACTGTGGTTGCTCGTCTGGCATGGGATGACTGAAAGATGGTGGGAGCTTGGCTTGTGAAATAGTGTCTGGCGGGGTGCCGAATACGTGCTGCCGAGAAACATGGCTTCTCTTTTGCTGGAATCAACTGATTCCGGACGTGTATCGACGGTATGATGGGTGTCTTGGGCGTCAGAATCTTCTGGGAGAGTCTTCTGGGTGCCCATATTCCCAAGGTCTAGATCCTTTACGTGGTATAGGCTCAGACGGTTGGGAATGGATTGCTGGTCTCAGACTTTCATGGACTGTAGCCCGACGCCAGCGGATTTCTCATAAATGTAACGCCAACGAGCTTTGTTTTTTTTGATTTATTCGACGGAAAACAGCACATGCTCTTTCTTGCTGTCGGATTTTATAAGAAAGTGGGCTTGTAATCTGGGCTGGCTGGACTATTGCCCTGCTCAGATTTTGAGAGACTTGAAAACAGAGCCTGCGTGGAACGTGGACGACCTGGGGATGCCGCTGCCGATTTCGCAGCATGCGTGTTCGGTGTGTCTGCCTACTTGGGATGCTGTTCTTGGATATGAGGAAGGCCGGGACAAGGTGATCAACCGGATGCGTTGCGGATACCCTCGTTTTTTTGTTCATCCGTCGGTGGCCCGTCTATTTGCTGAGGCAAAGGATGCCGTGGCGAGCCCGGGTTCCCAGGTGGTTGTTTTCCCTACCCGGGATGCTGCCCAGCGGGCTCAGCGGTTTGTTGAAAAGCGGACGGGCGCGGCCTTGAGGATTGTCAGTTACGAGGGCTTACAGGCTTTGATTGTTCCAGAGGACGATTATCCCGTGGCGATGGAATACTGGCGATATACGGGTGAGATCATCAGCAGCCGTCAGGCGGAGCGAGTGCTGCAAGGTAAAGGCGGGGAGCCTGGTTTTGCTGTCGAGGCCTTGCGCAAGGAACTTGCCGAGTTTGGGGATTATGCGGAATCCGATGTCTTTCTCTATGAGAATGGGATGTCGGCGATTTTTGCTATTTTCCGAGCCGTCACCATGATGGCTCCGGGGAAAAAAACGCTGCAGCTTGAGTTCCCATACGTCGATGCCCTGAGGGTGCAGAATCATTTTGGTAGCGGGGTGGTTTTTCTCAACCATGCGGAAGGAGAGTCTTTTGAGGAAGCGCTCCGTCGGATTGCCAAGGGGGAGTTTGCGGCTGTTTTTTGTGAAGCCCCGAGTAACCCGCTGCTTCGGACGATCGATTTGCCCGCGGTGGCTGACGCTTGCCGTGAAGGTGGGGTTCCTCTGGTTGTGGATGATACGACGTGTTCGGTGGCCAATATTCAGGTCGATCAGTATGCGGATATCATTACCACCAGCTTGACCAAGTGGGTATCAGGGAAAGGTGATGTCATGGCGGGGCAGGTGACGGTTTGTTCCAGCTCTCCGATGTATTCAGACTTGCTTGGTTTTTTTGACAATGACTGCCCTGGACGCTCCAGGATGTTCGAGGGGGACGCCCGGGTGTTGAACGAGAATATTGCCAACTTCGCCGAGAGGATGCACGCATCCAATGAAAATGGAGAGGCTGTGGCGGAAATGCTGCGTGAGCACCCGGCGGTTGAACACTTGTACTATCCGAAGTTCACCACGCCTGAAATGTATGAACGCATCAAGCGTCCAGAGGGTGGATATGGCGGATTGCTGTCGTTTGTGCTTAAAAACAGGAAGCGCTCAGCTAAGTTTTTTGATTCTTTGCAAATGAGTAAGGGCCCGAGCTTGGGGACGGATTTTTCTTTGGCGTGCCCGTTTACCTTGTTGGCTCATTACGATGAGCTTGCCTGGGCTGAAGGTTGTGGGCTGGACCGCCACTTGATCCGCATCTCTGTGGGAATGGAATCCACGGATGCCTTGCTCGACGCTTTGGGGGCTGCTTTGGAGCATGCCTAGTTGAATGGAGCGGAGCCCTGATGCTTAAGTGGCATTGTGCGGCAGCCTGTGTGACGACTTTGTCACAAACGCAGACTCGGATCCATGAGGGTTCTCGAGTGTTGTTTCAGCCGATCCACGAGTAATGGGCTTCGGGGCAGGGATGCTCCTCCGGTATCTATCGAAGAAGCTGCTGGTTGAGATGCTAGCGAGATACCCACATGGACGTTGCTATTCTCTGGAAAAGCTCCCCGATCTGCAATCCCTCGCAAGTTGATTGTGTGACCATTCAGACACTAATCATTAGTATCTTTATAAATATTATATTTTTATATTGCGGTATGCGAATTGCTGAGGTATACAGTGTTGCGTCAGCCGGGAAGAGACCGGACATTAACACAGAAATAGAAAACATCACTAGAATTATGGCTAAAAGTAAAACCCGCTTAGCTCTGCGTGTAAACGAAGATAACCCCAATCATCATCTGTGGAACAATCGAGGTGTGTGGTGGTGCCACCTGACGGTGCACAAAAGTGACGCCACATCCGAGCGTCTGAGGTTTTCGCTGAAGACCCACTGCTTGGAAAGTGCCCGTGACCGTCGCGATCGTATATTGCGCGACATTGCGGAGCATTACGAAATTGCAGCCTAGGCTGCAATTTCCACAGATTGAGCGCTACCGTTTCCCGGGCTTTTTGCTTGGCTGAAGCGCTTGTGGCTTGTTCACGAATGTGCCTTGCTGAGGCGCGAGATTCGCTTGTGAGGCTTTGTGCCGCGATCGACCTTTTATACCACTCAAATGGTATTACGTGTGCGAAGTAGTCAATTTTTATTAAGTAAATCCGGGGGATCATGAGTCTGCCGGATTTTTTTTATTTTTTTTGTGTGGAGGCGGTCTTATGGGGCTGGGGATATCGGCATAGAGTCAGGCAAGGGGAAGCTGAGGGAAGCCTATGGGTTATAGATGGGACGGGGTGTGGGATGGATGTGGGCCATCTGAAGGGCGAGTCATTTGAAGCGTGATCTCCAGGGTGGAATTTGAGGCATGTTGTCTTGAATGCTTGGCTGTTTTTTCGATTTTTGGTGGCGTTTTTTTAAAAGAGGGTAACTATGTTAGCTTATATGGGCTACGGTCTATACGATGAGCTCCCGTGTTTGGGGGCTCACAACAAACCCTAAAACAACTACACATTATGAAATTGATAACCTCATGCATGCTGGCGTCATCCTTATTATTGCTTCCTCTGGGGGCTGAAGATGGCGGCTGTTCAGGAAAGAAAAAATGCGACGGTGCAAAAAAAAGCGAAGCAACCCTGATTCAAACTGAGTGCGATAAGGGCAAGAAAAAAGGTGACGATGCAGATGATCCAGCCTTGATCACTGAAAAAAGTGATGACGATAAGAAAAAAGGAGCAGACAAAAAACATGATAGTGAATTGGCCTGCGACACTTGTGACGACCACAAGGATAAGAAGAAAGACGACAAGAAGAAGGAAGACGCCTTAGCTTGTGACACTTGTGACGACCACAAGGATAAGAAGAAAGACGACAAGAAGAAGGAAGACACCTTAGCTTGTGACACCTGTGACGATCACAAGGACAAGAAGAAAGACGACAAGAAAAAGGAAGACACCTTAGCTTGTGACACTTGTGACGATCACAAGGACAAGAAAAAGGATGATAAAAAGAAGGAAGACACCTTAGTCTGAGAGTTTCCATTTGAAATCATGGGCGCAGAGCCCTTGATTGGAGGCTCGGGCTATTGCTTTCAGCCACCCCTATGTGGGAGGCTTGGACTGTCGAAAAAAAACTCCATCATTTTTGGTGGAGTTTTTTCTATTTCCGCCTATCCGGCAGTCCATAAAAATTGCTAAGATCTGAGTCCCCTGGCAATGGCTGAACGGCGAGGTCAGTCTCTTTACCCGTATAAAGAACAATCTCCTCGCCTTTTTGCAGTGCAAGCTCGTATGTATTGTCGGCCTTTCTTGTGACTGACGACACTCGCCCCCCGATTTGCTTTAATGGTCCGTCAAAATTGGACTGTATAACACACGGTTCGCCAGCCAGACTTTTAACTCTGACCCAAAGGGTTTTCCCTCCCTTGGATTTTGCACTTACGAGGAAAGCTCCTTCAGCTCGTAAGTTATGAAAAATAGAATCTTGCCAAATTTGTGGTATGGCTGGAAATACGTGGATCTGACCTCCATGGCTCTGTAAGAGCATGTCCTGCAGGGATTTGGCTGCGAAGAGCGAGCATTCTATGACCGGTTTTCCTTCAACATACATCGTATTGGGCATAACAAACCGTTTCTGATTGTGGTGATTCAGTAACCATTCCAATGCCTTATTCCCATCGCCAAGCTGTGAGTAGAGGCACGATGCTGCCGCGCCCGACCACCCGAAAATTTGGCGACCTTGATCGACCGTCAGCCAGTGCCGGATCGACGTTTCAGCCAGTGCCCGCTCTGTTGGATCCTCTAGGTTCACCTGACAAAGTGGAAACAACATCTGCAAATGAGCCCAGTGCCGATGGGATTTTTTCATCGGCATATCCTTACCCATCATATAGCCAGTTTTATCAACCTGATAATCCACCAGTTTATCCAGTAGATCCTGCCATTTTGGTGCCAACTCATCATCCAGCTGGTAGCGTTTATTCAAATCAAGTAGAACCCCGCAGGCCCAGCGGCACATTGAAATATTGTAGTTGTTATCCGCGACTTGTGCGTATTCCGGAGACATCCAAACCGGAAGGTGATATTTACCATCGTCTCCCACTTTCATTGCGTGCAGATAGACGTTAACGCTTTTGCGTAGCATATCATAAAAAGCATGTCTCTCGCGGTCGGTTACCAGAGACTTATCCATCGAGTATTTGTAATGTTGCCAGTAATTAAACAATCCCCAGGTAAAGTCAGCCGGGTTAATGTATTTATCTGGGGCCGTACTTCCATTACCGCGAAGCCCTTCATAACAGGTGGTATGGGGAACTGTAGCCCCATTGTCGATACCATAGATATTTTTGGCATTTAGCTCAAAATTTTTTCGGTTCCGGTCCACCATTTTGGTAAATGATTCACCCAACTCCAGGTGATTGGCGGTATAGACTGGGCTGTAAGCGATCTGGATATTTAAATTCCACCAGACACGTGGCCAATAGGTGTCGACATACCAAGGGCCAAGCAGATCCATCGGCACGCCGTCACTGCGCGTCGCACAGGCCAGTTTGTGCATCTGAATCCAGTAAAAGCTTTCCATTCGGGTATCCGGGATGGAAATAAAACTTTTAGGGTAATACTGATGCCACCACTGTCGGTGCGTTTTTATCATGCTGGTAAATGACTTTCCGCATACTTCGTCGAGAGTTTCCAGAGCTTGTTTTTTTGCTTCACCTGATGGGTAGACATCCGCGACAGTTAAATAAACCAATCGTTTCCTCTCGCTTTTTACTTCACGCCAAGCCGTAGCATATTCACCTCCGCCAAGCCGCTTCTGCAGGGCAACTTGACCATGATCGGTTGACTCAAGACTGGGTGGAGGGTTTGGTTTGTCCTCTGGAAAGCGTTGCCTTTGAACCATGTTGCGAAAATCCAAGCCATGTTTGGGCTGAAACCTAAATACGGCAGCCTTTTCCTCTCCGGTGGCTGTCACTTCAACGGCGATAATATTCTCTCCGGATGGTGTTAGGGTTTGGATCGTCAGCTCTCCCTTGTCGGTCTTAACGGTGGCTGTGACTTCGGCATTCCAAAGATCCTGGCGCATGGTGCCACTCAGAATTTTTCCAGCTGTTTCAAGATAGAACTGCCCAATTGGTAGGCGACTGTTGTCGCGGCGATGTGATGTCACATCCGCGCGGCCGACATCCCAACGCAAGGCCCGGTCACCGTCTTGATAAATGACAGCCCCCATCAAACCATTGCCAAGAAATGCGCCTTCGTGCCATTTTCGAGGCATGGTTTCCCAAGTTAAGTCGTGACGACTAAGGAATTGTTCCCAGTTTACCTGATCCTTTACGACTGAAATTTCTTCAGCAAGCACATCTTGCCCTCCGATCATTTCCATACAGGCGACCGCTATAAGCGCTCCAGTCAGTATTTTTTGTATCTTCATTTTTCCTTCAAGTCCACAAGGACCCTCTTGGTTTGATTTAGCAAACACGCTCTGGTCTCATACAAGAACGAGGAAACACCCCAGCCATTCTCGGTCCATACGCGCTGCCTTGCGTTCATCTTTCACCGCCCTTTTCGGTGAAATCATCGTTATGGCCCTTGCTGCTACGATGGCTCATAGTGAAGGGTTTGATGATTTCGAGCGTTTTGCCAAACTCCGTGAAAGCTGGCTGGGGCTCAGAAGCGTTGTCTGTATGGAAGCCCGCTGAAAAAAAACAGCAGGGGCCTGCAACGTATCGAAAAACGTTACAGAGCTGCTCTCGAGAACATCCTGTTTTCTGGAAATTGAAAGTGAAGTAATCTGGTTGATGGCACAGAAAGATGAATCTTTTTTTGCAATTTTTGAAATGGATGCGAAACTCCCCGGATTCAGCGGTGTTTTCATACCTCTGTTTGCCTTTTCTCTGGAGTCCAGCACCTGATGGAGCTGTTCCGAAGAGGGGTTAAACTGAGAAATTCATCAGGAGATGGATTTCCAAACAACAAAACCACTAAACAAAACCACTAAACAAACCATGATTAAATTGACCATGACATTCCTGTTGGCATCTTCCTTTGCTGTGATGAACGTAGCGGCTGAAGACGGCGGCTGTTCGGGAAAGAAGAAAAAAGGCTGCGGTAAAAAGGATGAGGCGACGCTTCTTGTCGAAGGCTGTTCCGCAAAGAAAAAAGATTGCGGTAAGAAAAAAGGCTGCGACAAAAAGGATGAAGCCACACTGCTCGCAGAATCCTGCCCAGGAAAAAAGAAAAAGGACTGTGGTAAGAAGAAAGAATGCGGCAAGCAGGATGAGGCCACCTTGGTGTAATACTTTTTAAGTAAGATTTTAACTCGTATAGCCACCCATGGCGGGTGGCTATTTTTTTACCTGCGCTAAGTGTGGAGCTTAAGAATCAGGATTTCTTTGATATTGCCGCTTCTCATCGCGGTGGGGCTTGTTAATCTTTGCGGACATGGCACGTGAGTATCGGATGAAATCAGCTCGGTCGAAGCCGGGGAGTTCTCAGGGGATTTCCGGCATAGATTATGAGGCGGAGTTGAATGCTCAACAGTATGCAGTTGTGCGCTCGAAACCTGGCCCCGCACTTGTGATCGCCGGAGCGGGTTCCGGGAAGACCCGGACCTTGACCCACCGGGTAGCGTGGTTGCTTGATCAGGGGGAGGATCCAGGGAAGATCCTCTTGTTGACATTCACCAACAAGGCCGCCCGGGAGATGATCGAACGGGTTGAGCAGTTGATTCCTAGCGATGTCAGCGCTCTGTGGAGTGGAACCTTTCACTCGATTGGAAACCGGATATTGCGCAGGCATGCCGAGGACCTGGGCTATACCCGGTCGTTTTCCATTTTGGATCGGGATGACCAGAAGGCCATGATGAAGCAGGTGATCAAGGAGTTGCCGCTGGATACTGGTGGAGCCGCCAGTAAGCGTTTCCCCAAGGTGGATGTCTTGATCTCGATTTTCAGTCTGTCCGAGAATACTTGTGAGAGTATCGATGATGTCGTCGAGTATCAGTTCCCGCAGGTGGCTCGTTGGATAGAAGAGATCAAATCGGTGCATCGGTCATATCAGGCGAGAAAAAAACAAAACAACTCGATGGATTTTGATGATCTCTTGGTGCAGACATTGAAGTTGTTACAGCAGCACGACGATCTGCGGAGTCTCTACCAGCGGAAATTCCGGCATGTGTTGGTTGACGAATATCAGGACACCAACCGGGTCCAGTGTGATTTGATTGATCTATTGGTTGGGGATCGTCAATGTTTGATGGTGGTGGGAGATGATGCCCAATCGATTTATTCGTGGCGTGGTGCGGACATGGATAATATTTTATCGTTCCACAAAAAATATCCGGACGCCGAGGTGTTTAAAATTGAAACCAACTACCGAAGTGTCCCCGAAGTGCTCGAGCTTTCGAATGCGGCGATTCGTCCGAACCGGGTGCAATATGAAAAGGAGCTACGGGCTGTGCGGGACGGCGGAGCCATGGTTCCGGCCTTGGTTCCATTGGATGACCCGTCGTTTCAGGCGGAATTTGTGGCTGAGAGGATCGAAGAGTTGATCGGCGAGGGCTTGGAGCCGAGTGATATTGCGGTTTTGTATCGAGCGCATTACCAGAGTATGGAGATTCAGATGGAGCTGACCCGCCGCAAGGTTCCTTTTCAGATCACGAGTGGTTTACGGTTTTTTGAGCAGGCCCACATCAAGGATGTTTCTGCTTTGATTCGTCTGGTGGTGAATCCAAGGGATGAGGTGAGTTTCAAGAGGGTGGCGCTGATGCTGCCAGGCGTGGGAGATAAAACCGCTGATAATCTGTGGCGTGCTTGGTCGGCTTGTGAGCTGGGGCAAGGGATCAGCGTGCCGGAGTCGTTTTCGCCGATCATGTTGACATTCCGGGTGCCCGCCAAAGCGAAAGATAGCTGGCAGCAGTTGTGTTATACGCTCGATGAGTTGGTGGTGGATGGTGGCTTCGCCCGCCCGTCCGATATGTTGTTTAGCATCCTGGAGGGCGTCTATGATGATTATATGCGGGCGAGTTTTGATAACTACGAACACCGCAAGCAGGATATCGAGCAGCTCATGGAATATGGTGAGGGGTTCGATGATGTGCTGGAGTTTTTGGCCCAGCTGTCACTGATGTCATCGGTTGACGGAGATCCGCAGAAAAACCAACGCAAAGAAGATGACGAGAGCGTCATGCTGTCATCGATTCACCAGGCGAAGGGACTGGAGTGGAAAGTGGTTTTTCTGGTTTGGTTGGCCGACGGCATGTTTCCCAACGGCCGCGTCCTGGAGACGGGGGACGAGCAGATGTTTGAAGAAGAGCGCCGCTTGTTTTACGTCGCCGTGACCCGTGCCAAGGATCAGTTGTATTTAACCTATCCGATGACCAATCCGAAGAGCTATACCGGGGAATACATGATGCGACCGTCCCGATTTCTCGATGCCATTCCGGATGAGATGACCGAGGAATGGAAGGTTTCTTCCTGGTAAGCCGGAGTTTCCTGATGCCGTTGTTAGCTTTGCAGGGATTTGGGTTTTCCCAGAATCTCATGAAGCAGGATGGCCTGCTGTGCGGATTGGGGAGAGCTCAGTAAATCGCGGATGTTTTGTTGCCCTTTGGAGCGTGTGTTGCGGCCTGAGCGCGAACGCTGCTGGAGGTTGGCGAGAGCCGCTTGTTCGGCAGCGCTGAGTTGGGGACGTTTTACCTTGCGGACTTGAGGTAAGGGGTCAGGGATATATTCCTGTTGAACAGGGGCTGCTACGGGTAGGGGTGGGGGCGTGTTCTCTCTGGCGTGATGCGGAACTTGTTCTTCGATCGGATCCTGTAGCTCTGTCTGACGGCGCCGGATCTGTTCCCGGAAGTCGTCGTAAATTTCCTCGAGGTCTTCTGAGACGTCGTGAGGTTTTTGTCCTTTATTTTTGAC
Source organism: Oceaniferula marina (assembly GCF_013391475.1). Lineage (NCBI taxonomy): Bacteria > Pseudomonadati > Verrucomicrobiota > Verrucomicrobiia > Verrucomicrobiales > Verrucomicrobiaceae > Oceaniferula > Oceaniferula marina. The sequence continues at coordinate 70,595 of NZ_JACBAZ010000004.1, read as the reverse complement.
CTGTTCGACAAACCATTTGATCCCACTGATCAAAACAAAGAGCAGCAGAAAAATCAGTTGGCCGTCAAATTCCATGAGTAGTCGGGGGGCGTGAGATTGAAGGTGTGCGGGGAGAGCCGGTTTAAGGACTCTCCCCGGCTTGGGAATTATTCAGATGTTTCAGTGGCATCACCTCCGGCGATGGAATCGCGCATGCGGGTGTCTGCGGTGACATTCTGGTATTTGACGAAGTCCATGATGCCGAGGTTGCCGTTGCGGAAGGCTTCGGCCATGGCCATGGGGATCTCGGCTTCGGCTTCGACCACCTTGGCGCGCATTTCCTGGGTCCGGGCGGACATTTCCTGCTCGGCGGCAACAGCGGCGGCACGACGCATTTCTGCTTTTGCCTGAGCCACTTGCTTGTCGGCTTCGGCTTGTTCAGCCTGAAGGCGCGCTCCGATGTTATCGGCCACGTCCACATCCGCGATGTCGATGGAGAGAATCTCGAAGGCTGTCGAAGAATCGACTCCCTTTTGTAAAACCAGTTTGGAAATGGAGTCCGGGTTTTCGAGCACATTCTTGTAGGAACCGGCTGAACCGACGGAGGTCACAATGCCTTCGCCGACCCGGGCGATGATGGTTTCCTCGGTGGCTCCCCCGACGAAGCGGTCGAGGTTGGTCCGCACGGTGACTCGGGCGCGGGCGTTGACGGCGATTCCGTCTTTGGCCACGGCCGTGATTTTGGTGCTGCCGCTTGCCGGGTTAGGGCAGTCGATGACTTTCGGGTTGATGGAGGTTCGGACAGCTTCGAGCACGGTTTTTCCTGTGTCTTTGGTGGCGAGGTCGATCGCGCAGGCTCGGTCAAAGGAGAGGGAGATGCCGGCTTTGTCAGCCGCGATCATTGCCAGCACGACATGGGCAACGTCACCACCTGAAAGGTAGTGGGCTTCCAACATTTCGGTAGTGAATGGGAGTCCGGCTTTCACGGCGGTGATACGGCTGTCGACAATCAGTCCGAAGGGGACTTTTCGAAGCCACATACCGATCAGGCTGCCCATGCTGACGGTCGCTTGGGAGAGCTTGGCCCGAAGCCAGGTTTTGAAGAACTTCAGAAGAATCATCAAAAAGACGAATCCGAAGATAAGGGCGATAACGAGTAGGATGGGGCCGATGGGAAGTTCGGCTAGAATGGGTGCTGGCATCATGGTGTCTCAGGAATGGGTTAAAATCATAGCTACTCTGTCTGGAAATTACCGGCTTGCAAGCAAACATGATCAAAATTGCCAGGATTTGTTTTTCCCAGATTGCATTGAGGGTTTCAGCCGCTAGAAAGGGGAGGTGTTTGAATGGCAATCATGAGATCGGCGGCGATAGAAAATAAGCAAAGAGCAAGGACGCTGTCAGTTGCTGGATTTCTGGTCTGTTTGCTTGTCGGATCTTTGGTTTTTCTAAAGGACAATAAAACGTCGCCGCTTCAACCGATGGCGCAGGAGGTCTATGTTTGGCAGCGGGTGTGGACTGATCCGGTGGGGGCTGCTGTCAAGGAACGGGCCGAACAATTCGACGGAGTTTGTGTATTAGTGGCTGAGGTGGATCGAAAAGGTGATGGTTCGTGGGAGGTTCAACGGTTTGCAGATCCGGAGGCCTATGCCCGTGGTCACGAGGTTTCACTAGCCGTCCGGATTGCCTCCGGAGCTTCGATATCCGCCTGGGACCGGGAAAGTTGTGACCGGATTGTGTCTTTGTTGGGCCACTATGCCGGGATGACCTCTGTTTTTCAAATCGACTACGACTGTCCCTCTGGCAAGCTCTCGGATTATGTTCGCTTGTGCGCTGCTCTTCGCCGTGCGTTTCCTGATCATCGGCTCGAGCTGACGTGTTTGCCAGACTGGTTGGGGCGGGACGGGTTTAGTTCGTTGGTGGAGTATGCTGACAGGTATGTGATGCAAGTGCATGGCTTGTTAGGATATGGGGGCGGACAGCGGCTGTGTGATCCTGAATTGGCGCGTGAGGCAGCTTGGCAGTGTGGTGAGTTGGGGGTTCCTTTTTTGATTGCCTTACCTACGTATCGTCATGCTGTGGGGGTAGGGGTGGATGGTGGGATTCTGGATGTTGTTTCCGAGGGGGAGGAGCTGCGGCAGGGGGTGACCTATCAATTGAGAGGAGCGGATCACCAAGAAATGGCATCTTTGGTTAGGGAATGGGAAGAGAGCCGACCTGAGTCCATGATCGGCGTGATCTGGTATCGACTTCCGGTTGACGGTGAGTCGATGAATTGGACTTGGGCCAGCCTGCAGCGTGTGATGCAGGGGATGGAGGTTGAAAAGCAATGGTCGATGAAAATGGAACCTCAGGATGATGGGATGTATCTACTCAAGCTGGAAAACAAGACCGTGGCCAATCTTGAATTGCCGAGGGTGCTTCAGGTTTCGTGGTTGTCCGGCTATTGCCTTACTTCTGATGGTATGGGAGCATACAAGGTGTCTCATTTGGAGCGCGACTCAAAGGCCGTGCTGAAGTGGCAGGGGGGAGACCCTCGGCCCATGCCGCCGGGAACGTCTTTGGCTGTGGCCTGGTTCCGTTATCATGTTCAGCCTGAGGCCGGGTTTCGAATCATCGAATGCCGGGAATGATTTGATTTTTTCTGACAGATGTAAAAAATGCAACGAGTAGTAAATAAATGATGGCTAAGGAATGGTTGTGGTCGCAAGGAAAGGGGGCGTGGCTCGCTTCGTTGCTTGCAGGTTGGGGCATGGTGTGGGCCTGTAGCCCTGAGTATCCGATTCGGATGCTGGGCTGGGGGAATAAGTTGTTTCAAGCATCACCTACGGCCTTGTCTTCGATGTTTCCTCTGGCCAATGAGCCTCCTCCGGCTGTGGAGAAGGGGCTCTGGCAATTGGATGCTCAGCGATCCCGGACATTGGAGGTGGATAAGCTGGATTTGGATGCTGCAGCTCCCGGTTTGAACGATGAGTTTTTTGATGCTTATTGTCGGTGCCGTTTGCAGATGCAGGGGATTGATCAATTGAAGGATCAGGATTTCGCTGCCTTAAAAAAGAAGTGGGAGTTGGATGTTTGGCTCAAGGAGTTGCCACGTGAATTTCAACATTATCTTGAGGGGGCGATCGCCTACCATCGAGGCGATAGCGCTGCAGCCCGGCGTGCTTGGATTGAGTTGTTGGCACTGCCCGGTGATGAACGCATGTACCGGACCAGTTGGGCGTATTGGATGCTGGCAAAAACGTCGTCGGGGCCAGGGAAATCGCTGGGTTGGTTTAAACAGTTGGAAAAGTCGCTGGATGAAGGATTTCACGACAGCCTGGAGATCGGTAAAAATCGGCAGGGGTGGAGGGCTCGTTTTGCCTATCTCAGTGGTGAATATGCACTGGCGCTGGATACGTACCTTGAGATGGGGGCGTCGGGGGATTTGGATGCCGCCGAAGCGGCTCGAGCTGTAAAATTGGTTTTGAATTTGGGCTTGCAACAGGATGGGGAGGCGATGATGGAGATGTGTGCTCTCAAGCCTGAACGCCGGCAGGCCTTTTCTCTTTACCTCTGTAAGCTGATCGCCTCAGGCTTGCGCTGGGGTGACGATTCGGAAGACTCCAAGTCGATGGCGGATGCATGGCTGAAAGTCTTGGATGGGCATGAAGTCGCTCAATCTGAAGAGATGGCGGGGGTGCTTGCCCGGGTGACTTACGAGGCGGGGATGGATGCGCAGGCTTTGCGATACGCGGCTCTGGCTGCGAAAGAGAATCCGGACGTTTACTGGGTGAAGGGTAAATTGGAGGCCAAGGGGGGACGTTTTGCACAGGCTGAAAAGTCATTTGCATCCTATCTTGCTTTGATCGATCCCGAGCAGGATGGTGGTGAGCAAATTTGGGAAAGCGAGTTCTATGCCACTTCGGGTAAGAAGCAGTGGCTCCGCCAGCGCCGGACATTTGCCTACGGTGACTATGCGGCGGTTTTGCTGGCTCAGGAAAAATATGCGGAGGCGTTGCGTGCGTTTCTGGATGGTGGCTTCATGAGTGATGCTGCCTATGTTGCCGAGTCGTTGATGGGGGTTGAGGAGTTGTTGGTATACGTTCGAAAACAAAACATTCAAGATGCCGCTGGTCACGAATGGTTGTCCCGGTTGTTGGGACGTAGACTTGCTCGTGAGCGGTATTTTAAAAATGCCCGGACTTATTTGCCGGAGGCTGATTGGAAGGCCTTCGATTCTTATGTTGAGCGATACCGCCGGGCAATGGACGAGTCCTTGCCGAAAGAACAACGTGCCCAGCTCCTATGGTCCGTAGCCGAAGATCACGTGACTTATGGGCGTCGCTTGTTCTGGTTGAGTAACGGATGCCGACCATACCCCCGGGCGGTGGCGGCCGGCTTGATGGAGCCATACCATTCTTTTGATGTGCCCGAGCCCGTGCCCTCGATGAGCGCGGGGGAGTTGAATCGTTTGAAGCGCTATGGTCGCTCCGTCACGACGATGACCCCCGTTCACTACTATGATGCAGGGGAGTTGGCATGGAAGGCTGCTCATCTGCTGCCCCGGCAGGACCCTCGGGCGGCAGCGATGTTTTGGCAGGCCGGGATGTGGATTGCCGCTCAGGATCCGGAGCGGGCGGATCGTTATTACAAGGCATTGGTTCGCAGGTGTGGGCAGACACCGCTGGGGAAGCTCGCAGATGAAAAACGATGGTTTCCGGTATGGCAGGAGGAATGGAGGATTCGCTGGGACGCGCCCGAATCCGGGATACTGACGCAATAGCCAAAATTCCGGGGTAATGTCGCCTTGCTTTCCTGTCGGGATGCGGTATGGAAACCCCTGACATGAAACAAATCATCATCAGTGCATTCGCTATCGTCGGTCTGTTCTCCTTCATTTCCTGTGAACGTCATGAGTGGGAAGATCAAGGAGAAGAGAAGGGGACCAAGCGCCTGTACCCTGTGCAAGAGCACGGTCATGGCGGGCATGATACCCATGGTGATAAAAAAGATCATTCAGGTCATGAACAGGCCGATAAAAAGACCAAGGACTCCTCGGCTGAAGCCAAAGACGGCCATGACGGTCACCAACACTAATTTCGAATAAACCTTCCCGTCGCACGGTCGATTCCCCAACTCGCGGGCGGCGACAGAAGGAAGAACACCGATGGAAAAGAATCGACCTCCAATCTGGTTATTGCCCAATTTGTTGAGCCTGGACGCTCCGCTGGTGGCGGTGGCGTGGATGTGGATGTTGGCCCGGGCTTTGAGGGTGGAGTATGTGCACCCGACCGCGTGGTGGGTGCTTCCGGCCGCTATCTGGTGTGTGTATGTGGCCGACCGATTGTTTGATGGTTGGAGTCATCCGGATATCCGGGAGTCTTCGCCCAGACATGCGTTTCACTGGCGATGGAGGTGGTTGCTGGTGGTCTTGGTTCTGGGGATTGGGAGTGCTTGCATGTACCAGGCCCTGTATGTGTTACCCCGCTCGATGTTTTCAGCCGGTTTGGTGGCGATCATGTTATGTGGTTTGTATTTTTTGGTGGCCTTTTTTCAAGGGCGCGATGTCCCCTTTGTGAAGAATTTCTTGGCGGGGATGATTTTTGCGATGGGGGTGGGGATTCCGGTGAATGCGGCCAACGCGAGCTTATTGGTGACGGATTTTAATGACGTGGTGTACGCCATGAGGAACACAGGATTGATTGACGCCATTTGGAATTTTGGCTGGATGGTGATTCGGACACTACTCGTGATCTTCCACCAGTGCCGGGAAATGCTTATCTTTGGTTTGCTCTGTATGATGAACATCACCGCCATTGATTTATGGGAGCGAGCGGAATCGGCTCCGGATCAAGAAACCGCGTATGGGCATGAGTCCACCCTGACCTTTGGTTTGATTGTGCTTGCCGGAGGCTCCCTGGTGTTTGCCGCCATGTATGCGGATGAATATTCCAAACCTTTTTATTATGCCGTGATGGTTGCGGCAGCTGTATTGCAGGGGGTGAACCATTATCGTGACCATTTTTCCGCAAACGCCCAGCGGGTTCTGGCTGATATCGCGCTTTTGATCCCTCTCCCGATCTTTTTGGTGTTTTGATCAGGATGGCGGTTGGAAGCCCGCCCGTTTTTTGCTAGGGTTCGACCCATGCATGAGGATATAGAGAAGGTTCTGATTGATGAGGATGTGATTCGTCGCCGTCTGGTGGTGTTGGCCGAAAGGATCATTGCAGACTTTGAGGGGAAGCCGATGGTGGCCGTGGCCTTGTTGAAAGGAGCTGTGTTATTCGTTGCGGACCTGATCCGCCATATCCCTTTGCCGATGGAGTTTGAACTGCTTAATGTTTCCAGTTACCATGGTGGATTGAAGAGTAGTGGGGAGGTGCTTTTCCTCGATAACCATCAGCCGGACCTTCATGGTAAACATGTGCTCTTGCTGGATGATATTCTCGATACTGGCCTGACCATGGAGGCAGTGACGAAAAAGCTGAAGGATCAAGGGGCGGAGGATGTAAAAACCTGCGTCTTACTGGCCAAGGACATTCCGAGGGATACGGTGAAAGAGGCCGATTACACCGGCTTCGTCATCGCGAATGAATTTGTTGTGGGTTATGGGTTGGATTATCAGGACCGTTACCGCAATCTTCCCTATGTCGGGATTTTGAAAGAAGAGGTGATTTCATCTTAAAAGAGAAAACGGGAGAAACATTATGGGACGTCAGGTATTGAGAGAGATCGATAGTATTGCTGCATTTCGTCGTCAGCATGGGAAGCTCAAGGGAGCGGTGGTTCAGGGCCTGGACCTTAGGCTCCAGGATTTGGATTGGTCCGAAGTTGATTGTGAGGGAGCGGTGTTCCTTGGTTGTGGCTTCCCCGATGGCGTGGATCTCGAGAGTTTGCGGAAAAAAGGAGCTTTGATTTTTCCGACCATTCCGGGTTTGCCCTACCACCCTCATCGACACGCCTTGTATTCTCGTGAGGAATTGATGGAGGGCTGGACCCACGAGGAGGACCTCAGCCGGGATAAACGGATTTACGATCATTTCCACGAGCAAGGGAGAACCCAGGCCGATGTGCTTGAATTAATGGCCCAGCGAATCCATGACCACGCAATCGATGACGCCTTGGGCGATTTGCTTGAAGGGAGGGTTGAAAATGACGGTAAAAAGAAAGTGGTCGGCATCATGGGGGGGCACAGCACGCCTCGGACCGATCCGTATTTCCGCAAGGTCGCTCTGATTGCCCGAGCGTTGACCCAGAGAGGTTATTATATCGCTTCCGGCGGTGGTCCCGGGATCATGGAGGCCGCCAATCTGGGAGCATGGATGGGGAACTCATCCGTGGAGGCATTGGATGAAGCTCTGGAAATTCTTTGTGAAGCTCCAGTCTATACCGATGAACATTATGTGCAGCGAGCCCAGCAAGTGCTGGAAATGCATCCACATGGGTGCTCAAGTCTGGCGGTTCCCACCTGGTTTTACGGGCATGAACCCACGAATTTGTTTTCACTCCGAATCGCGAAGTACTTTTCCAATAGTATTCGGGAAGATGGCTTACTCGCCATTTCCCATTACGGGATCATCTATGCCCCTGGAAGTGCCGGCACCACTCAGGAGATCTTCATGGATGCCACCCAAAACCACTACGTTACCTTCGATTACGTGAGCCCGATGGTTTTCCTGGGTAAGCAGCGCTATCAGCAAGACACCATGCTTTTTGATTGTATCTCGCAATTGGCAGAGGGGAAAAAATACGCAGATTACCTGCTCTGCACCGATGATGAAAATGAAGTGGTTGAAGCCATTTCATCATACCAGCTGGCTGGTAAATGATGTCCTTTCGGGCGGTATTTTTGACCTGCCTTTATGTTGGGGGGTGGTGTTAATCATCGCAATTCCTTGCGGCCCGGACGATGACAAATTTTTTTAAAACATTTCTTTAGTTAAGTTAAGTTTACGGTATACTACCGGCATGAAATGGGGTAATTGTACTTGGCTCTGGAGTGTTGGCGCGGTTTTGGCTGCGTTGACCTGGTCGGCTTGCTCATCCCAACCGTCCCTGACAAAGAAAGACAGGTCGGGGGCAGGGTCGGATTACGGAGCGACGGCCTCGACCGGCGGGATGTTTGTTCCCTCCAAACCCAAAAAAAGCCCGACGAAGCTGTATGCCGAGGCGAATGTCAAAAAGTCGTATATCCCGAAAGGGCGTCACGGACGGAAGGTGACGCGACGGATGAATCCTCGTTACATTACGATTCACAGTACCCAGAACTATTCTCCTAGCGCCGATGCCTGGCGCCACTCGCTGGCCTTGAACAATGGGAAGCTCAGAGCCCGTAAGCGCCGCGGTGGAAACCGCATCGGGTACCTCACCTGGCACTATTCAGTGGACCAGTACCGTTGTGTGCAGCATCTGCCAACCAACGAACAAGGTGAGCACGCTGATTTTGACGGACCCGGGAACAACTACAGTATCGGGATTGAAATGTGCGAAAACCGGGGGAATAGCCGCCGGGCAACCTTGGAGCGCACGGCCAAACTGACGGCCTGGTTGATGTATAAACACAACATCCCACTGCGCAAGGTGGTTCCACATTACCACTGGCGCCGCAAAGGGCTTGCCGTCGAGCACAAAAATTGCCCGCATTTTCTTCTCGATAACGGACATCCGGGAGCCAAGTGGCAGGCGTATCTGGCAAAGATCAATAAATACCATAAATCGATTACAGGGGGAACTCCCGTTGCCGCTCCTCGCACGACCAGTAGCTCAGTGGTAAAAACCGTGCCTCGGCCATCCTCATCGACCAGTCCAACGACCTCTCGGAGCACAGCTTCTCATACATCGCAGTCCCTGCCCAAAGGAGTCACTCGCACAAGCTCGAAGCCCAAGACTGTCAGCACGCGCAGTTCTTCCAGCTCCCGCTCGTCTTCCCGTTATCACACGGTGAAGAAAGGGGACACCTTGTATGGTTTGTCACGTCGCTACAAAACCTCGGTCAGCGCCATCCAACGCGCCAATGGGATGAGTGGGACGATGATCGGTATTGGCAAAAAACTGAAAATCCCAGCATCGTAGCGTTTGGATGCTTGTCGGGTGATTGAAAAAAGCTCCGCGGCTGATCTCAGGATCGTATGACGATGGAATCCGAGGTATCAAAGGAACCCGAAGTGTGGTACCAATGTGACCGATGTACGGTCTGTTGCAAGTGGCCTGGTGATGTTCGGGTCGAACCCGGGGAAATCGAGAAGATTGCGGCATTTCTCGGTATGGAGACGCAGGCATTCATCGACCGGTTTACTCGTTTGCGGACCAATCGCAGCGGATTGTCCCTGATCGAAAAGGAGAACCACGAGTGCATCATGCTAGATGGCAAAAACTGCCGGATCAACCCGGTCAAGCCGGAGCAGTGTAAGGGCTTTCCCAATTACTGGAATTTCCCGGGGTGGCAGGAGCAGTGCCAAGCCAAACCCATCCCCATGGATCGCGCCAGGGAGATGGGATTGGTGGATGAGAGACCCGGCCCCCGGGCCGTGTGATGGATCTTTTGCGGCTCACTACCCGTGGGTGAGATAAAACGTTTCCGGGATCTCGTTGAGACAGGAGGCCACAAGGTCGGGTGCGTAGGCGTAGTTGCTGATGCTTTTTTCTTCGGTGTGGCCACTCAGGACGAGCACGGATCGGTATCCCATCTGCACGGCTCCGAGCACGTCGGTGTACATGGTGTCCCCAACCATGATGGTTTCATCCGTGCTGAGCCCCAACTCTTTTCGAGCCATACGCATCATCACTGGACTTGGTTTTCCTACGGAGAACGCTTTTTTTCCTGTGGCGCTTTCGATCATGGCGACAATGGCACCACAGCCCGGGCGAATACCTTGTTCCGTGGGGCAGACGGCATCGAGGTTGGTGGCAATCAGGGAGGCTCCCTTGGCCACGAGGCGGACGGCTTTTTCAATCATTTCGAAGTTGATGGTCCGTCCCTCCCCGACGACAACAAAATCGGGTTCGTCATCGACGACCGTGTAGCCGTTTTGGTGGAGGGCCGCGGTCAGGCCATTCTCTCCGATGACATAGGCGGTTCCGTTTGGTTTTTTGAGTGCCAAGTAGCGAGCGGTAGCCATGGCGCAGGTGAAAATTTCCTCTGGTTTGGCTTCGATCCCCATCCGGGTGAGTTTCAATGCAACATCCCGGCGCGTTCGCTGGCTGTTGTTGGTGAGAAACATGTAGGGGATTTCGAGGGACTTGAGCTTTTTTAGGAAGGTGTCAGACCCTGGAATGAGTTCATTTCCACGGTAAATGACACCATCCATGTCGAGAAGGAATCCGACTTTCTTGAGTGTAGATTGAGACATACACGGCATCAATAGCATGTGGCATACCAAGACACAGCAAGCATGTGACAGTTCACTCACTCGGCTGAGATAGGAAAATTGACGATGAATCGATGTAAGAATCACCTCGTCTCCGGCGTTCACACTGGGTGATGGACAATTTACAAGGGCCAAAGAAACAGCAGCTTTTTTTGAAATGTTTGCGAGTTTCTTGTCTAGTTTTGTTGGGGCAAGGTGACTTGTCGGCCGCGGATTCAGTAAAGAACAAGCCAGCAATGAGCCAGAGCTTGGAAGTGGAGGTGTTGGCGGCCAAGGGGAAGTGGAGCGATCAAATCCGCGATGCTTTTATAGCCCAAGCCAGAACCGAGATGCTTTCCGCATTGAAGGCCTCGGGGAAGAGCGTTTCAGCTGAAACCGTGGCCTGGGTGGATGCGCATGAGGATGCTCGATTGGCTGTTTACGCATCGGTTTCACCTGCTGATCCCCGGATTTTGATAAATCTGGACCAGCTGCGCACAGAACTCGGGGATGAGATGTTCCAGCGCTACCGACAGTTTTGTTTGGGGGCCGCTGTGGCTCGCCGTAGTATCGGAGTGGGGGCGATTGCCGGTGCTGCCGTGAATTTGAAATTTGCCAAGCTTTACGAGTGGGGGGACGAAGCCAGAGCGAAGGGCGTGGAGCCTGAAGCCTACCTTGCCGGGACCAGAAAGGCAGGTGGGATTGAGAAGTATGCCGCAACGGATAAAATATCAGCGTATCTCAAGCAGCACGCATTGCCTTTGAAGGATGCCTACGTTCAGGATTCCCACCGCAAGGCAATGGAAGCCATCTTGACCGAAGCAGGAGTGAAAAAGGCGGAGCGGGCACTACCTGGAGTTCTGCGCAGTATCATGCTGGCTCAGGAGCTGCGTCCGGCGAAGCGGAGTGACTACCCACGGGTGTCCGAGTATCTGGTTTTCTTGGATAAAATATACCAAACTCCGGCGTCGCAACTCAGCTTGGAGGATGGGCAACGTTGGCCGCTCTATCCGGTCAAAGAGTCGCCATGGCCGATACTCATGCCCTTGAGTATGACCTGGCCTCTGGATGAAGCCGAACACATTTGGGAAAAATACCAAGGGAAACACGGAGGAAAGCGGCTCCACACATACGGGCCATATAACCGCTTCCCTGTTGGTGTGGATCGCTCCTTGGAACCGAGCCCATGGCATTGGAGCTCCTGGCCGTCCACGATCACCACGGGGGGCGTTTGCGGCACCATGAGCTCGATTGCCAACGGAACCTTGACTTCCCTTGGTGTGCCGATTGTGAAAGCGGGGCAGCCTGGTCACTCGTGTATTGTCCGTTACGATATGAATGAGCGGCGTGAATATTTGGCGGCGGTTGGTCAGGCCGCCACAGGTGGACCTGATAAAACCACGGCTCCTTGGCTTTTTGCCGATCAACCGAAGGTGAGAAGTCGCGGGAAATTTTCCGTATACTCGGAGTACCATTTTGCCCTTGCCCAGGCGATGAACGCCGGACTGGATTCTTTCCTTGATACGCGTATTGCACTGCACATGTATCGAGCCATGCCTGAACCCCTGCGGCTGAAAACTGGTCGTGCTCTGCTACTGAGTGCGCTAAAACGCAACCCATATAATATCGAAGCCTGGTACGTGTTGGCGGAGGATTCAAGATCCGGTGCCGAACTCGTGGCTCTGTTCGACTCCTTCAACCGAGAGCTCAGTGTGAAAGCTGAGAGGGAGCGTCAGGAAGACCGGGATGCATCAGCAGACTTGGGAGAGGACAAGATCAACCCCAAGTCGTCTACCGAGAGTAAAATCGCTACCTTACGGCATATCGGGCAGGAGCAAATGGCCGTGATCGCACTGCGTGATCTCGATCGTTTCTCCAAGCAAGATTTACAACTTGTATCCTCACGACTCAATAGATTGATCGAATCCGGAGATGTGCATCTCACTGCGATGCTTGACCGTTGTCGTTGCCGGATCGAGGGCGTGGCAACGGTGCAGTCTGATATCTCTGCTGAACTAACACGGTTTTTGGCAAAGCCACCCAAAGGGCGGAAGAATATGAAACGCGCGCAAGCTAGACTCAGTCAACGGATTGCCACCGTGGCATCGTTTCCTGGTCCGAGAGATGCTCGGGAAACATGGTTGAGAAGCTTGTTGGATGCCTTTTCCGATGACCGGAAAGTGGTGGTCAGTAAGAAAAAAGGCAAACAGTTGGATAAGTTTTACGGAACCGTGTTGGCTGAACTAACAAAAAGTTTGAAAGCGAAACCTGCAAATAAAAAATCTCTTCGTGAGCTGAATGCCAAACATCAGCGACTGTTAAAGGGCGAAGTCTGAAATCGGACCGGTTTCTAACTTTTCGCTGAGCTAAGGATTGATCGTTCTTGCTTGTTCCCTCAAGATTCAAGCCGAAAGGTATGTATGCTAGGTGATCTTTACCTTTGTTTTTTGGATTCGGTAATGATCCTGAACAAGTCCGTTGGAAAATGACTTTGAGTCGAGATGCTTGAGCGGGATTTCTTTTTCAAGTCTGTTGAAGAGTGAGATGCCCGACCCGAGCAGCAGGGGGGCTCTGGTTAAGATAAGATCGTCAATCAGATGAGAGGCCAGGAACCTCCTGATGGTTTCACCGCCATCGATGTAGAGGTGTTTGAATCCCCGTTTGGCAAGATCGTTGACGATTTCTTCCGGTTCTCCATGCATGCACTCCACGGTGTCGGATAATGTGTCAGGGATGCTTGTGCCTCGCTGACTAAGAACGGCTACCTGTTTGTTTGCGTAAGGCCAGTCGTTGAATGAAAGTACTTTCTCGAAGGTTTTTCGACCCATGACAAGGCAGTCCACCGATGCAAAAAAGGTGCCGAACCCGTAGTCGCTTTCAGGATCCTGATTGAAGGAATCAAGCCAACTGACGTCTCCATCATCGCGCGCAATAAAACCGTCGGTTGAGATGGCAATATAGACTGAAATGTTCATGGGCGACGGGTTCCTGAATCTTTCTTATGCGAGCATACGTGATTAGCTGATGAGCTTACCGAGTTTTTCTGTGATCTCCTCGTGCTTTTCTTCATTGATGATTTTGCTGCCATCCGGCCAGGTGACGTAGATGGTATTCATCGCGGCTCCTTTTTCTGTGCAAATACGTGCGTGTACGGTGGCTAGCCCTAACTGGTCGACGGCATAAAACAAATCGTGGAGTAAGGCGATCCTGTCCAGAGCTTGGATTTCAATGGCGGTGCAGGTGTCACTCAAATCATTGCTGATATGCACACGGGTGGGGAAGGGGATCCCACCTTCAGAGACATCGGTCCGGAGGAAATTGGTTTTACGTTTGAGGTATTGGTTTGGGTCGTAATGTGTCTGAGGATCCGGATCCTGATTGATGGCCCGGAATGTTTCCAGAACACGCTTTTGATCACGTTCCAATGTCACCGGTTCGTGGTCGACGGTGCACACCTGGAAAATATCGCAGACCACGCCGTCGAGCCGGGTGTAAACATCCGCGCCGATGATGTTGATTTCCTGGGATGCCAGCGCACAGCAAACTTTTTCGAGGAACAATGGACGGTTCCAAGCGGTGACCACAAGCTCGGTGTGGGATCGGTCCGAGCGGTCGATCCAACGCATGTCACATTCAAAGGCCCCATTGGATTTTGCGTTGCGTTTGAAAAATTGGTAAACGGACTTGATGTGAATGGAGATATTGCGCGGTTCCCTGAACCGGAAATAGGCATTGGGCATCAGCTCGAAGTGCCGCTCCATCTCTTCGTGATAGGACTTGGATAGAATTTTACGGCAGCGGGTTCGCAGTTCGTCTTTATTGTCGGTGAGGGTGTTTTTGAAGTGCTCCTTACCTTTTCTCAGCCAGAGGCGGGTTGCCTCATAGAGTTGAAGCATCAGGGATTCTTTCCATGGCGACCAGGCCTCTTCATTGGTTCCGTTAGAGTCGGCCCAGGTGAACAGCAGCAGTGCATCCAGATTGGCCTTGTCTTTCATGATGTTGGCAAACTCTTCGATCACGGTGATGTCGGATAAATCCCGGCTGGTGGCATAGCGCCAAAAAGTGAGATGGTGGTCGACGAGAAACATAATCAGGCTTCGGCGCCCTCCTGAGATTCTGAGCCTGCGGCAGACTTTATCCGCGAGAATGGTTGAGCCGTCAATGTGCTCGCGAACATTTTCAGCCCGACCGGTGTCGTGCAGGATGAGTGCCAGATAGAGTGCGTAGGGATCCTGGATGTTGTGTAAGAGTCTGCGGTAGAGTTTGCGCCCACGGTCGGTTTCATCCGGAGAATCGACCAAGCTGTCTAATTGGTCAATGCAGCGAAGCGTGTGTTCGTCTGCGGTGTAGCGGTGGAAGAATTCGTGTTGGACCAAGCAGTCGAGAGCTCCGAATTCGGGAAGGTATTTGTCGAGCACGGTGGTTCGGTGCATCAGCCTAAGGATACGTCCGACCTCTCCCTTGCGTTCGAGAATGGCGCGGAATGTTTCGCGGTTGGCTTGTTTGTAGCGGAACGAGCGGTCGATTTTTTTTGCTGCGCGGTGGATGTAGCGCCGGGCTTGAGGGCTGAGCTCGAGTGATTTTAGCTGGCAATGTTGGAAGAGGCGCATCAAGCGGTTGGGGTCTTCTTCCAATGCCTCTTTGTAGGCGAGGGAGATTCGGCCGTTGCGGGCAATGAATCCATCGAACTTTTCGGCTTTCGCTTGTTTGGTTCGAAACGGGAGGATGCTGAGCAGCCCTTGGGGTTTGCGTTCCTGTCTTTCGATCTCGAAGTATTCCATCAGCGAGGTGCTGTGGGTGTAGATGGCCCGGGTGTGCCGGTAGTAGTCGCGCATGAAAAACTCACAGCGGCGTAAGATGGTTTTTTGGGGGTAGGCAAAGCGGTTTGCCACCACTCCTTGCAGGCGTAGCGTCAGGGTGTCGGTGCAGCGCCCGTTTTCATAGTGCAGTTCGTTGCGAACTCGGTGTAGAAAGTCGAACCCCGCCTGAAGTTGCTGGCAGGTGCTATTGGTGATGATTTTTGCCTCGACCAGTTCTTCGAGCGATTTGAAGCCGCGCTTGACACGGGCAACCCAGAGGACGTTTTGATAATCCCTCAAACCTCCGCAGCTTTCTTTGACATGCGGTTCTTGAAGGAACACCGTGTGGGAGTACTTGCTATGGCGCCGCCTGAGGTCTTCACGTCTCAGGTTAAAAAAATCTTCCTGGCCTTTTTGCACACATTCTTTCTCAAACTTCCGGGTGAAGTCATCGAAGAGTTTGTCATCCCCCGAAATCAGGCGGGCGTCCATCTGAGCGGTTTTACTTTGTTGGTCAGCTTTGGCCTCACTGATGCATTCACCGATCGAGCGGCAGGCGTGGCCAACTTTAAACCCACAGTCCCACAAGGTGTAGAGAACTTCCTCAATCAAGGTGGATATGGGTTTGGGCAGTTTGTGTGATGCCTTTGGCAGCAGAAACAGAAGATCGAGGTCTGAGGATGGATTGAGTTGTCGCCGGCCGTAGCCACCCTGTGCGACCAGACTGACCGTCGGTGTTTTCCCTTCCTGCCTGCGAATGGCCGCACGAAAAAGAATATCCAGGACGTAGTCGAGTAGGTTTGACCGGGCTTCGGCTATCTCCAGACCGCCGGCGCCGTGCTGGTGGAGTTCCTGGATTTCCTCTTCCTGATTTTTGATGTACTGCATCGCCAGTGTGGCGGTTTCCTGAGCAGTGAGCTGACCATCGAGGATGGCATGGAGCGCATGTTGCGCGTTAACGGATATTTCTTGCTCAGACACGGGATGGCACAATGTGGGTGAAAGAATAACAGGATCGGGTGACAATCAGTGACCCGATGAGGCTGACAGCCATGGGTATAACGGTGGAGCAAAATGATAGACAGTCAAATTTTAGCTTAGAAAGTCATGATGAAATGCGTTATATCTGTATCGAAATGAATCGGACAAATATCGGAATCCTCGGGTTGGCAGTGTTGTGCTCACTGCTGGTCATCGTTTTTACCAGTATGGTGGCAGCTGAGTTCCAAGTGCCCGATGCCTCAACTCGCAAGGCGGCCGTAGGCTCTCTTCGTGGCTTGGACCATGAGATGCGGGTTGCGTTTGGCGATGATCGTAGCTTCGCCTCTTTTCCTGAGCCTGGCTTTAATGACTGGGTGTCCCAGCATCCGGAAAAAGGGCAGACCTACCGGCAATACAGTGGCTCGAGATATAACAAAATTAACCAGCAAAGGCGGGTTCTCTATATCCAACCGCTCGGAGAGTTTGACGAGAGGCTCTCGCCATCGCTGGAGGCCTTGCGTGATTTTACAGCGGCGTATTATTACCCGATGAAGGTGGTAGTGCTGCCTGCGAGATTACCGGGGAAAGTGACTAGCCGGCAGAACGGAGACTTTAAGCAGTGGCTGACCGGAGATGTGCTGGATGATTTACAAGCCCGAATACCAAATAATGCATACTCGTTGTTAGGTGTGACGATGACGGATCTCTATCCGGATGAAAGCTGGAACTTTGTGTTTGGTCAGGCCCGCTACCGTGCCAGAGTCGGGGTGTTTAGCTTCGCCCGTTATCTACCGCAGAGTGGTGACGAGGGTTCGGTGATGGGAGAGGAACAAAACCGCGTGCTTCTTAAACGGGCTGCCAAGGTGCTCACTCATGAGACCGGTCATATGTTCGGAGTGAGGCACTGTATTTACTATCATTGTAATATGAATGGGGCCAATCACTTGCAGGAGGCAGATGCTGCACCGATGCATCTGTGCCCGGTCTGTTTGCGCAAGCTCCATCGGGTGATTGGCTTTTCTCCACTGAGTCGTTACAAAAAGTTGAATGCCTTTTACGTGAAACACGGGATGACAGAGGATGCCCGTTGGGTTCAATCCCGTCTGGAACAAATGAAGAAAAAGCAATGACGATTGGTAGGGTGGACCTCAATCCACCGCTGTCAAGTTCCTGGGGGTGGGGGTATTCATGGGGCCCTCACGAGATCTCCTCGGAGCGTAGGGTAAGGATGGCAACTTCCGGTGCGCAGGCAAAGCGCACGGTTGTGCCGACGGTTCCCAGGCCACGGCTGACAAAGATGCTCGAGTCCCCGACCTGGTAGTCCCCGTAGATGTAATTTCTTCCGTATCTCACTTTCACCGGTGCGTAGCCGAGTAAGGGCACCCGGCACTGACCACCGTGGGTGTGCCCGGATAGCTGCAGGTCGACACGGTGGTCTCGCTTGATGATGTCAAAGACGTCCGGTTCGTGAACCAGTGCCAGAACCGGATCGCACGGGCTGTGTCCACCGTAGCATGACGGGAGATGGACACGCCCGGACCAAATCGAATCGGTGCCATAGATGAATAAGGGAGCTCCGCCAATGTTGATCCGGCTTCCCTGATTGAGTAGGAATTCGAGACCAGCCTTGCGGAAGTGATTTTGGAAAAGTGAAGGCGAGGCGCTCCAGCCGTCGTGGTTTCCCATGATGCCATAAATCCCATGTTTGGATCTGAGTCTGGAGAGGTGCTCCATCAATGGCGCGAGGGCGTCGGGAGACTGGGTGATAAAATCTCCGGTTAGGCAGATCAGGTCGGGGTTGGCTGCGTTGACTGTGGCGACAGCATCGGCCATGAGCTGGTCTTGATGCTCGGGCTGGTAATGGAAGTCGGTGAGTTGGGCAATACGCAAGCCGTCCAAGGCCGACGGCAGACGGGGGATATGGATGTCCCGCTCGGTCACGGTCAGCAGCCGCGGTTCTACCCACCGGGCGTAGGAGAAGGCCCCGATCGCACCCATGCCGGTAACGCGGATGAAGTTCCGGCGGTTGAATCGTGATCGTTTTTGGTCATCCATGGCAAATGCGCTCGACAAGATAATGCCAGTTATGCCAGACCTTGTCTATGCAGATAGACCTCGCTGTAGAAAATGACCGCATCACCATTCCCCAGTATGCGATGGCGCTGGCCCACGTCGCGAGCCTGAGGTCCGAGGATCCCTTTCGCAAAGTGGGGGCCGCCGCGTTGGACTTTGACAACCGGGTGATTGGGACGGCTTATAATGGTCTCGCCCCGGGGTTTCAAGCTCCGGAAGGGTTTTGGGACGACCGTGAAGGCCGCCAGAAATTCATGCTGCACGCGGAAGTCAACCTTTGCAGTTTGTTCAAACGCGGCGAGGTGAAAATCATTGCCTCAACCACGATGCCCTGTACTGCCTGCATGCAGACGCTTTGCGCCTATGGCGTGAAGGAAATCTATTACCGTGACGTTTATCAGGCATCGGACGCGCCTGAGATTGCCAAAACCTACGGCATTGGATTTGAGCGGGTCACTGATTACCCACTCAACCCAGCGTAATCGACCTCTGGCCGATTTTGCTGGCCTCTACGCTCTAGTCTTCCTGGGACTCTTCGGTGTCGCCACCGTAAAAGCTCCGGATGTAGCCGAATTCAATCAGCGTGTCCTGCCAAGCGGCCAGGGCGGCATCGTTTTTCCAGACGTAGCGGGCGTTGCGCAGTTCTTTTTCGGCACCGATTTTATCATCGGCATCGTAGGCGATGGCGGCTCGTGAGAAATAGTAGAATGGGGAATCGTCCCAGGCGTCGTGTTTGTTTTTGAGTGCCAGGGCTTCTTCTTTTTTGTCCAGTTTGAGTTTACAGAGGAGGAGTTTGAATTCGCACAGGCGGATCATGGCCTTGTTCTGTTTTGGTAGCAGAGGAATGATTTTTTCGAACCGCTTCTCCGCGGACTCCCAATTTTTGGTGACGAAGTCGACTTCGGCCAGGTTGAAGAGGACGTTGGTATTGTTTGGCGAGACTCTGAGAATTTCGCTGAAAATGGCATTGGCTTTGTCAAAAGCTCGGATTTCAACATAGCAGGCTCCCTTGATGTTGAGCGCTGCCGGGTGGTTTGGGTAGATTTTGTCGAGTTCGTCGATTTTTTCCAGAGCATCAAAGATGCGTTTCTGGTTGAAGAGGTTTTGCACCTTGATGATTTTCTGAGCGTATTCCTCACGTGTCTTTTTCGGGAGGTTGCTGAACTCCTGGTTGATTTCCTCAAGGCTGGCCGGTTTTTTTGCAGGTGCGTCCTGGGCATGCACAAACATGGGAGATGCCAGGCCGAGGGTGAGAAGAAGGGCGGTGATGCTTGGTTTCATAATGGTGGAGTGAACTGTCGTGATCCTGATGATCACGGGCTGAAAGCATATAAGCGTTAATTTTATTATACGTCAATCATCGGCTTCACCAGCTTTTTGCTCATTCCCATGCTGGTAGAGCCGGTTCTCCTGAATATAATCGTAAACCGCAGGGTGAAGCCAGGATTTTGCCGCCTTCGGAGTATTCCTGATTTGAGTTGCCGCTGCCGGATGATCCCCGTGGATGGTGTGCAGGCGATAGTTTTTTAGAGGCTTGGCGGGCTCACCACGGCTGAAAACAATAAATTCAACGAGTTGAGCGAGTTCGTCCGGGCGGTGCCAGTGGGGGAACGCCTTCCATTGATCGGTCCCCATCAGCCAGAACAAGCGGGCTCCGGGGTAGCGTTTGGCCATGGTCCCGGCGAGCCGGTGCGAATACGACGGGGGCGGTGCTGTCAGGTCGTGGTCGTCAACTTCAGCCCATTCGATATCTCTGGTAGCCAGTTGGCACATCTTCAAGCGATGGTGTGCATCGGCATGTTTTTGGCCTGCTTTGTGCGGTGACTGCCCGCACGGTAGAAAAAGAACGCGATCCAGCCCAAGGCTGTCGACCGCGGCCTGGGCAATGTGGGTGTGGCCGAGATGAATCGGATCAAAGGTTCCTCCGAACAAGCAGAGTGTTTTGAACGGAGAGCCCGTTTGCGAATCGTGCCCGGCCATAGTCGGAGAGTTGCCTTTTACCGCAATCTATTTCTTTTCGACGGGAGTGTCAGTGAACGGACCTTCGCTGAACTCGGTGGTTGAACTTCCATACCAAAGGAATATGGCAGTGCCGACAAAGCCAATAACAATGACCAGGGCGAGTATCAGGCTGAGACAGGATTTCATCTTGCGGCAGAGACTAGAGGGAATGATTTAGGACGTCCAGATTATCCTTCGGAAGATTGTGCAATGCTAACTGGAACATGATGCACGGTAGGGCTGATTGGCCTCAATCAGCCGCCTGAGATATGATGTTCGGTAGGGCTGATTGGCTCAATCAGCCGCCTGAGGTATGATGTTCGGTAGGGCTGATTGGCCTCAATCAGCCGCCGATGAGCGAGCGGGATCGGGTATCCCTCATGGCTGTCCAGAGCTTAATAGGATGGTATCCGTGAGATTCTCGCCGCATAGGCGCCGTCACTACCGTCCCGGAATGGGAGGGCTTGATGTTCTTCTTCGATTTGCCACTCGGGGTGAGAGGTGAGGAATGTTCTGATCAGATCGCTATTTTCTTCCGGTTCGATGGAACAGGTGGAATACACCAACCGTCCGCCTGGTTTGAGACAGGGCAGGGCATTGGCCAGAATCTGTGACTGAATACCGGTGAGTTCAACGATGTTCTCACCGCGTAGTCGCCATCGGGCATCAAGTCGCCGACGCATCACGCCGCTGTTGGAGCAGGGGACATCGAGCAGGATGGCATCGAATTTCCCCAGCCACTCCTCAGGGGCTGTCTGGGTCCAGTCGTGTGCCTGCACGGCAGCAATATCAATCCCGAGCCGTTCCAGATTGGTTTCCAATCGGGGGAGGCGTTTGGAGTTGCTGTCGGTGCAGAGAAGTTCTCCTTGGTTGTGCATGGCAGCAGCGATCAGGGCGGATTTTCCGCCGGGCGCGGCGCAGGCATCCAGAATGGATTCTCCCGCTTGCGGGTTCAGCAGGTCCACACAGTGGCGGGTGGCCGGGTCTTGAATGTAAACGTACCCTTCTTTCATCCAGTCTCCCGGCGGTGGGCCGTCAATTTCGAAATAGTTTTCCAATCCATCAACCGGCTTGGCATGATCGTAGGATTCGACCGCTTCACGGGCACCCTCTTTGAGTGGGTTGACCCGTGCCAGTGTCGGGGCTGGCAGGTTGTTCCACGCCATCAGGGAGTCGGCTTCCTTTTTGCCATAGGTTTTACTCCAGCGTTTATATAACCAGTCAGGGTGGGATAGTCGGACCGCGGGAGGAAGGTCGTCGAGCTCTTCCATCAGTCGCTTGCGCCTGGTGATTGCCTGACGTAGGACCGCATTGATCAGTCCTCGGACCGGGGCTTTGCCGCAATTGACGGTTTCATTGACGGCGGCATGGTCGGCGATGCCGAGCAGTAGGAGTTGGGCTACACCCACGCGGAGGATGTCGCGGGTTTCGTGGTCGAGTTTTCCCCGTCTGAGTTTGCCGATCCAGTGATCGAGTAGTCTCCGGTTGCGTAACACGGAGGAGACGATGGATTGCAGGAGAGCCCGGTCTTGCCGACTCAGGTGGTTGCGGGTGGCATGGCGCTCAATCAATGAGTCCATATAGGCGTGGCCTTTGGCCCATGCTCGGAGGGCTGAAACCGCCGCTCTGCGGACGTTGGTGGCTTGTGACGACATGATGCCGGAACCTAGAGGTGGATCGATCGGAAAACCAAGTAAAAATGGAAATAAATCATCCGATGATACGAGGAATACTTGCGGGGGGGCGGTCGATCCATTATCACCAGAGCGTGAGTCGATTCCAAAAAGTGGCCATGGCGGCCTGTTTAGCGGTGATGGTGCTGATCTTTGTCGGTGCCATCGTCCGGGCCACCGGCTCGGGGATGGGGTGTCCGGATTGGCCTACATGCTGGGGCTGCCTGATTCCCCCCACCAGTGCGGATCAGATCGACCCGGAAAAACTCGACATTGAAAAATACCGCCGTCGAGCGGCCCGGCACGGTATCGCTCCGGAAACCATCACCCGGGAGTCGGTGATTGCGCAATTTAATGCGACGCACGTCTGGGTGGAATACATCAACCGTCTGACGTCCCTACCAGTGGGTTTGCTTACCTTGGGGACGTTTATTGGGTCCTGGTGGCAGTGGAAAAAGCGCAAACGAGTAGTCCTGGTGGCGACATCGGCCATGGTGTTGCTTGGCGTAAACGCCTGGATGGGGGCCCAGATTGTGTTTAGTGGATTGAAACCCGGAATCATCACACTGCACATGGCGCTAGCCATTCTCCAGCTCTGTCTGCTGGTGTATGTGGCCTGGCGTGGTTGTGATCAGCCGTGGCGGTTTCCCCGGGCTCGTGGACTCAAGGCAATGCGGCAGCTTGGCTATGTGCTTTTTGCCCTTGTCCTTGCGGAAGGGGTGCTGGGGTCCCAGATCCGGGAGAAAACCGATGCCTTGAAGCAAAGCCATGAAATGGCACCGCGCTCGGAATGGGTGGCGGAGCTTGAACAAAGCTCGGTCTACTTGGTGCACCGCAGCGGGTCGTGGCTGATCTTGCTGGTTGCCGGTATGTTCTTTTTGCGGGGTCTCAGGGTGCAGTCGGGAGCCGCGTGGCTCGAGCGTGTGGTGCTCGGTATGGTCTTGGCCCAGATGGTGCTGGGATTGGTCTTGTCCCAGGTCGGAATTTTACCCATTGCGCAGGTCTTGCACATCGGGCTGTCCTCCATTCTCGTCAGTGCCTTACTGCTCTGGCTACTGGCAGCGAGACCGCACAAAGCTTGATGGATTGCGCTAATCCACCGCAACACGTCGTTCTCTGATTGCAGCCGTAACAGTAGGGAGGATTGTCCCCAATCCTCCGCTGTTATTACCGCGGTTAAAGCTTTAGCCCGTAATCAGTTCAGCCGGATCGACGGATGCCAGATCATGGGCCTCTCCCACCGGGGGACAGGTGAGTTTTCCTCCGGTGCAATTAATACCGCCCAGCAGTTCGGGACGGATTTTGCAAGCGGCTGCCACACCTTCATCAGCGATCAGTGTGGTCCAGCGCTGGGTGCAATTATTCAGGGCCTGAGTCGAGGTGCGGGAGTAAGCACCAGGCATGTTGGCCACGCAGTAGTGCAGGACGTCTTCTTCGTAATACGTCGGCTCGTCGTGGGTTGTCGGGCGGGTGGTTTCGGCACAACCACCTTGGTCCACAGCAATATCCACAAAGACACTACCGGGCTGCATCATTTTGAGCATCTCGCGGGTGATGAGTTTCGGCGCTGCCGCTCCGGGAACCAGAACCGCTCCAATCACCAAATCAACCCGAGGGAGAAGGTCCGATAAATTGGCTTCATTCGAAAATACCGTGTGAGCCCCCTCCATCGTGATGTCGAGAAAGCGCATCCGGTCGAAATCCACTTCCAGAATGCTGACATCTGCTCCGATGCCAGTGGCTACGCGGGCTGCATTCACCCCGGCGGTTCCACCACCAATGACCACCACGCGTCCCGGGGCCACACCCGGAACACCGCCGAGTAGGGTGCCCCGCCCGCCACGATGTTTTGCGAGATGGTAGCTGCCGACGATCGATGACATCCGGCCAGCGATCTCACTCATGGGTTCGAGCAGCGGAAGGCGGTTATTGACCTCGATGGTTTCATACGCAATGGCTGTGCAGCCAGAGGCGACCAAGGTTTCGGTGAGATGTTTGTCCGCAGCGAGGTGCAGGTAGGTGAATAAAGTGTGTTGTTCATTGAGCATGGCGACCTCGGACGCCTGGGGTTCCTTCACCTTGACGATGAGTTCGCTCTGGGCAAAGACCTCCTCGGCGGTGCCGACGATTTCAGCTCCTTGGGCCAGATAGCTTTCATCCGGATAACTGGCTCCAGCACCTGCCTGGGTCTGGACTAGAACGCGGTGTCCCCGGCGGGTTAATTCCCCTACAGATGAAGGGATCATGGACACTCGATGCTCTTGGGTTTTGATTTCTTTGGGTATGCCTACGGTCATGAATGGCAGACTAATCCTAGCCGATAAATATTCCAGAGCATTTCTGTCAAAAAAACTTGCCAAACAGGCAAAATTGGAAATACTCGCGCCGCTTTCGGCACATCGCCGCAGGCCAAAACAAAAACCCATCAAGAAAAAGCCGGTTTAGCTCAGTTGGTAGAGCAACTGATTTGTAATCAGTAGGTCGTCGGTTCGAATCCGTCAACCGGCTCCATTTCTTCAAGAAGCCCTCCCTAAAGGAGGGTTTTTTTGTGGGCGGGTGATGGATGAGAACGCAGTTCGAGCGCACCGCGTAGCGCCATGTGTCACGGATTTCATGTGCTCCAAGTTTCTAAATCAACCAACTGAGATCGTAGACCGAGTATGCGGTATAGAGCAGTATCAGAAAGAGCACTGAGAACAAACCCGTGCTAAGCCAAAAAGCACTTTTACCACCGCACATGATACAAAACCCGTGACCCATAAGAAAAATCACAGAACCGAGAATCATACCGAAAAAGACAAATACAAATACAACATCCTCCCATGATTCGTGCTCTCCCAGAATCGTGCACATGGAGGTGAAACATAAGGCGCTGAGTAGGTTGATCCACTGGACTACATCTGGCATATCTTCATCCCAAGACACGAGACGCCTCCTTGTCTGGTCGGGTCTCATGAGATCCTCGAATTTTTCATTCATAATGGTGCTGTGCTAAGCCGTCAGTTGTTGATCCGCTATTATAACAAATCGTAGATCTTGTAATTTGTTGCTGCCGTGAAGTATGAGCGGACGGCGCTTGCCCAGCGGATGTTGGTCTTGATGTTTGATTAGGTTAGGTTAGAAATGTATCCATGAAGCAGGTTGTTTTCTGTTTGTTTGCTTCTTTCGTCCTGATGGGGGCGTTAGTCGAGGGGGCGGGGAGTAATCTCAAGAAAAGCACTTCGATGTTGGATCATCTTGAGGTTTCTGGGGTTCCGAGGGAGTTCATGGGGTTGATTTCCAGTTATGTAGAGGTTTCCAGTAACGATGTCCCGTATCCTGGCCTAGAAGAGGAGAAACGGGAGGCTCAAACTATAATAGTAGATCAGATCATCAATGATTATCCGGATACGGCTGAGGGATACTTTCTGGAGGTGGTATCGACAAATGGGCACTCCTTATTACGCCGATATGCCTATAGTATCTTTTTCAAGACAGAGCTTAATAATGGCTTGATGCTAGATTATGCTAGGGAGGCTCTGCGAGCCAGGGACTGGGAAGCTGGCGTTCACCTCGATTACGATATTCGGAATCAGTTGCGGGTGCTGGTTGTTTATGGCGATGCGTCTGATGTGGGGCTGTGGAATCGTATCTGGGCTAGAATGGATGATCGTGAGCGTCATTCATTCAAGGGTTTCGGAGAAATGATCAAGAGAGGGGCTGCCGGCAAGAAGGCTCCTGAGAGGAAGCGAATGCTTGAGGAGTATGAGCGTGGATCGGGGGCTCGATCCAAGGGAGAAGAGCAGGGGCTTGTCGATTCATTCGGTGGAGCTTGGCCTATCGCTTGCCTGTTGATAGCTACTCTGGGGGCTGGCTATCTGATATACGCCAAGGTAAGAAAGGGAGTTTGAATGCTCTGCTTTATGATATTCTGCACCTATTGATGATGCGCTCCTCGGGGGGGTATCAGAATGAATCAAGGCGTAGATTACCGTGTATTTCATCGCGTTGATCAGGGCGAACCCCTGCTTCATCGGCATAGTCTCGCCATTTAGATACAACTGTCTGAATGTCAGTAAGCATGGACTTTGCTTCTCCCTGTTTCAGGCGGGCAAGTTGACCGCAAGACTCAAAATCGCGCATTGCGAAGTTGTCTCGTTTTTGGTTCAGGGTCATTTGATGTGCCGATGTCCAGTCACCTGCCGGGTTATAGCTGTAGGTGACATCGAATGCAGGAGACAGAGACCAATGGCCTTGTCTGTCCATGAGAAAAGCGATGTTCTTGACGTGATCATCTTGATTTCTAGCTACGATATTGAAGACCATACGTCGAAATTGTTGTTCGATGGCATCGGGGCCTAGCTTGAGCTCCTGAATAGCCATTATTGCCTGCTCATACCCATAAGCACCAGCCATGTTGAAGTCGAAGTGAGCAAGTGCGGCCAATGATTGCATATGGAGCTTGGCCCCCTTGTCTGTCCGGTCAAATCGCTTCGTCATGAAGTGGCGTCTTCCGTTTTCCTCAAACAACCGACAAGGCGTCATGGATATTCCGGCATCCTTTGCCATGCTGTAGTAAGCGTATTCAATCGCTCCAAAGCCTTCCGGATCTGCCAGTTCCTTATCGCGGTTGCTTTTGACTCCGTCAAACTTCATAAGCCAGTACTCATAGCCCGGATCGGCAGTGACTTGTCCCGATCTCACTTCGTTGGTTTGTGGGTTCCAGGCGATGAGGGCCTTGGCTCTTGCCCCGCCAGCTGATGTGCCTACACGTAGAATTTCTCGGACAGCTTGGTCTTTTTTGCGATCCGCAAACACGGTAGAGAGTGATGATCGGTGGGATAGAATTTCTGAAGCGAGCTCAACCAGTCGGCCTACATGGATTTGTGTTTTGCTCGGTCTGCCCAGCGGTTTTGCGGGTTTGAATTCCAGTGCTCCCATTCCTCTTGTTCCGATGTAGCATAGTCGCTCCACTGCGTTGAACGTTTCCGGTTTTCGACCCATGGTTGCCAACCAGATATCAATGATAGCGTTGCCGAATTTGTCGGGTAATGAGTCTGCCAATAATCCTGGAAGTCCATGAAAAGACCCGAATGGAAGTTCTGGAAAACGGTAGACGCGTGATGCTAAGGGGAGGCTAAGAGGTGCGATTTCGATGCCGCTGCGGAGGAAGTCGCGGTCATACTCAAAATCGGCAATTTCCTGATTTTCTTCAAGGTTGAGGTAGCCGACGTCCGTCCCCCAAAGTCTGACGATTGCCTGTGTGCTCATGCCTCATCTCCCCATTTCCAGTTTTTCATTGTGGTACGATTCGTTTTTTTCTTCGACGCTCTTTTCGGAGGATTGTCTCGCTGTTTGACGGCGTGCAGCGGGCGGGTGCCGGGTTCAGGAAGTAAGAGCTCTAACTTTTCGAACAGGTCGAGTTCACGAAAGATGCGGAACAAGGTGCGGGTCTGGGTTGTCTCTCCAGCCTCAAGCCTCTCGAGGGTTCGTTTTCCCACACCCGCTCGTCGGGCCAGATCTGCCTGAGTCAAATTCATGTCGATGCGGAGCCTGGCCAGCCTTCGCCCTAACTCTTGCAGAGTGGCAGCGTCATGATGTAACTCTTGAAATTTCATGCCTTTATCATGGTTGGTTTAATATCATTTGCAAGTCGTAATATAAGACGAATTTTCAGTTTTTATTTATTTTATTCGTAATATATGACGAATTAATTATTCATGATAAATGATGGAAGAGGTGTGTTTTGTTTTGATTGAATTCGTATTTTATGACGAATTAACTGCTATAATTCAACTTATTCGTTATTTATGACGATTTAAATGTTGTTTTATTCGTCAGCCAATTTTCAATTGGTTTTGGCTCAGAGCTTTAGCGGCTATTGGTTGTTGTCGGGTCGTCAACCTTGTTTCCCCTCCTTTCATAAGTCGTTTTTTAATTCGCAACTCGGACTTGAGGTGACGTTGAGACGTGTTGGGAAGGGCTTCCTAGAAACTGGTGTAAGTCTTCTGGATGTATTTTCGGGGAGATGCGTGATACACGCGCTACGTGTGCGCACGAACCATGGTTCTCATCCTGTCGTGCTTTTTAAAAAAGCACGCCCGACAGGATTGACCTGGCTCCGCTGCAGTCTGTGCGGGGATGCAGAAATCCTCCTCCGGATTTCTGATGGATGGAAAATGCGTGATGCACGCACTGCGTGTGCGCTCGAACCATGGTTCTCATCCTGTCGTGCTTTTAAGGAAGCACGCCCGACAGGATTCGAACCTGTGACCTACGGATTAGAAATCCGGTGCTCTATCCAACTGAGCTACGGGCGCTTTGAAAAATGGTGGGCACGGTTTCCGTGCGGCGCGGATGTAAAAGAGAGTCGCGATTTCGTCAAGTCAGGAATCTTTGATCGAGACGTGGTCCTTTGGTCCGGTTCTGTGCTTGTGAGCATCAGGCCTGTTAAAGGGGGCATTGTGTGACCTCGATTCCCGGACGGCAGGGTCAGCCGTTGGGGAGGTTTTTGTTTTCCTCCTCGATGCGTTCTGCCAGCCATTGTTTCATCATCGATTGGTAGTTGAGGAAACGTGAGCGGGCCAGGCGTTTGATGCGGGCCAGCATGCGGGGGTCGAAGCGCAGGGTGATGGTGGTGGACTCGCGGGAGTCCGGCTTGTGGGTGGAGCTGACCATGAGTTTCGGGTCGAGCTCGTGGTCCATCCAGTAGGTGGCCTCCTCAGCTTCGGATTCAAAGGTGGGAATGTCTTTCCAAGAACTAACGGTATTCATGTTGGGATGGATTAGTTGATTTCGCCGTAGTTGCGCTGGTAGAAACGGATTTCGGCATCGGTCATGTCCCGAGCGGCAATGATGCGGGCCGTTTTACCGTTGGTCCAGAAGGCGAGAAAAAGGTGTCGGTCTTGAACCGTGCGCCCAAGGGTGTAGTAGCGGGCCTCTCCATCTTCGCGTTCCAAGTCGGGAAGGAAGCGTATGGCAAAGGGATCTTCGAGGATTTCCTCCAACTCGCGGGGAGTGGTGGCCTTGAGATCGAGGGAAGAGTCTGTGAGATCAAGTTCCATAAAAATGATGGCTAGAGCGTGGCTGGCCGATTAAATCACAGCTGAAATGATTTGAACACGGTTTTTTTACATCTTGAGGCACGGCTTTTCAGGCGGGATGTTACTCTCCTTCGAGTTCGCCGTCGCGCCACTCACGAGTTTCGAAACGCATGATTTCTTTGATGAAGCTGAGAGGGACGTCACCAGTCGGGCCGTTCCGGTTTTTGGCAATCACGAGGACGGCTTCGCCGTCGCGCTCGTTGCGGTCGGCTTCGTTGTCGGCATAATAGGCTGAGCGGTAGAGCAGGCCAACCATGTCGGCGTCCTGCTCGATGGATCCGGATTCACGGAGGTCGGACATACGGGGTTTGCCACCTCCGCCGGTTGTTCCGACCCGGCCTTCCGGTCCCCGGTTGAGCTGGGCAAGCACGATGACCGGGATTTCGAGTTCTTTGGCGAGGGCTTTGAGTCCGGCTGAGATCTCAGCCACCTCCCGTTCCCGTGAATTCTGGGCCTGTTTGGAGTTCGAACGCATCAGCTGGAGGTAATCGATGGCGATGACCTGGATATCGGCCTCTTTTTTCTTCCGTCTGGCCTTGGCCCGAAGTTCGTTGATGGAGATCGAGGGGGTATCATCGATGAAGAGTTTACAGTCCTTGATGGTTTCCGCTGCCTTTTTGACGTTGAGTAGGTCGGCTTTGGATGGGTTGAATCCTTTGGTGATGTTGGATTTGGCAAAGCGGGCCCGGGCGTAGAGTAAACGCTCGACGAGCTGGGCGGAGCTCATTTCCAGAGAGAAGACCATGGCGGGGTTTCCTTGGTCGAGGCAGATGTGCTCGACCAGGTTCATGGCGAAGGAGGTTTTTCCCATCGAGGGGCGGGCTGCGATAATGAACATTTCACCGGCTTTCAGGCCGCTGGACATCTCGTCGATCTTTATGTAGCCGGTGGATAATCCGTTGCCTTGTCCTCGGCCTGAGATTAGGTCTTCGAAGGTTTCGAGCACTTGTTTGACCGTAATTTCCATCGAGAGCCCTTCTTGCTTTTCCGCGCCTTCCCGGATTGCCAGCACCTGCTGTTCCACGTTGTCGAGCAGGGATTCGACTTCTTCCTGTTCTTCGTATGCTCGGGAGATGGCTTCGGTGCAGTGGCTGATGATCGAGCGCAGCACGTACTTGTCTTTGACGATCTCGAGGTGGTGGGAGAAGTGGGCGTGGGTGGGGGCGTAGGTGTAGATTTCCGTGATGGCGGCGGGGCCTCCGACCGCGGTCATCAGGTCTCGGTCCATCAGTGTCTGGGACAGGGAGACGAGCTCGATGGGGAGGCTTTTTTCGAAAAACTCCAGCATCACACGAAACAGGGATCCGTGGGCGGGTAGGTAGAAGTGCTCCTCGGTGAGCTTGTTTTCAATCGCTTGGGCGATGTATTCCTGAGGATCCTGGAACATCGAGGACAGCAGGCTTTTTTCCGGTCCGATTGCATGCGGCAGGGCCCGGGCGGCACTTTGATGTTCCTCGTTTTCAGGAGCTTTCTGAAGTGCGGGGCCTTCCTTTTTTTGTTTTTTGAATGGTTCTGCTGTCTGGGTAGCCATGGGTGCAGCCCCTTGTAACGGAAAATCCGGCAAGGTCAATCTGGGGAATGTAAGAAATGAATGGGAATAAGTTGGGGAGAAGTTTGAAGTGGAAATCCGGAGCTATTGGACATTTTTGTGAATAAACTATGAGTAAGATATGAATAACTTTACATGCGATGGAATCAATCGCTTTTTTTTAGGTTGAAAATGCGAGCCTGCTGAGTCTGAACAAGTCGTGAGTAAGTTGTGAATAAGTTGAAAATTGAGGGGCTAGAGAGGCCGGAATGGTCGTCGATGGGGCAGCGAGGTGGAGGAAGATTTCGTGGATGTAGACGGGGTTGTTTTCTTGGTGTGGAGTCGATGCATTGCTTTGGGTAATAGGACGAGTGTGGTGGTGCGGTGAGTCTGTATGGGGTGCTGGGGGGGCGGTGTGATCATCCTTGCAATTTATGCTAGAGGGTGGCAAAACGGCTCTGCGGCCGAGGCTGCACGTATGAATATTATCATTGTAGGAGCTGGAGAAATTGGACGCCATCTGGCTCTGTCCTTGTCTCGTGAAGCACATAGTATTGTGGTGATTGAGCGGGATTCACAGGTGGCAGCGGAGCTTGAACAACAGATCGATGCCCGGGTGCTGACCGGCTCTGGATCGGGAGCAACGCTTTTGGTGGAAGCCGGCGTGGCGGAGTGTGATTTGTTTCTGGCATTGACCAGTGACACGCCGGTGAACCTGATGGCGGCATCCATGGCGAAAAAGCTGGATGCTAAGAAAGTGATTGCCCGGGTGCATCCGGGCCTACAGCGGGAAGAATGGCTTTTTGATTACCGTGGGCATTTCGGGGTGGATCATACCTTTAGCTCGGAGCGATTGACGGCGATTGAGCTTTCCAAGTTTATCCGGAACCCGAACTCCCTGCTCGTCGAGGAGGTTGCGCGCGGTCGGATTGAGTTGCAGCAGGTTCGTATCGGTCAGCGCAGTGACGCGGTAGGAAAGCGCTTGGTCGAGCTCAAAGCTCCTGAGCGGACCCGGGTGGCATCGATCACCCGTGGCGGTGAGCATTTTGTGCCGACGGCCAGCGATTCGTTGCAGGCGGGTGATGTGGTTACGATTTTTGGCGACCCGAATAAGCTGAGGAAGTTGGCTCAGCGGCTTCAGAAAGGTGAGGGGTCCCAGGATGCCTTGCGGGTGGTGATTTTTGGTGGTGGTGAGTATGGGTTTTCCTTGGCCCAGATGCTGGAGAGCTTCCAGTGCAAGGTGAGAATCCTCGAGCGGGACCCTGAGCGAGCCGAGGAGCTGACCGGTTTGTTATCCAACACCACGGTGATCAATGTGGATGGAACGGTGCTGTCTGAGCTGGAAGAGGAACAGGTCGGAGATGCTGACTTTTTTGTGGCAGCTTGTGGTAGTGACGAGGATAACGTGATGTCGTGTTTACAGGCGCATGATTTGGGAACCAAAAACTGTCTGACTCTGATTCACCGGGCGGACTACGCCAAGGCGATCAGCGGCAGCGGCCGTCATTTCGGGGTTTTGGCTGCAGTGAGTCCGCGTGATGCGGCTCGGAGAGAAATTGAACGCTTCCTGACCTCTGATAATTTCCATACGGTGAAAAAAATGGGAGCCGGTGAGGTGATCGAAACTCAGGTGACCAGTGGGTCTCTGGCCGCAGAACATATGGTGTCCGAGGTCGAGTGGCCCGAGGGCTGTATTCTGGTCGCCCGCATGCGGGGGTTACATGCCACCGTTCCCGGACCGGATGATGTGCTGCACCCTGGAGACACGATCTATGCGATGGTGGCTCCGAAGGTGCGGAAGAAATTCCTGAAATTAGTGCGTTGATGCGCGGATCAGAGAGATGAATTTTCGTATTTTAGGTCGGTTTCTAGGTGCCTTGCTCTTGCTGGAAAGCATTGCCATGGCGGCGTGTGGTTTGTTTGCCTGGATTGACTCGTTGTCGCATGATGATGACCCCTATCCCTTGTTCCTAGCGGCGATGATTACCGCTGCGGGAGGTGCGATGCTGATGTTGGGGGGGATTGTGAAGATTGATCGTATTCCTCGGCGTGAGGGGATTGTGGTGGTTGGTCTCGGCTGGGTGTTGTGCGGGGTGTTCGGAAGTTTGCCTTACATGCTCGGTGATCCCAGCCTGCCGCCAGCAGATGCCTTGTTTGAGTCTGTTTCGGGGTTTACGACTACCGGATCGACGGTGATGACGGATATTGCTTCCTGGCCGCGGGGGATCTTGATGTGGCGATCTGTCACACAGTGGATGGGAGGGATGGGGATTCTGGTCTTGTTCGTTGCCATTCTTTCTTATTTGGGAATGGGGTCAAAGTCCCTGTTTCGCAATGAATCTTCGTTTCAAACTGGTGAGGCAACAACGGCGAGGATTCGCGACACAGCGATGACGCTATGGTATATCTATGTCTGTATTACGGCAGTCTGCGCGGTGGGGCTCAAACTCATGGGCCTGACGACATACAATGCGATCAGCCATGCCTTTACGGTGGTTTCGACCGGTGGGTTCAGTCCGCATAATGCGAGTATTGCCCACTATTCGCACTGGACGAACGGGTGGTTGATTGAGTTGTGGCTGAGCTTGTTTATGGTGATCTGCAGTATCAGCTTCCTATTCTGGGTGGTGCTGCTTCGCAAGCGGTGGAAGCGTCTCAAGGATGACGAGGAGGGTTTGTTTTTTATCGTCCTTTGTTTTGCTTCAGCGGTGGTGATCGGTAGTGGGGTGGCTGCTTCCCAAGGAATGCATCCTTTGACGGCTCTTCGGCACTCCTGGTTTACGGTGACATCCATTGCCTCGACGACGGGTTACGGAACCGTGGATTATGCCTCCTGGCCGGGGTTTGCACTTATCCTGCTGGCTGGGTTGATGTTGCTAGGTGGCTGTTCGGGGTCGACGGCCGGTGGCTTAAAGGTTAGTCGCCTGATCGTGTTTCTCAAAACGGCCCGGTTTGAGATTGTGAAAGCATTCCGTCCGAATCGGATTTTCCGGATGCATGTCAATGGCAATGCCTTGGGGGCGAATGACCGGGCTCAGACGATGGTATTTGTTTCCCTCTACGCTTTTATTATATTGATCTCGTGTTTTTTGGTGGCCTTGGTTGAGGCGTCGAACGAGATGGACATGATCACCGCTTTTGGTGCCGTAGTGGCTACCTTGGCCAATATTGGTCCCGGGTTTGGAGAGGTGGGGCCTGCGGAGAACTTTGGCCATTTACTGCCGGTGACCAAGGTTTTTCTCTCCCTGCTGATGATCCTAGGACGTCTGGAGCTTTATGCGATGCTGGTGTTGTTTATGCCTTCGGTTTGGAAGCGTTATTAAGAGGTTGCTTTTGTCCTGAAGGGCGGGCAACCCGGCATGAGGTGGGCTCAAGAAGTTTCTAGCCCGGGGGGGCTAGTTGGAGAAAATATCGTCAGGGGCTTCCGCCAGAATCTGGTGGTAGGGGGAGATGCCTCGCAGGAGGCGGCCCCAGAGGTTTTTATCATGGTCCAGTGAAAGCAGTTCCTGATTGGCGTTGGTCGAAATCCAGGAATTGTGGCGCAGTTCGTTTTCGAGTTGTCCAGATGACCAGCCGGAGTAGCCGGCGAATGCCCGAATCAGGGTTCCGGGTTGCTGTGAGCGTTTGATGGCTTCACTGGCCGGGATCCTGGTTTTGAGTCTGACCTGCTTCTGAGTGGAGGTGAATGCGGCAAAGGTGAGGTGCTCCTGACCAATCGGCCCTCCGAGGTAGACCCGGATGTTATTCAGCTCTTGAAATTCGTTTGAGGGGAGGAGATCACCCACGGTTTGTTCGGTGGGGTGATTCAGGATCAAGCCGTAAGCTCCATCTTCGAGATTGTGCTCGGAAAGAAAGACCACACTCTTGTGGAAGATGCCATCACGCAGCGATGGGTCGGCGAGTAAAAGCTGACCATCCAGTTGAATCGGGCTGTCTGGGGCGTTGGACATTGTCGTGTGGGATTGCGGATTGAGCAGTGACGGATTTGCTCCTTGAGAGATACGTTGGGATCGAGAACGCTGCCACAAGAAAGTGATGTTTTTTTAGCCCGAGACCCGCTCCGGGGGCATTGCCGCCTACATCGTTTGGGTCCGACCATTTAACTGGGGGGGATGGTTTCTACACCTGTGAGCATAGGGCAGGGGGCTGACGTCGCTTTCTGATTTCTGTATTCTGAAAATGCACAGCGCTTCCTGCTGCCCGTCATTCCGTCATCTTCTCTATTCATGGTTGGTGGGTTCCTTTTCGATATCTGGTGCTTGGGTGGATTTTGTTCGTATTGAGTTGGTGAGTCTCTTCGGTTTTGCATAGACGGCGTGGAAATTGCGGATTGCCAAGGTCTGTTCTCCTTGGCATTCTTTCTTTATGTGCTGGCGCTTTTGTCTGAGTCTACTGCTTGCCTGTTTGGTGGTTTCTTGCTCTTCCACAGCTCCCGAGGATGACCCCTTGGCGGGTTTGGATGCCTATAAACAAGCTGGTGGTAAAGTTCGGGGGCATGACGTATTACCAGTTGGTGCTGACGTAAACGTTTCTGTGTCTGCTGCCGGAGTAGTATCGGATGATGATATTGTTTGGGCTCCGGAAGATGATTCGGTTCCTATGCCCGGCGGTTTGGAGGAGCTGTGGAAAAAGCCGGAAAACAAGTCTTGGCACGAGAGTTACGTGGAAGCCAGTAAGCAATCTCGTCATACCGGGCAGCCCTTGTTGATCTGGTTTACCGACACCCAGCACAGTCCATTGTGTCGCAAGCTGAGCAATGAATTATTCTCCCATGGGGATTTTGATGGTTGGGCTTCGATGAGTGTGGTCCGATTGCGGGTGGACAGTTCGATCCCCTCGAAAGAACGGGGGAGGGACATTGGGGTGCGCAAGCTTAAGTACATTGAGAACCTTAAAAAACGTTACAAGGTCAAAGGTCACCCAACGGTCTTGATCCTATCTCCGAGGGGGGCTGTGGAAGCCAGATACCGTGGTTTCAAACCAGGATATGCCGATTACTACTGGGGCCGAATGAAGGGGGATGTCAATAAAGCCGCCGACGACTACGGTGCCTGGAGAGAAAAATTGGAAAAAAAAGGCTACCGGATGTGGACCAGTCGGGATGGTCGCAAAACCTTTGCCAAATTATACCGCTTTCAGCCGGGGAAAGTTACCTTGATCGATCCCGATGGTAACCGCGGGTCCACCTCTTTCCGCAAGCTGTCCGATCAGGATCAGTCGTGGGTTATGTTAGAGAAGAAGAAGTATGAGGCTCGCAAAAAGCACTGAGCTTCAAAGGGTCCTGAATGAGGCCAGGGGCTGGGCTGAGTATTGGGCGTCGATAAATCTTGGAATTTTCGCTTGCAGTCGGAGTCGATAACGATTAGCGATTGCCGCCCTTCAACGTGGATAACGACTGTTGCCGGGTATCCATCCCCTCTGGAATAATGATCATTCCATTCTCTCAAAACCATGGCTGCTAAGAAAAAAACAACTGAAAAAACGACATCTCCCGCTAAAAAAGCTGCGAAAAAAACCGTGAAAAAGGCTGCAGCCAAAAAGACAGCGAAAAAAACCGTAGCTAAAAAAGCTGCGGCTAAGAAGACTGAGGCCAAGCCTGCTGAACCCGTCAAGCCTGTCGAACTCAAGGGATTTGCCAAAAAGCAGCATCAGCGCTTGCTTGACCTGCGTGATGGATTGCTTGATGCCATGTATGGGGTGACCCATGACACATTGAAGAACACGGACGGCATGGAAACCGGAGCGGGAGGACAACACACCGGTGATGCTGGTAGTGATTCCTATGACCGTGATTTTGCCCTGAATCTGCTCGCCAAGGAGCAGGATGCTCTGAATGAGATCGAGCAGGCGATCGACCGCTGTAACCGTGGAGTCTACGGAGTCTGTGAAATGTCCGGTGAAAAGATCCCGAAAGAGCGCCTGGAGGCTATTCCTTTTGCCCGTTTTACCGTGCAATGCCAGATGAAATGGGAGCAGGAGAACAACCAGAGCGCCCAGAGCACACGTTCGGATTTCACATTTTCAAGCGGAGCCATGCGCTAAATGAGGAGAAAAATCGCAATTCCTCAGATTCTCTGCTTGACCAACGCCCCAAAATGCGTAGTTTGCGCGTCCCCGCCTTCTGCGAGGGCTAAAGCCGAGTGATCCGTTCGGTTTTTTCCAGAGATGGCCAGGCGCTGAACCGCCTGCCACTTGAACGCCTCACAGCTATTTATCCAGACACTTTACCACTACAGAACCATGCCACGCGACATTATCATTCTCGAATGCACGGAAGCCAAGGCTGAAGGAAAGCCGACTTCCCGCTACACGTCTACCCGTAACAAGAAGAGCCTGAACACACCGGGCCGCTTGGAGAAGGTTAAATACAACCCTTTCCTGCGTCGTCGCACTCTGCACCGCGAGCTTCGATAGTCCGTTTGCTCTGATTCAATTATTTACCCAATCATTTATCATGTCCTCGATATCTACTCCAAAGAACAAGGAACGTCGTATTGCTTACTGGAAGGCAAACCGTCCGATGCCACACCGTCGTCACGACATTCCTGAAGCTGAGATCAACTACAAGAACTTTGAGCTTTTGAAGCAGTTCACCACCGAGACCGGGAAGATCCTTCCTCGTCGTGTGACCGGCGTATCTGCCAAGCTTCACCGTAAGATCACCCGTGAGATCAAACGCGCCCGCGCTTGCAACCTCATCGGTTAATTTGTAGGTGAAGTGATCTAGATCATTTTCAAGCCTGTCCGATGATTCCGGGCAGGCTTTTTTTGTCGAATCATTTTTAAAGAGAAGGCGAACGAGAGAGCTGGAAAGACCATGCAGGAGCTAAAGGATACACAGAACGAGTTTGATGATCGGAATATCGCGATTGATCGCGTGGGCGTGAAGGCGCTGCGATTTCCTCTGGAGGTTCGCAATAAAGACGGCAGCACGCAGCGCACCATCGCAACAACGGCCTTGGCTGTGGATTTGCCCCACCATTTCAAGGGCACGCACATGAGTCGCTTTGTCGAGGTGCTGAATTCACACGGAAACTGCCTCGATGTCAGGGAAATCACCGCAATCCCAAATGAATTGCTGGGTAGGCTGGATGCGCGTAAGGCGCATGTGGAATTC
This sequence comes from Oceaniferula marina, assembly GCF_013391475.1. Taxonomy (NCBI): domain Bacteria; kingdom Pseudomonadati; phylum Verrucomicrobiota; class Verrucomicrobiia; order Verrucomicrobiales; family Verrucomicrobiaceae; genus Oceaniferula; species Oceaniferula marina. Next base: position 33,034 of record NZ_JACBAZ010000004.1, on the reverse strand, counting down.
CGCTTTCCCTTTTTCCGGACTAAGGAGGCCCCGGTTACCCGTATGCCCGGGGTTATGGACTATGAAGTCGTTTTTGAAATTGAGGTTGATGTTGAAGGAAGTGCGGATTTCGCCCTGACGGTGGAAGTCCCGGTTGCGACGCTCTGCCCATGTTCGAAGGCGATTAGTGAATATGGTGCGCATAACCAGCGGGGGAAGGTGACGTACACGGTGCGTTCAAAGGACCCGATCTGGATTGAAGATCTGATTGACCTCGTGGAGGCATCGGCAAGCTGTGAACTCTACAGTCTTCTGAAACGCCCTGATGAGAAGGCCGTGACAGAGCGGGCGTATGAAAATCCGGTCTTTGTCGAGGATCTGGTTCGTAACATTGCCGCTCGTTCTGATGCCCAGGAGAATATCACCTGGTATCGTGTAGAGGCTGAGAATTTTGAGTCGATTCATAATCACAACGCTTACGCAGTGATTGAAAAGGCAAGCAATGCGTAAGGCGCTTAGTGGTGATGGAGTTTTCCGACGGTGAACGTGAAGACTTCCGTGAGCTGCTGGAGGAAATCGGCAAGGTGTCGATGCCCTTTGGCCGTTTTGGCCCCGGGGAGTTTCCACCGCGTGGCATCCCGATCATGGATTTGCCTATAGAATACCTGCAGTGGTTCTCTGAGCGTGGCTTTCCCAATGGACGTTTGGGAGAGCTGATGCAGACAGCATGGGAAATTAAATCCGTTGGGATGGATTCCGTATTTGATCCTCTGAGGGGCGCACAGGGTGGGCGCCGTTCCGTGCGTAAACGAAAAAATCGCAGAGGTGATAGCGAACGGTTTTAAACGTAATACCAAGTAGTAAAACAGACGGGACGATAGCCGAGATGAATGAGTTCTTTGGTAAGGCGCGACGAAGGAATGGTGCGGGCACCATGACTAAGGAGAAACAAAGCCAAAGGAGTCATTCATCCGGAACTCTCATGGATCACGCAGTGCTTTTCCAAATATCTCAACAACGATCAATCGTCTCGTCTGTTTTGCGGAGTGGTATAACGCCATTTGAACGGCTATTTTGGAGGAGCGGCTTCCAAGATGTTTGAGGTGAAAGGGTGCCAGTTGGGCAGGGGAGGTGCCAGTTGAGCAAGGGGTCGCAAGACAGCCGCATGGCGGTGATGCCCTCTACCGGTGTTTTGGCAGGCGCTTGCCTTGGATGCGGGCTTCGATCAGGTTGTCGCAGCGCCCGTGGAGGCGTAATGCTTCGCAGCAGGCCTCAATTTTGAGCGATTGCTTGGAGGCTCGGAACCCGAGTCGACGAGCGGCGCAGTCGTTGAGCAGGCGGATGTTGTCGTCTTCAAACTCGATCACCTTACCACAATCGATACAGACCAGATGGTTGTGTGCCGGGCTGTCGATAAAGTTGGGGTCGTAGGTTTTCTGATCGTCCCCGAGGTCGATTTCATGCAGGAGTCCAGCCTCGACCAAGAGTGAGATGGTGCGGTAGACCGTCGCCCTTGATGATTTTGACTGGGTTTTTCGGATGCGGTCCCACAGTTCATCCGCGGTAAAATGTTCGTCCGAGGAAAAGATGGCTTCCACGATGGCGTCGCGTTGGGGGGTATTGCGCAGCCCTTTGGTTTGAATAAATTGTTGGAGACGGGTGGCGACGGTGGAATCCATGCGAAAGATGATAGACAAATTCTCTGCAGATGGCGATTTGGAAATTTCGATATTGGTTTTTTTGTGAATCAGCTTTAACTGGGCGTGTGCGTAAGTTGAGTAATACTTTTAAGGTTTTGGCTGTCGGGGCGTTTGTCCTGAGCTCATGCTCAAACCAAGAACCGGACCTGTTGACGGTCAGACATTTTCATTTGCAGGATGTGGATCCTGTGGACGATAAGTCGGAGATGGCCAGAGGTGATCAGCTTTATCGGTTGAGAGGCGCAGTGACGATGGAGGAGCGCAAAGCCCGTTTGGGGCATTATTACACCGTCAGTTGGCAGAACGACCAGGTGGGTGGTGGCGATCTCGAAGTCGTGATGGATTATCAGCAAGCCGCTACCGCATCCAAGATCATCCGCATGAGTCGGACGGTTCCGGGTGAGGAGGAGTCGGGCAGGGTGGAGTTTAAAATCGCCGGTGAGGATTACCGTGTTGGTGGTCGGGTCTTGGCTTGGCGGGTGCAACTGCGTCGGGGTGCGAAGGTTCTGGCTGAGGAGCACTCGTATTTGTGGAAAGATCAGGCTGATTCCGGTAGGCAAGAGGGGTGAAACGGGCTATAAGAACGGCATGCAAAAACATCAGTGGCGTGAAGATTCTGAAGATGGCCAGGTGCTGTTCCGGGCGACATATCATGCAGGATGCTGGAGTTTGGCGTCCCAGTTGAAAGGTGACGAGGGGTGGAGTCGCTATGACCCCATTCCCCGTGAGTTGCTGGAAAAATTACGTCAGGTGATTTGGAACAAGTACCAGCGTGGCCGCTGTCCGCACAAACTGGTGACCAAAATTGATAAGATGCTTGAATCCGAGGATTGAGCGATCTTGGGCTTGCCTCATACATTTTCTGTGCTAAATACATGGCCGCGCGCCGTCAAACCAGGCTCGCATCCTTTTAAGGCCACTGTAGCTCAGGGGTAGAGCAATTCACTCGTAATGAATAGGTCGCCGGTTCAATTCCGGCCAGTGGCTCCATCCTCCATTCCATAAGGGATTGGGGGCTTTTTTATGCTTATTTTGAGTCTGTTTGCTTGGAGTGTGTGACCAAAAACTAGACCAAAAATGCCGATATTTATGATGTAAGCTCAGCGCTTGCTTCAAGATTGAAATGAAGGTGCTCGAAATAGTGATGTGCCGTATGATGAGACATTGTGGTGTTATGTGAAGGTGCTTCGGTGAGCCATGTTCAGCTTGGATAATATTGGCTATGGTCTAGGGTGGTGGTGTGACTGATGTTTTCACAAAGGAGAAGCGTAGCTGGGTGATGTCTCGGATACGTGGCAAGGATACCAAGCCGGAGATGCTTGTGCGATCAATACTGCATAGCTTGGGGTATCGGTTTACGGTCAATGCTCAGAATAACAAACGGCTGCCTGGAAAACCTGACATCGTGTTGCCGAAGTGGAAGACCTTGGTTTTTGTGCACGGCTGCTTTTGGCATGCGCATGAAGGGTGTGCTGCTTTTCGGCTGCCAAAGACTCGGACCGAGTGGTGGAGGGAGAAGCTGGGGAAGAATCAAGTGCGCGACAAGGCCAATGTCCATGATCTCCGGAAGCAGGGGTGGAATGTCGTGGTTGTGTGGGAATGTGAGCTATCCAATGTGGCCAAGATCGAGGCTCTCACAGCACGGTTGCCCTACCTGATCGAGCGTCGGTCGATGGAGTATCACTTTGCCGCCGAGGAGGATGTGGAATATGGGCTGGCGTGAGAGGGGCTCTTTACCTCGGAAAACACTGAATACACGGAAGAGAGGAACTGAGTCAGCGTGAGCGGTTACACTGCAGGTTGATTGTTGAGGATTTCACTCCAGGGGCAGGAGACTGCCATGTATTTCGAGCCGGATCTGTGTTTGCGGTGCACAGAGTCTAGAGACAATGGCGTAATATTGGCGTGCTCGGCAAATTCAAAAAGAAGGTAGTGGGCGACTGAGCTGGGTTTGAATTTTCCAGGTTCAAGTTTCCAGCTGATTCCGGATTCTTTTTACTGGGTCTTGGCAAGAGGCGGTAGCCTACGGAGATAATAACGTCCACATTCTAGAGCCCTGAGGATCATGTTACCTCTCGATCGTCCTCATTTTGAACTGTTGTATATTGTGCAACAGTTGAGATTTCTTCGAGTGCACCTTCTGAAAATATCTCTTTAGTGTGCTGGTATGTAGTAATTCTGAGTTTCCAGCTTCTTTGAGTCGCATGGTCAGCCATGGGAAAATTTTTGAGCAGGTATTCATGTAGGCGTTTGGTGGCTCAGATCACGCTGGGATCACACTCGGTAGCCGACGCAAATAATGACGTTCAGGTTGTAGAGTCTGACGGGTTTACATTGTTTTTTCCTTCAGTGGCTCTGTGGGGAGTGGTGTGTCGGGAATCTCGACATGCCACTAGCTACTGAAATTCGGAAATTCCGAATTACTGGATGCTGCTAGCTTCTTGGAGCGCTACTTCGGCGCAGTTGTTGTAAAATTTGCAACAACTGGAATCTACACTGATTCTGTTTCCGCGCATAGATGTTTGGAGTGATGGTCCGTGATGTCAGGGCGCTATTTTAAGCAATCCCTGCAGCCAGCTTGGCCTCATGAAAAAATGAATGTGTGACTGGATGGTTGAGTTCCCATACCATTTCGATGGGGCGATCGCTTTTCGCGCTGATAAATTGCGCTGGGCCAAGGTAGGTAAATGGGCTGGTGAGTCTTCCTTCGGACTTGCGGAGGCGAGCGAAGAAGAGAACCGTGTAGCCTCGTTCTTGATGATGGATGTAGTTTTGTCCCGTTGGTGTTGCTTGGCTGGTATTTGACTGGCTTTCCCAATGGAGTTTGCTGCGAGAGCTGAGGTAGTCGCGATACATGGTGCTTTCGGAGAATAGTTTTTCGTTTTTTTCAAAAGTGACAAAGTGGAGATAGAGCTTGAGTTCTTTGACTGGGATGACGCCTGTTCCTGCAGGGCCTGATGATTCTAGACTGGCTTTGCCGAATGCCGATGAAACCTCACGCATGGTATATTGCCCATGGAGTTCGAGCGGGCTGGGGAAGGGAAGTGAAACTTGAACTCGCGTGGTTTGATTGCTTCGGGCATATTCGAGAATTTCTAAGAGGTCGCTTGTGTATCTTTTGTTTTCTTTGAGTAGGCGAAATGCCTCAAAGTAGCTGGTGAATCCGGTCACCTTACTGGGTTTGTTCCAGAGCAGGTAATATGCGGATGGTGTGTATGGATTTTTGACGAGCTCTTGAAGCTGGGCGGTTGATGCATAGAGTAAGTCATGCAGGTGTTGTAGGTAGCGCGGAGAGGTGATCATGCTGGCGCGTGCGAGTGAATGAAGCTCGGGAGCCCGACCGTTGCATTCCGGTATTGTTTGGAATTGAGACGCCTCCTTCCAGTCGCTCCATGATTTACGGGTAAGAATTTCCGTTGGTATTTCTTCGCTACGATGAATGAACTCTTTAAAACTAGGTGCTTGATTCCCTTTCCATTCGGAAAATGCTTCGTCGACTCTGATGTCTGGGTTGTTATAGGTTCGGCGAATATTCCTGATGACACGCTCTTTAGCGGTTCGCTCAAACTGAATGGAGCAACCTGCGGGGAGATGGGGAAATCCCACATCGATTTCTTTGGTGAGATCGTTTCGTTTCCCTGGTAGGAGCGCTTTGAGTCTGAGGTCGTATCGGAACTCTTTGCGCTCTTTTCCTATGAAGTCCAATATGGTGACCTGTTCTTTATCTTTACTATGACGGAGGCCACGGCCGAATTGTTGAAGGTAGATAACATGGCTCTCAGTCGGGCGTAGAAATAGCAGGCAATTAACGGACGGGATATCAACGCCTTCGTTGAATAAGTCTACGGTGAAGACGAAGTTGATTGCCCCAGACTTAAGGTCATTTCTAGCTGAGCGCCGCACATCAGCTGGTGTGTTTGAGTCAAGGGCTGTTGCTCGTATTCCTGCTGCGTTGAAACGGTCTGCCATGAAGTGTGCGTGATCTTGTGAAACACAAAATCCTAGGCCTTTGACATGAAGGTGATCAAATGTATCAGGATCGAGCGGGGATGGTAAATACTCGATGATTTTTTTGATGATGAGGCTGACTCTCAGATCGTCTCCCGTTAGAAGGTTGTTAAGTTCTGTCTGGTCATATTTTCCACGCTTCCATGATAGTGATGAGAAATCCACGTTGTCGCTCACGGCATAGTAATGGAACGGACAAAGAAGTTTCTTTTCCAGTGCATCAGGAAGTCGGATTTCTGAAGCTAAGGGGGAATCGAAATTTTCCGCGATAGTGGAGCCGTCGGTTCGTTCAGGGGTAGCCGTTAGTCCTAGAAGGATTTTGGGGTTGAGGCTGCGTAGAATATTTTGGTAGCTGGCGGCTTTGCCGTGATGCGCTTCGTCGAGAATGACGATGTCCCAATAGTTGGGACCAAATTCAGTGATTAAGCTCCGTGAGTTAAAACTAGGGACTGAGCAGAAGAGGTGGTCGTGTTTTGCCGGTTGCCGTCCATCGTAGAGCGAATCTCCAAAATCGCCATCGATGAGAACTTGGCGAAATGAATCTTGTGCTTGTTCTAGAATTTCTTTGCGGTGGGCTAGAAATAAAAGTTTGGGCCTTTGCTTACCCTCCTCACAGAGCCTTAGGTAATCAAAGGCAGCGATCATGGTCTTCCCTGTGCCTGTCGCCGCGACGACAAGATTTCTGAACTGGTCTCTTTGGGTTCGGGCTTCTTCGAGTTCATCGAGCACAATAGATTGGTGCTCGAAAGGTCTCAGTGTGAAGGTCGTAAGCTTTGTGGTTGTATTAGCTGTGGGGTATTTTTCGCGCCGAGTCGCCTCGACAAGATATTCAAAATCATCATTGTGGTAGGCTTTGAACGATGGGGATTCCCAGTAACTCTCGAATTGTGCTTCACAGCGACGGAAGAGGTCGGGCAGCTCCTGCATCGGGAGCTTCACTGTCCATTCCAGACCGCTCGTCATCGCCGCATGTGAGATGTTTGCCGAACCAATATAGGCACATGAAAGGCCACTATTTCTATGAATGAAATAGGCTTTGGCGTGCAGGCGTGAATGCTTGGTGTCGTAGCTAACCTTTATCTCGGTGTTGGCTAGGCTTTTGAGTTTATGGATTGCGGCTGGATCTGAGGCCCCGAGATACGTCGTGGTGATGATACGTAGTTTTCCTCCACGCTGAGTGAATTTTTCGAGGGCGGGGTAGAGCAGGTTGATTCCTGCGGTTTTAATAAATGAAACAAGCATGTCGACTCGATCAGCACTTTCTAATTCAAGTTCGAGTTCTTTGCCGAGTTGGGGGCTGCCAGAGGAGCCGGTGAAGAGCGAAGGGGAGGCAAGTGGTGTGGATGGGCGAACTATTGATTTTGTGTCAGGCTCAGATATTTCAGTGAGTAAATTCTTTTCCTCATCCATGTAATGCTGATCACTGAGGAAATCCAATGATTCGTCGTATTCGCTAATGGTTTGAAGAATTCGATTTGCCAGTTCGTAGCGTTCCCGCTCGTTGTTTTTCGCCTTACCTACGATATGAAGTGAGCGTTTGATGTGCTCAGCTAGGGAGCGGGTCAAATAGTCCGCCGTAAGCGCTTTGTCGGGCGTTTCAAGACGAGCAATACGGTGCTTCTGATCTAGAGCTTTTAATTTCTGACTCAGCTCATCTGTGAGTAGGTTCTCGTAAATACCTTCGTTTAGCTTTTCCATCTTTTCTGTATCTTGACTAACACGACCGCTGATTCAATGCTTAACATGCGGTATACATCAGAAGTTGATCTGCAGCAGTTAGCCAGGTCAGCTTCTCGTGCCTGATCATTGAGGAGTTTGCCGCACGGCCAAGCACGTCGAGCTTGCGCTCGACTTCCCGGAGTAGCAGAAGTCCACCTTACGAGCTGATGTCTACCCCTCTGAAATCAACGGAAACTTTACGGCTTTGGCAGCTTGCAAATTCAAGCTCGGTCTGCTCACATTTTGTCGTCGAGCGAATGGTTATGTTTTATGATTTAAGCACCTTATAACAAGTGGCTGATAACAATCGCGTGACTCTTTTTATGAAATATCCGGGGCAGGCGTTGAGGCCGGCTCTTCGCTGGGCAAATGGCATTGATGTTTTCTGGAGGTTTTAAGTTGTCAGACCGGTTCTCTATTTGAGTTAATCAAGGTGATGGCCATCTATCGTATGATTCAACGTTTTCTGCACCAGAGAGAGAAGCGAGAGCCGCATGGAGAGATACTACCGCAAGTTAGGCTCCTAGATCCGCACGAGTTCAGTATGGAGGAGCTCTGGAATGATTTTGATCGGCGGACATGTGAATACGGCGATATTCAGGCTCCATTGTCGAAAGAGGCTCGGCGATTGTTGAATTGGGTGGGATCGGTCGATTATTCCGGTCGCACACGTGAGAAGTGTCTTCGTGAGTTGATTGAGAACTTTGAGCCAGGGGACGAGAACCGGATTTTGCTTCGATTGTCCGATTGGGTCCCTCAGCTCCAGGCAATTGCAAGGGCGTGGATTCTCGAACATTTCCACGAGATGTCGATGGATGCGGTTTTTGCTAACCAGCGCTTGATCCTCTATTTGTCGCGGAAACAACGGCTCATGCAGGATCCGGGCTTACGTGCGATGATTCGCAATCTGTTGGAAAGATGTGATTCGATGCCACGTTCCCGCTTTTTCGAATTTGAGGGGATGTTTCGAAGGCTTCTGTTTCTGCAGTCGATACATTCCAACGGCGGACTTCGTCATTGGATCTTGGATGACCCGGAGCCGTTTAACCGGCTGCAGCTTTTGAACTGGTTTGAGGTCGGTGATCTTGCAGAAAGCGAAAAAGAGAGATTGGCTGGTGATGGCTCTATTTTTGTTCGCCGACGTTATTATTATACTCTGGTTCGCTCTGGAACAGAGCCTGAGCGGAGTGAGTTGCTCGCTCTGGCGGTGGATACCAACAAAAGCTTGCGGGAATTCGGGCAGTATTACCTCAAGAAGTTTTACCAGGAGGATGCGTATGCCCTGTACAAGGCCAGCGAGGGGGAGCGGTTTTATTATATCGCCGATTATGCCCGTAGTGAGGACTCGGAATATTTTCTGGATGGGGTGAAGCTGGGCGCTAAGCAGATTCAATTGAATTGTTTGAGAGCTCTGGCATTTAGTGCGGAAGAGCGGATGATCGAGCTTGACCTGCCGGTATTGCTTGCGCAAAACCGGAAGATCAGAGCTGTGATTATTCCTGTGCTTCCACGGATCATGTCGGCGGATGAAATTGTGAAATTGCGCGAAGTTTTCGACAGCGCTTCAGAGCACGGGATCATCAGCTTTTTGCGTATACTCGAAAAGAAATCGTTCTGGGCGTTTGTCGATGTTGGCTTGGATGAACTATTAAAGGCTCCGTCTGAGCTCTTGAGAGACTTCATACGACAAACGGTGCGAAGCAAGGTTTCTATCTGTGAATCTCTTCCGCCAAAAAGACGCGGAGGTATTCAGGATAAAATCCAGACACTGCGAAGGGTGGATGCTGAGGAGAATGCTGAATTGATTCGGATCCTTGAGTTTATCATGGGATGAGACGATGCCTTCTAAGCAAGGCCAGATTAACCTGTGACACCCACCCCAATCTATTCCCTGGCTTGTCTGACACTGCAGGAGTTTGCGCTTTCCTCCTGAGGCTATAGAGGCTAACTCGTGGGTATGAGTATTCAGCGACAGGAAACCAAGCAGCGTATGAGCCGTATCGTCATTCACAACGACACCGTTTATTTATGCGGGCAGGTTTGTAAAGACGCGACCCAGGGGATTGCTGAGCAGACAGAGACGATGCTTGAAAAAGTGGATGACTTACTGCTGCAGGCGGGATCTGACCGTGAGCATATGTTATCGGCTACCGTTTATGTGCGGGATATGAAGGATTTTGCAGCCATGAATGAGGTTTGGGATGCTTGGGTACCGGAAGGGCATGCTCCAGCGCGGGCTTGTGTGGAAGCGCGAATGGCCCGGCCTGAGCTGCTTGTGGAGGTCTCCGTGATTGCCGCTGTCAAAAAGTAGCGCCCATCAGTGGGAGCGGGCTAAAGCTCCAGCTGATTACTTATCATGCGAGCTTTGTTTTTTCGATTCTTCTTCGATGATGGACGATAGGTCGGCATCTGCTGTGAGCAGGTCTTCCGGGGTAGCGCATTTTTGCATGATGTTGCGCGAGCTTCTGATCTTGCGGGAGAAGCTTGCTGAGGAAGAGTCGAAGCCCTCTACACTGTAAGAAACCGCTGAGGCATTTTTGCGGTCGATCCCATAGGCTGCAGCGGTAGCAATGGCATCTTCATTGGCAGCGAGGAAGAGGAACTCCCATTGGTAGTTGTCCGTTTGGTGTCGGATCATTTTTGAGATTTGTTGAGCTGTGTAATCGGTCGAAGCGTTTTCGTAGCCGTCGGTGTAGATGGCGATGATGACTTTACCCGGGCGGTCTTTTTCCGGTGTCTCGGCCAGCTGTTTGCCGATGTTATCGATGGTGCGGCCAATGGCATCGAGCAGGGCGGTACTGCCTCGTGGTTGATAAGTTGTGGTGTCGAGTGGTCGGACTTCGGTGATGGGTGTGCGGTCGGCATGAAGCAGATACTCGTAGTCAAACAGGGCCAGCGTGAGGTTTGCCTCTCCAGTTGTTTCCTGTTGGTCTTTGAGAAAGTTGTTAAAGCCTGTAATGGCCGCTTCAGTCAGAGGATCCATTGAGCCAGATCGGTCGAGGATATAGGCGATTTCGGTAAGTTTCTTGTTCATGATGTTTGGTTGTTTGTGATTGTTTTTGGTTGGTTGGGTTTCTTGATTGTTTATGTTTCTTTATTTTGCCTGGAGACGACGATGGCTCCAGATGAGGAGCCATGTGCCGTTATTTTCTTATGTTTGATCGAATCCTACGTTCCGGGGTGGGACAGGGAAGGGGGGAGGTTGAAGAATGTTGAATGTTGAATGAACACTGAGCTAAATTCTGTGAACCAATGTTTTTACTGGGTGGCCAAGTAGATGTTGTTTTGATTGAGCTGCTGTGCGGTTCTTCCGGGGGGCAACCTTGCGAAAATACCGAGCGTTCCAGCCGACTTCTTGGCTGTGTCTTAATCGAGGTTTGCCCACTAAGATTAGCGCAGGGAGTCCGTCGGCCCCGGCCTCAACCGATTGGACACAGTAGATTTCTCCTTCTTCGATGACTCCACTCGGGCAGGAGAGGTCGAGATCTGCGATGTCGTCGTTTTGAGGAGGATGCGCGCTGTAGATGACTTTATCGTTGGGGCCGAATGTGCTCATGGTTTGGAATGTAGAGCATGGGGTGGGACAAAAGATGGGGGAGGGAAGTTGGGGAGTTGGAAGTTGGGGAGTTGGGAAGTTGGGAAGTTGGGAAGTTGGGAAGTTGGAAGTTGGAAGTTGGGAAGTTGGAAGTTGGAAGTTGGAAGTTGGAAGTTGGAAGTTTTACTCGACTATGTTAGTGGATAAGCATGAGTGGATTTACTGGTGGTGGGAAGGTGCAGATGGTGCGGATTTATAAGATCCTGGATGCTTTGAAGGCTGGGGATTTTCCGAATTGCCGGAAGCTGGCTGAACAGCTGGAATTTACCCAGAAGACGATTCAACGGGATGTGACGTATATGCAGGATCAGTTGGGTATCCCGATCCGCTACAATGCCTCGATGCATGGCTACGAACTGGATGGGGATGTCGATTCCTTTCCGGTGTTCGATGTACAGGTGGAAGACCTTGCGGCCTTGTTTTTGGCGCGCCATGCGATTGGGAGTGTGTCGGGGACGAAGTTGGCGGAGGCCTTGAGTCCTGCATTTGAGAAGCTCACCCGGATGTTGGAAGGGAAGGTGAGTATGAACTGGCGGGATCTCGATCGGGCGTTTTCTGTAAAGGAGCCAGGGGTGGTCAATACGGATCTGACGATGTTTGGTAAGATTGCCGAAGCGGTGCTGAACGAGCAAGAGTTGAGTTTTACTTATCGCAAGGTGGGGGCTGCGACATCAAGTAAGCGTCGTATCCAACCGTATCATGTGGGGGAGATCGGTGGCGGCTGGTATGTGATCGGCCACGATGTCGGGCGCGAGGGGTTACGCACGTTCGCCCTTCAGCGGATCAGGGGGCTGAAGGTATTGAAGTCGACCTTTGAACGACCTGTGGATTTTCAAATAGGAAAACATCTTGGCGGCAGTATCGGCGTCTGGGATCACAACGACGAAGGGCAGGTTGAAGTGGTGGTGGAAGTGACGGATTGGGTGGCCCGGATTGTGCAGGAGCGCTTGTGGCATCCGACGCAGAAGACGAAGGTGCTCGATGATTTGGGTGATCGTGTGGAGTTGCGGATGCAGCTAGGCAACATCGAGGAGGTGCGTCAACTCGTGCTGGGTTGGGGGCGTCATGCCAAGGTGCTGGCTCCGGAGGCGCTCAGGCAATGGGTGAGGCAAGAGGCATCAGCAATGGTCAGGAACCATCGAGGGTGAGAACATTGAGCTTGCGGCATCGCCGGTTATGTCTGCCCGGATAGGCTTTCGAGTATTGGACTTGCTAATTGTTATGGCTTATTCATGTTGGGAACCGTGAAATATCTGACGCTTTTTGTTGGTTTGTTGATTTCGCTCGGTGCCGGTTTTGCCGCCCCCTCTTTCCCGCCGAAGATAGTCAACCAGTCCGGAGCATATCCTGTATCTGTTGGAGAGGATTTTGCTGCTTATGTTGTCGCTGAGGGTGATGACCTTTCATACCAGTGGTATCTGGGGACTTCTCCGCTCCCGGGGCAGGTGACAGACACCTTGCTGCTTCAAGATGTGGAAGTGAGCAATGCTGGAAATTATCGGGTCATGGTTTCCAATCCGCTGGGACAACGTGAAAGTCGTCCGGTGAGCTTGAAAGTGGATGTTCCGGCTGATCTCGGGGTGTTGGCGGGGGAACATAAAACAGTGATGGTACCCAATACCATGGCGTATTACGACCTGTATTTACCTTCCGGTTATGGTGCTGCTGATGCGGTGTTTCCCATATTGTTTACCTATTCACCAAGCGGTGGAGGGATGGTCAATCATTTCAAAAACGTCGCGGAAGAAAAACAATGGATCGTGGTTGGTGTTTCGCAGAGTAAAAACGGTCAGGGGTATCAGGGGGAACTTTTCTTGTTTCATTCGGTGTATCAGCATGCTCTGGCACATCTTCGTTATGACCCTAACCGTATTTTTGCATCCGGGATGTCTGGCGGCGCATGGACTGCCTATAATGCGGCCAAGGAAAATGCGCCATTGATTGCGGGGGTGTTTGGGATGGGGGGCTGGCTGGGTGACCAGTATGACCCTCAAAGGGATATTTATGTCCCCGGCTTATTGGTTGCCCGGGCCAACGGGGACTCGGATGCCGGTGCAAATGGCAGGTTGTATTACGACCGAAATTACATGCAGAGGTGGCTGGATACCGCAGACATCAAAGATTGGAGCTTTCCCGGGGGGCATGTGGCTTCTCCGGAGTGGGTTCAGCGGGAGGTCTTCGATTGGTTTCTTTCTCGAACCATCCCTTCGACTGCTGACGAACGGGCTCAAGCCAAGGGAAAAAAAGCCGAATGGATGGCCCGTATCACCGCAGGAGAAACCAATCTGGTTTTCGAAGAGCTGGTGTCCCAGCAGTTTGACCACCCACGGAACCCGCTTGCCGTCGCAGCATGGCAAGCCAACGATTATTTGTTCTCACGCTATGATCTTTTTTCGAGGAAAGAGCCACCTTCGTTTTCGGCTTTTGACAGAGCGGACCATCTTTCCGCCCATTTGCTATATGCTCTTTATTGCTATATCCAGTGGGATGATCCATCTCGCCAGCATTCGGCGCGCCTGGCGACTATGGCACTAGATGATATCTGGGATGCTACCATGTGGAACAATGACATGTGTCTTGTTCAGGGGGTTCCTCCAACGGCATTTGATCGGTATGTGCTGGATCAAGGGCTTTATAATCGACCAGGAAAGCCTTTGTTCGGTGATTGGGATGCCGATGGGGTTTATAACTTTTCTGAGTATGTGTTTGGTTCAGATCCTTTAACTCCGGACTGCCGTCCCATTGTTGAGACTGAGGTGAGGGGAGACGATCTCTATGTTGTGTTGCCTGACCTCCGAACGTTAGCTGGTGCTCGGATGTATTGTATAAGTAACGAGGAGCCGGTGGCGGAGTTCTGGGACATCGCGAATTCCGATACTTGGTCGAATCTACTTCCGTCCGGGAGATCTGAATTCTTTTACCGAAAAAAGGATGCCGTTATGGAAGGCCAGCATTTTGTACGAATAGGGGCTACGGTTCATTCAGGATGGATGGATTACAATGGAGATGGGATACCTCTGGATTTGGATGTGAAAACCCCTGGTTTTTCCTATTTTCCTTTTGAGTATTCGAGTTCCCCTGACAGCAGGGAATACACTCTTGTTCCCGGAGGCGCTCCCCGTTATCTCATCTATCTAACATCTGCCAGTATTTTTCAAAACTCCGGGATGACTGAATATTCCCTGCGTTACCATCCTTTGCTGGCTGGATACAACGGCTATCTGTATCATGAGGTGTGGACGGGGGTTTCCGGCTCTAGCCTTGCCGGTGCGCGCTCCGTCATGGATCAGAAGCCGCCGAATGGTAGGCGCCTGATGACCACGAGTCAGGCTGTTTGGTTTGGGGGTGAACGATACGATTATCTCGGGTCGAATTACTTGGAGAGGACCAGGGGGTATATTGTTCCAAGTGAAAGTGGTGAACATACCTTTGCCATTTCCGGGGATGACCAATGTGAGTTGTGGCTGTCGAGTGATGAACAACCATTCAACGCTGAGAAAATTGCCTTTGTCGCTGGGTGGACCGGGTATCAGAATTTTTCGTCTTCAGGGGACCAAACATCGACGTCCTTGCAACTTGAGGCTGGGAAGGCGTATTATGTCGAAATTCTGCATAAAGAAGGAGGAGGCGACGGCCATTGTGCCGTGGCTTGGAAAACACCAAGCATTACTGACTTCACCATCATTGGAGCTGAACATCTTCGCTGCCTCCCCGCGAGCTATATTGAGCCTGAGCACCAGTGGTTCAAGGAAGTGTGGACGGAGGTCAGCGGGACTGATATTACCTCCCTGCAAAATGTCATTCTAGCAGGAACGGAGCCAAGCTACACTTCCTCGATGTCGGTTTCCGAAATTCCGACAAACATCGGGAGTAATTATGGCGTCAGGATCCGGGGTAAGATCATTGCTCCAGAAACCGCAGATTATACTTTCTGGATAGCCTCGGATGATATGTCGGATCTCTATCTTTCTACCGACTCGGGTGTTGCAAACAAGCAGCGGATAGCGTATGTGAACGGCTGGACGTCTGAACGCGCGTATGATGCCAACCCATCTCAAAAATCGGCGACGATTCGCTTGCAGCAAGGTGAGGAGTATTATGTTGAAATTCTCTATAAAGAAGGAGGCGGGGATGATCACCTCAGTGTGGCGTGGAAATACAATGGGCAACCCAGGCAGCCAATCACGGCTGAGCATATGAAGGGGTTCTCTGAATGAAGAGGGGGTTGGGGAAATGAAGGATCGGCTGAGAGTGGTATTCAAACTTGGGCTGTTGTTTGGATTTTTTCCGATTGTGGTTCAGGGGCAGGGTGGCGAAACCCGCCAGGAGGTTCTGGATCGGATGCAGCCGTATACTGGCGAGCATCATGCCGGGGTGGATGTGACCACCCTCAAGGGTAAGGTGATGTGTGGTTATCAAGGGTGGTTTTCAGCCAAGGGAGATGGCTCTGGTAGAGGGTGGGTTCATTATGGGACAGGTCACAGGGGGCACAACGGGCACAAGGTTTTCGAGCCTGGCCATTGTACGATTGATCTATGGCCGGATGTTCGAGAGTTGGCAGCAGACGAGAAGTTTGCAACCCGCTTTCATCATCCCAATGGAGATACGGCTTATGTTTTTAGCTCGTATAAGCGCAACACGGTGTTGAGGCATTTTAAGTGGATGAAGGAGTATAAAATCGATGGTGTTTTTTTGCAGCGTTTTGGTTCAGCCCTTAGGCAAGCGAAGAGTCTTCATCACCGGAATGTGGTCACGGCGAATGTGCAGGCCGGCGCCAACCTGCATGGTAGGAGCTGGGCGATGATGTATGATCTCTCGGGGCTTCAGCCCGGGGAGATCGACAAGTTGGTGATTGAAGATTGGAAACAGCTCATCGACAGGATGAAGATCACCGGGGATAAGTCGTACCAGCGTCATAAGGGGAAGCCCGTGGTTGCTGTCTGGGGGGTGGGCTTCAGTGATGATCGGAAATACACCCTGTCGGAGTGTGAGAAGTTGGTGAATTTTCTCAAAACCGACAAACGATACGGTGGAAATGCGGTCATGCTTGGGGTGCCTACCCATTGGAGAAATTTGAGTCGAGACTCGGTTCAGGATGAGAAGCTACACCGGATCCTCTCGCAGGCTGACATTGTGAGCCCGTGGACGGTTGGAAGATACCGGACTCCGCAACAAGCGAAGCTCCATGCGGAATCGATGGTTCGGCCCGATATCGATTGGGTGAAGAAGAACCGGCTCGATTATCTTCCCGTGGTCTTTCCTGGATTCAGTTGGCAGAACCTGCAGAAGGCCCGAGGCAGAGGTGCAAAGCTGGATCAGATTCCACGGCTTGGAGGGCAGTTTTTGTGGTCACAGGCAAGGTCTTTCAAACAGGCGGGCGCAGAGATGCTCTACGTGGCGATGTTCGATGAAATCGATGAGGGCACGGCGATTTTCAAGTGTTCCAACAAGCCACCGCAGGGTGAGAGTCGTTTTCTGACCTATCAAGGGTTTCCGAGCGATCACTACCTTTGGCTCACAGGTAAAGTAGGCAGCCTGTTACGAAATGAAATACCCGCGACTGAACAGGTCCCTCCCCGGAACGGTCGATGATTCGGCCGTTCGCTGCTCAGCTTGATGGGGCTCACTTATTGCGTTGATGGGTCGTGATCGCGTTCTCTCTGATAATACCACTCCGCAAAACAGACGAGACGATTGATCGTTCTTGAGGTATTTGGAAAAGCACTGCGTGATCCATGAGAGTTCCGGATGAATGACTCCTTTGGCTTTGTTTCTCCTTAGTCATGGTGCCCGCACCATTCCTTCGTCGCGCCTTACCAAAGAACTCATTCATCTCGGCTATCGTCCCGTCTGTTTGACTGCTTGGTATAAGACGGTAACAAGGCGAGTATGAGGAGTGGGAGGAGCCAGTGGGAAGACCGAACGAGCATTTCAGCTACCCAAGGGTCGAGACCGTTGTATTTCAGGGCCGGGTTATAGTGGGCCAGCACTCTGGCCAGGCTGGTCACACCTCCCCATAGGATCATGTAGTATAGTGCGGGTCTCCGTAGCGCAGGAATCAGAATGGCTGCGGCTACGATGAAATCGAGCACGCCTGCAAGGTAGAGGAATGCTTTCGCCTGCTCCTCATCAACGCGAAGGATGGTCATGCTCATTGTCTGGAAACTCCAAGGGAGCGGGAAGTGCCCTGCGGCGTAGAGTCCGTGGCCAAGGAAGCAGGAGGCAGCCAACAGGCTGACGATCCAGCCCCAGGTTCTATTCCACTTGTGTCGTGTCAGTGCCATGAGCAGGGCCAGTGGGGTGCCCACTTGCAAGGCGTATTCCATCGCCATCGCCGCGTCGTAATCTTTGTCTGCAAGATTGCCAAAGGCGTCCAGGGTCATGATGAGGAAAGCGGGGACGAGGCTCCATTTCAGCCATGCCAATTTGGGAACACGGAGAAGTAGACAGAGACCACTGATGATCATGAGTGTGATCCCCAGCCATTCGATGCTGCTGGTGATATAGGGATCGGAATGAAGGGCATAATCATCCCAGCTGGAGTCCGTGTATTGTTCGATCCACGGCGTCAGCAACTCTTCGTTCCAGCAGAGGCCCCGGATATGGCTGTCCCAGCGAAACATCAGCCAACCACGGGAAAGGAGGGTAAGCGTGGTGCAGAGCTGGAGCACAGCAAGCCAGACATTGGGAAAGCGGCTTTTCCAGCATCCTTCATGCTTGCCGGCCCATGGGCCATGCAGCAGATGGGATGTGATGTTTACGGCTTTGCTCATCCGGGGGGGCGTTTGGATTTTTTTAGCGTTTCGCCGGAATGGTCAGCACTTCTCCGCCCTTGGCTTGCCAGAGTTCCAGACCTTCGGGGGTGGAGAACGGCTCTGAGGGGTCGATGGGCTTGACCTTGAGTGCTCCGGTAGAGGCGTTGCGAATGGTTTTGATTTCGATTTTTTCAGGGGTGACGTGGATCCAGTCGAAACCATTGAACTTGTCGCAGTCGAGCGTCCAGGATTTGGCGTCGTCAGCGCCACGCAGTGGAGCGCCCCAGCAGCCTTCTCCGATATAGACTTGAGCCTTGGGGTCGTTTCGAGCGATGCTGAAGCCCTCGTCGCCATTTACATCCGGCTTGATTGGCAGGGTGCGCTTCATGCAGTGGGAGTCGGATTCGATGGCGAGCGTCAGCCCGTGACGGTAAAAGATGGGGGCCCAGTGGTAGGGGTTGTCACCTTCTTTCTTTTTGGAGACATGGGGGCGCATCGGGTGGTGGTATCCGGCAATCGTGTGCGTGACCTTAGCCGTGTGGATTGACAGGTCCTTGTCCAGCCATTTTCCCTGCTCTCCGTTGGCCGGGAGCATGCTGTTGAGTGTGTAGTATCGGAGTAAGTTTCCTCCGATGTTGAGGGCAAAATAGACATCTTTAGGGGAATCAAAGACTTTGTGGATGCTGTCTTTTTGCCTTTCGTGGTTTCCGCGGTGGGGGATGATGGGGATGATGGTGCCGTCATCAGAGATGACATGTTGCCAGTCGTCAAACCAGGCGTCCCAGCGTTGATCGCTGTCGGTGGACACCATGTCTCCGGTGAAGGCAATGAACAGAGGCTTGAGGCGTGAGGCAATGGTGTTCAATTCGGTGCGGACCTTGCGATTGTTTCTGGAGTCTCCCCCGGCGATGAAGGTGAAGGCTTGGGGCGTGGCGGGTGCGGTTTGGAATTTCAGCCTACGACTGACGCCTGCTTTGTCCTTGATGCAGAAAAAATACTGGGTGTCCGGGCTGAGGTTTTTCAGGCGGGCGAAGCAGTTTTGGCCACCTGCGACGGTTTCGGCTCGGTGAGGGGTGATTGAGTTCGGGTAGAGGTGGTGTTTGCGTTGGTTATCGGTTTTGCCGTAGTGGACGATACCCGGGGCTCCCTGGGTTTGTTTCCAGCTGACGATAGCCTCGGTGCTGGGGTCCGCTACCCAGACCACTCTGAATTTCTCGGTGTTGGAATCGTTTTCGTTGATGGCTCCGACTCCTTCGGTGGCGAGTAATGGGGGCAGGTTCAATCCGATCAGACTGCAGGCAAGTAAGAAAGGGCGGCGTAGGTCGTGGGGCGGCGTAAATACGGTCTTCATGAGTGGGGTGATGGTGTGGATGTATTACCTTAAGGGCATTCGCAAACTTGCAAATGATCGGCGTTTTTTCAGGAAAGAAGTTTTAAGGAATATGTCCCTGCGTGATGATCGTGGCAAGGGATGAAAGGTGAGATTTTTTGCAGATGATTCCAGTGGTGAAGCTTATTGAGGGCGATCTACCGTTGAACCGGAGATGCGGGTATGGGAGCGGCATGCCAAAAGGGTTCTCTGTTTTGTATAATACCACTCCGCAAAACAGACGAGACGATTGAAAGTTTTAAGGCTGTGAGGAAATGCACTTCGTGGTCTACCAGAGTTCCGGATAAATTTCTGTTCTGGCTGCGTTTCTCCTCAGTCATGGTGCCCGCACCATTCCATCGTCGCGCCTTGCCAAAACAGAAATTTATCTCGGCAATCGTCCCGTCTGTTTTGCTACTTGGTATAGAAGTGATTCGGGCTCGTCAGCCTTCAATGATCCACTTTTTGTAAAATCGCTGTTATTTTGTGGGCGCATACGATGTATTATATTAAAACATTGTTTGACAAGGGGAACCATTGAGGTTCAATTGATGTCGAACTATGACAAACCGAATTACAGATTGATCACGATTATGACTCATGCAACGATGGTGTTGTCACCACTAAGACTATTTCGTTTTCTTTTGACCATACTCCCGATGGTTTTGGTTTCGGCTCAGGGGGACGATGCGCGTAAGCCCAATCTCATTATC
Organism: Oceaniferula marina; assembly: GCF_013391475.1. Classification (NCBI taxonomy): domain Bacteria; kingdom Pseudomonadati; phylum Verrucomicrobiota; class Verrucomicrobiia; order Verrucomicrobiales; family Verrucomicrobiaceae; genus Oceaniferula; species Oceaniferula marina. The sequence goes on along the minus strand of NZ_JACBAZ010000004.1, from coordinate 13,196 downwards.
ATCTTTACTGATGATCAGGGATACCAGGATTTGGGATGTTTTGGTTCGCCGGATATCAAGACCCCTCGAATCGACCAAATGGCCAAAGAGGGGATGATGCTCACTGATTTCTATGCGCAGACGGTTTGTGGGCCTTCACGTGCAGCCCTGATGACCGGGTGTTATCCTTTTCGTAACGCCCGCAGGGATAAGGGTGAGGTTCCGCACCCTAAATTAGCACTCGCGGAAATCACGATGGCCGAAGTGTTGAAGTCTGCCGGTTATGCCACAGGGATGGTTGGGAAGTGGGATTTGGCAGGCCACAGCCAGACAAAATTTGACATGAATCTACGTCCTGGAAAGCAAGGGTTCGATGAGAGTTTCTGGACACCGGGCAGTAATGATGCCTTCGTCAATCTCTTGCGTGATGATCAATTGATCGAGCGAAAGGCTGACCTGTCCACCCTGACCCGACGTTATACCAATGAAGCGATCCAGTTCATTGATCGTCATAAAGAAGGACCTTTTTTTCTCTACCTTGCGCATACGATGCCTCATACCAAGCTGGCCGTTTCCACGCAATTTAAGGGGAAATCAAAAGCCGGACTCTACGGGGATGTGATTGAAGAAATCGATCATCATGTGGGGCGCGTGCTTGATCACGTGAAGAAATCGGGGCTCGACGAAAACACCTACGTGGTTTTTACCAGCGACAATGGCCCATGGTGGGTCAAGAAAGATCATGGAGGGCACGCCGAGCCCTTGCGCGGGGAAAAATGTACCACCTATGAAGGGGGGCTGCGAGTCCCCTGTGTGATCCGAGCTCCTGGAAACATCAAACCGGGTAGACAAAGCTCCCAGTTGGCGGCGACCATTGATTTGCTGCCAACCTTTGCCGCTCTGGCCGGTGCCGAGGTGCCAACAGACCGGGTCATTGACGGGGTGGATATGAGTGCATTCCTTCATGGCGAAGCAAAGGAGAAGGATCGATCCTTTTTCTTTTACCAGCATAAGTTTCTACGTGCGGTTCGAGTGGGGAAATGGAAACTTCATGTTCCACATACTCAAAGTCACCGTCAGGGTTTAGGAAAAAAATGGAGGGTTCATATGCGCCCGGAGAACCGCCCTTTTATAGAGGAAGTGACGCTGTATGATCTGGAGAGCGATGTCGCTGAATCAAAAAATGTGGCTTCGGATCATCCCGAAGTGGTCGCCAGACTGATGAAGCGGATTGCCCATATGCGAAAAGACCTGGGTGATGGTGGATATCGTGGTGAGAATGCCCGGGCTCTAGGGAAGGATGATTATTTTGGCCGTGGGATCGAGGGGAAGTAAACGAATCAATAAACGCAATGCCCAGCAATCCATGAGCCTGGGGTTTTAAAAGAATTAAGAACATGATGAAATCTATCCAACTACTCAGCTTTGGTTTTTTCTTTGCCGTCTCTGTATCGGCGAAGCAAGCACCTAATATTGTTCTGATCAATGCCGATGACCTTGGCTATGGTGATGTGTCTTGTTATGGGGCAAGCAAGATCCAGACTCCAAATATTGACCGACTTGCAGCAGACGGTCGACGCTTCACCGATGCTCACTCGAGTTCGGCTGTGTGTTCGCCCTCGCGGTTTGGGTTGATGACCGGAATCTATCCGTCCAGAGTAAATTTATGGGGGCCGCTTGGTTCGGATCAGCACTTGGTCATACCGACGGATCAGGCGACCATTGGCAGCCTGCTACAGGAGGCGGGTTACAGGACGGCGATCATTGGCAAGTGGCACCTAGGCTTGACTCAAGGTGTGGCTGATTACAACAAGCCGCTCGTCCCCGGTCCCAAGGAGGTAGGTTTTGGTTACAGCTTCATTGTTCCGACGGTAAACTCCGGACCTCCCTTTGTCTTCGCCGAAAATGGCTTGGTTGTCGGTTTGGACCCCAATGATCCGATCAAACGAGGAGGTAAACCGAACTACGCCAAAAAACTCCCCGAGAAAGGGGGGGATAAAAGATTCAGCGGGGGAAAAAAGGCGCATGAACTATACGATGATTTTCGCATTGGGACCAAGCTTGCCGAACAATCACTCAAGTGGATCAACATGCAGGATGATAAGCCGTTTTTTCTCTGTCTGATGACTACCAATATCCATCACCCCTTCACTCCGGCTGAGCGATTTCAGGGGACCAGTCAGTGCGGTGCCTATGGAGACTTTGTCCATGAGCTCGACTGGATTGTGGGAGAAGTGGTGAAAGCCGCTGAAGCACGAGGCAAAGCAAATGGGCGTGAGACTCTGGTCATTTTTACCTCCGACAACGGAGGGATGCTCAATATGACCGGGCAAAAAGCGTGGACAGCTGGGCACCGACTCAATGGAGACCTGCTAGGATATAAGTTCGGAGCATGGGAAGGCGGTCACCGTGTCCCGTTCATCGTGAAATGGCCAGGTAAGGTTCCTGCTGGATCAGAAACAAACAACCTTGTTAGTCAGATTGACCTGCTGGCGACATTTGCTGAGATCATAGGACAGACGGCCCCAACGGGGGTCGACAGCATTAGCCAACTGGATGAATTTCTGGGTCGAAATGAAAAGCCGCTTCGTAAAGATCTGATCGTGCTGTCGAATAGTTCCAATCATATTTCAGTGCGAACCAAAAAATGGCTCTATTTGCCGGCTCCCGGCCCCGGTGGATTCAGCGCAAAATGGGGGCATCATTTAACCGGTGGTGTCGCGGCTTTAGCCCATACCAAACAAGCGAATAGTAATGTCGAAAAGGGGCAGTGGAAGGCTGATGCTCCTAGAGTGCAGCTTTATGATCTCGAAAACGATCTCGGACAAAGTACCAATTTGGCGAGAAAGCACCCCGAGCTCGTCAAGCAGCTTCAGCAGACCGTGGACCGACACCGCAAACAGATTGCCGACGTTCCTCGCTTGGGCTGGGTCGCTCCCGGGAACAAGGCTGCACCTCAGCGAAAAAAGAAGAGCAGGGTTAAGAAGTAGAGGTGATGTCTGGGTGTCTTACTTATATGATTCCAATGCGATCAGGGATTCGATTCTTATTTTTGTTAGCTTGTTGTGCCTGGCCCCTTGCTGGTTCCGCCGCAGGGGATGGCCTTCAGGCGAGGAAGCCGAATGTTATTTTTATTCTTACGGATGATCTAGGCTACTCTGATTTGAGTTGCTATGGGGCTAAAAAAGTCAAAACGCCGCATCTAGACAAGATGGCGCAAATGGGCATGCGATTCACTGACTTTCACACCGGTGCAAACATTTGCTCTCCTTCTCGGGCCGCCTTTTTGACCGGTGCATATCCTCAGCGTGCCGGGACCTATATGGGTATCAACTATACGCGCATGCCGCATTGGTTTCTCGGACTAAACCCTGAAGAAATCACTATTGCTGAGCAATTTAAATCGGTGGGATACAAGACCTTTATGATCGGGAAGTGGCACCTTGGCACCCAAGCGATGTTTCATCCGAAAAAGCATGGGTTTGATAGCTATTACGGCCTTCCTTGCAACTATAGCAAACGTTTAGATGCCCGTTTTTGGGATGAGGACGAGGTGCTCTTTGATGATGCTCCGCTGGATCGACTGACCGAACTCTACACAGCACGCGCTGTAAAGGTGATTAAGGAAAATAAGGAGGAGCCCTTCTTTCTTTATCTAGCACATAACTACCCGCACACACCGTATAAGGCTGGGGCAAAGTGGCGTGGATCATCGAAAGACGGAATGAGAGGCGACGTGATGCAAGAGTTGGACTGGGGCATTGGCGAAGTGATCCACGCTCTCGAAGAGGCTGGCATCTCAGATAACACACTTGTGATTTTTAGCTCGGATAATGGCCCGGTTTCACCGAAATATTCAGCTCCATACCGTGGCACAAAGTACACCACTCTCGAAGGGGGGCATCGGGTTCCTTTGATTCTCTGCTGGCCGGGTAAGGTTCCTGCAAAAGTGTCGGACACCCCCGTGGTTGCGATGGATCTGTTTCCAACACTGACCGAACTCATGGGTGCCAGCATGCCAAGCGACCGCGTCTATGATGGGGTAACTCTGACTCCCTTGTTTAGAAACGAACCTATTGCCCGCAGTTCGAGTGCTCCATTTTTTTACTACAATGCGGGAAGTTTGCAGGCGGTGAGGATGGGGCAATGGAAACTGCATTTACCTCGCACGCTCGACTCACTTCCTTTTTGGGAAAAGACCAAAGCTTTTGGGGCTCTCCAGTCTCCCATGCTTGTCGATTTGAAGCAGCCGCAATCCGAGACATCAAGAAAGAGCGTGAACATGCCCGAAGTGCGCAAGACCTTAATCGAGGAGGCAATGAAAATGCGAGCTGAGCTTGGCGATTACCTGCAGCGAGGTTCCGGTCAGCGTCCGACCGGTTCATCAATCCCCGGAGTTCCCATTGTCTCACACGGCAAGGATTGGGAATTGTTAGTAGATGAGGAAACGCGAAACATGGTTGCCGATTTGAAAGAAAAGCATGGTGTGTTGGAGTCGCTGGGCAGAGGTGATGTTCCTGGCAATGAAAACCAATCGAATGCCGGCAGAACCACTGGTGGGGCAGGAGGTAAAAAATGGAGAAAAAACAAGAAGTAGGCATGCCTGTAAGCTTGTCCTCTTCAGGGATTCTAGCCACGTATTCTGGTTAGGATGGAGGTGTGACCTTTTGGTTTTACTGAAGATCACTTGGATCTGTTTGAGATAATCTGTCACCTAAGGTGACCGGTGTATCCTTGCGATTATTTCTCGACTTGAGCGTCGCGAGATTGATGATGACAAGGCCTCAAAGAGCCACTTCTTATTTATGATTAAAGCTGTCACCGATTATTTTGCGGAGTTCAAGATCCTGAAGACTGCGTCCAAGGACTTCTGGTTGACCAATGCGATCCAGTTCTTCGACGGGTTGGCGTTTTTTTCAATGATCACCGTTTTGACCTTTTACCTTACGGATAACTGTGGGTTCAGCGATGTGGCATCGGGTGCATGGGTCGGAATCTGGAGTTTGTATGTGACGGCCTTTGCTTTTGCTGTGGGGTCGATCTGCGACACGATCGGGATTAAAAAATCGTTTTACATTGCGTTTGGATTGGTTGGAACGGCGAGGGCCATGCTTGGTTTTTCCCCCTTGTTGGTGACAGGCGATACCCTTGGGTATGTTGTTAAGACGGCGATCATCATCATGGCTTTGGGGAGTGCCTTTATGGGGCCGGTGATCAAGACGGCGATTCGGCGTTTTACGACCAAAAAGAATCGGGCGACAGGGTTTAACTTTTATTATTTGATGATGAATGTTGCAGCGATCATTGCTGCGGCTCTGGTGATTGACGGCTTCCGTAAAGGGTTTCCCTCATTTGCAGCGGTGTTACCCTCGTTTGTCTTTGAAAGGGTCGTGAACTTTTTTGCCAACGGCTTCGGCCCGATCAATGGTAACCTGGCGATCCTCGATTTTGGTCTCGCTATGTCAGTGCTTGCATTCATTTGTGTGACGAGGCTGGATGAAAATAACTACGCTGAGGAAAGTGAGCGAGTGAATACGGATGAGGAAACCCGGCGCCCGCTGGCAATTTTTATGGAGGTCTGGAAAGAGAAAACCTTCCAGAAGTTGTTGCTCTTCCTGGCCTTGACGATTGGTGTGCGCTTGGTCTTTACACACCAGTACCTGGTGATGCCCAAGTTTTACCTGCGGACCATGTATAATGATTTTGAATTGGGGTTGTTCAACTCGATCAACCCCCTGATCATTGTGGTTGGCTTGATTGTCCTGATTCCGGTCATCAACCGCTATTCAACCTTGAAATTAATCATCGTAGGGATGGCCGTTTCCGCATCTTCCTTGATATTACTGGCCTTGCCGATTCATTGGTTTTTGGCACTCCCGGGGATTGATGACTTAAATGAAGCCTATATTTTTATCATCCTGACCCAGATATTAATCTTTGCTCTCGGTGAGTTAATTTTCAGCCCGCGGTTTATGGAGTATGTGGCCTCGGTCGCCCCTCAAGACAGGGTGACCTCCTATATGGTGCTGGCGGAGTTGCCGACCTTTATTTCCAAACCGATCAACGGTTTTGTTAGTGGTATTCTGATTTCCAGATATTGTTACGATGGCATCCGGCCCAAGATTGAAACAGGTAATGTCACTTACTACGAATCTCCGGAGATTATGTGGTTAGTCTATCTTGGCTTGGCGGTGTTGAGTCCGGTGGCGGTGATTTTGCTGCGTAACTTTGTCACTGACGAGTCCTCACGCTCTGTGGCGGAGGAGGTAAGTGAAGCTTCGGAGAAAGGAGAAGATCATGAATAAAATCAAAACGATTATCATCGACGGCATCATTTTATTTGCGGCATCGACGGCGTTTGTATTGCTGGCGGACCTCATCTTTTCCCAGCTCAAAGACAAGGAGGTGAAGGATAACCCGCTGGTAACTTCAATCAATCAGGGGAAGCTCGACGAGCTCAAAAAGCAGATTGAGTCCAAGGAATACGACTTGGCTCAGGTGGACGGCATAGGCAGAACGTCGCTGATTCGTGCGGCGTATGTCAATTTTAACTCACTGGAGAAGACCAAGGATACTGATAAAGAGCGGGCTCCGATGATTCCTCTTTTGGTGAGCCACGGAGCGCCGGTTGATCACGTGGATGAAGACGATTGGAGTGCTCTGATGTGGGCCTCATGGAGTGGGTTGCCATTGGTGACCGAGGCATTACTGAAGGCTAATGCCGACATCAGCCTCACCGGAGGGCAGGGGAATACCGCCTTAACGCTTGCGGCGTCACGAGGGAATGATGATGTGATTGAACTTTTACTTAAGGCCGGGGCTGACAAGTCGGTTGAAAATAAATCCGGGAAAACGGCTCTCGACCTCGCCGAGGAAGGTCAAGCCAAGGGGGGCAACCGTCAGTCGCGGTATCTGCGCACTATCGAGCTGCTGAACGATTAAGCCTTCCTAGAATATCTAACATACCTAGATCCTTCAAGATATGTCCTACCGAAGCACTCCTACTGATACGACCGGTTACCCGAAGGGGATCCCCTATATTATTTCCAACGAGCTAGCCGAGCGTTTTTCGTTTTATGGAATGAAGGCGGTTCTCGCTATTTTTCTGACCACTCACCTGGTGGTGATGGGCGAACAGAACATGAGTGAGGAGCAGGCCACGGCTTACACCTCGTTTTTTAATTCGGCCGTCTATTTTGCACCCATCCTCGGTGCGATTTTATCGGATGTTTTCTGGGGGAAATACAATACCATCCTCCGTTTGTCCTTGGTCTATTGTCTGGGGCACCTTTGCCTCGCCTTTATGGGCACGGGTGGCGTGGTGCAGCTCTGGTTGGTGATGGGGCTTGGTTTGATTGCTGTGGGGGCCGGCGGTATTAAACCTTGTGTGTCAGCTCACGTGGGCGACCAGTTTGGAAAGAAGAACTCTCATTTACTGAGTAAGATTTTCAACATATTCTACCTTTCCATTAATATCGGGGCCGCCATTTCGGGTCTCGCGATTCCTGTTGTTTTGGATAAATGGGGCCCTCATTGGGCGTTTGGCATTCCGGGGGGCTTGATGGTTTTAGCGACTTTGTTTTTTTGGATGGGGCGCAACAAGTTCATCCATGTGCCACCACAGGGAAAAGCCTTTTTTAATGAGCTAAAAAGCCGGGAAGGGCTCGTGGCGCTGGGTAAGTTGATTCCTCTTTTCGCCTTTGCTGCGATGTTCTGGTGTTTATTTGATCAGGCATCCAACCGTCTGGTTTTTCAGGCGGATAAAATGGATCGGGAATTGTTCGGGGTTGAGATTCGTGCCGCCCAGATGCAATCGGTGAACCCGGTGATGATTCTCATCCTCATTCCTTTATTTACCTGGGTGATTTACCCGATGGTTGGGAAGTTGGTGAAGGTAACACCCTTACGTAAAATCGGAGCGGGCCTGTTTACCATGGCGGGTTCGTTTGTGGTGATCTCCTTGATTCAAGAAGCGATTGACCGGGGTGGTTCCCCCAGTATCGGGTGGCAGATTCTGGCGTATGCGATTTTTACCTGTGCGGAAATCATGCTGTCCATTGTTTGTCTGGAGTTTGCCTACACGCAGGCCCCCAAAAAGATGAAGTCCTTTGTCATGGGCGTGTTCCTTTGCTCGGCGATGATGGGTAATTTGTTTACGGCAGGCATCAACTTATACAACCAAGCCGGACGCCCGAAGCTCGAAGAAGGAACGCCTCACGCCGGGATGGATAAAACGTTGGGGACCGTGGACGATATGGTGCTTGAGGACAACAAAGTGACCTCCGCAGTGACTCCCCAACTGGATAAGGCTCTGGCTGAGATCCAGAGGCATTTTGATCAACACGGCACCCTGCCATCGACTTTGGATGCCTTACCGGAAGACCCGTGGGGGAACCCCTTAAGTTATACGATTCTTCATGCCAAATCAGCGCGGGTAGCATCCATGGGGCCAGACAGCGAGCAAACGACCAAGTGGGATTTGGGTGTTGTGGTTACCATTGAGCCGAAGAAGGAGAAAAAAGATGAAACCTGGCTCGACCGACAGAAACAAGATCAGGGCTTGCTTGATGAGGTGGTCGAGACCGAGGACGACCATGGCTTTGGAACCTTGAATAAACACTATTTCGCCGGTGGTCAAAGTCGTCTTGAGGGGGCTGCCTATTTCTGGTTTTTTACAAAGTTGATGTTCGGGACCTCACTTGTCTTTATTCCTTTTGCGATGGCTTATAAACCTCGGACGTATCTTCAGGAAGACGGCGGAGCGGCATGATCGGGTGTCCGGGATCAGTCAGAGCGAACCCGGCATAGGAGGGGGTGCTTCGATCAACTTGTTACTCGAAGAGACAATCAATCATCTCTTCCCGTCATCTGAAATCATGATTTAATCGTCTTGAGTTTGCCATGAAAAGAAACGTCCCGGCTGATGTTTCATCTCATCAGAGAGGTGGCATGCCCATTTCCTGAATCGTTCCTCGTTCGGAGCGATTAGGATCTACCCCAAACTAACAAATATAAAAATAGAATGAACACAAAAGCAACAATAACAGCACTCGCCGTGGTTAGCCTCGGCATCAGTGCGGCACAGGCATCTACCATTGCCTGGGGTGGCGGAGACGGCAACTGGAATACCGAAGGGGTTGCGGATGCTGGATGGAGCGGTGGCACATCGCCAACAATGGATGGCACGGATGATGCCGTCATTAACGGCGGCACTGTTAGCTATGATGCGGGTGCACTTGGAGATCTCGGCGCAGGTTGGGGGTCATCTCATTTAACCCTTAACGGTGGGGTATTGACACAATCAACGACTCATTGGTCTGTATTTGATGGGTCTGGCACCTTCACCATCGCTGGTGGCACATTCAATTCAGCAGCAGACCGGGTGCAAATCGGAGCATCCGGCACAGATACAGCACAGTTTGTGATGACGTCCGGCTCATTCATTCACACGGGTTCTGAAGTTGCGGTTCGCGGCGGTAATACATTCACCGTTTCAGGAGGATCGATGTCTGCGAACTTTTTCAGCTTGGGCGACTTTGGCCTTGCGACGATTGATGTTGCAGGCGGCACGGTGCGATTAAACGATGGATCGTCAGGCGGAGGTTTCTACATTGGGACGGCTGGCAGCGCGATCAACCTGACTGCTGCGGGGGTCTTTAACATTGGCAACACCAATATTGCGGACGCTACGGCCAATTACCTGGATACCGATCGAGTCGTATTTGGTATGGATGGTAACAATGCACTTCTCCAGGTTGTTGACGACGGTGCCGGTGGGGTGAACATCTCCGCAGTTCCAGAACCCACCTCGGCAGCCCTTCTCGGCCTTGGTGGCGTTGCTTTGATCTTGCGTCGCCGCAAGTAGGGGTGACACTATTCTTCGATGAAATCCCATCCCGCTTCGGCAGGGTGGGATTTTTTGATGGTGATCTCGGCAGGGTGCTTTGACTCGGGGGGCAAGTCCGCTGTGGGTTGCTAGAGAGAACCTCTAGCGGAAGGCAAGATGAATATCGGATGAAAAGGCATCAAGCCTATTGGGAAAATCTTGAAATGTTGATGACGGTACTGGCATGATTGATGGCGAATAGTCAGGAATAAACGTCTGTCCGTTTATCTCTTGTGGGTAATGAGTCCTTTCTTGAAAGGGGGTGGGGAAAGAGGCTGTATGGTATCTGGTGCTGGGCGATCTGGTCATGCACTATCAAACATGGCAAAGCGAATTATGAGGCAGTCAGTATTATTCATCTTGTGTTTATTGGTTCCTTTCTCCAGCGTGATGGCTGATAAGGGTTACGTCCCTGAAAAAGGATCCGCGGAGTTGGACAAAAAGGGTAAAAAAAAGAAAACCGGGAAGGCGACAAAGATTGACCCGGCATTGCCCATGGTCTTAATCATCGGGGATTCCATTTCCATTGGTTACACCGGCAAAGTTCGAGCCCAACTCAAGGGGAAAGCCAACGTGTTACACAATCCTGGGAACAGTCAGGGGACTACAAATGGACTGGCAAAAATCGATGCCTGGCTTGGTGACACCCAATGGGATGTGATCCACTTTAATTTTGGTCTCCATGATTTGAAGCGGGTGAAGAAAGCCGGGACAGCCCAAAATTCGAATGATCCTGATGACCCGTATCAGGCAGACCTCAAGACATACACCAGTAATATGGAACAGCTGGTGAAGCGGTTGAAAAAGACGGAGGCCAAACTGATTTTTGCAACAACCACACCATTCCCCGGCGGGGTGTCACCCTATCGGGCCCCTGAAGATGCGGCCAAATACAATGCTGCCGCTTTGAAGATCATGAAGGCAAATCAGGTCGAAGTGAACGATTTATATGCTGCGATCTTACCTCATCTTAAAACCCACCAGCGACCTGTGAATGTTCATTTTTTACCGAAAGGTTCTGAGTTGTTGGCCAAGGAGGTCAGTGCCAAAGTTGAAGCTTTGCTCGCTCGTTAGCGGCACATCGTTGTGGAGATGGGTCTTTGATTTGCCTGTTTGAGGCTTCGGGTTTTGAGTGGCGCGAGGGACCTTCAAAGTGGAAACGTCCGATGTTTAGGACGTCGGAGTTGGGGTCAGTTTAAGGAGTGAGATCTCTCATGAGAGATTGGAAGAAGGGGGGCGGCGGCGCGGTGTTGTCAGGCAAAGCTGTATCTCCGGGGGACTGGTAGCTTCATCGTTGAAATCGGTGTGCCCCAGCCTCATTATTTGCCTCAACTGACATGGAAAAGTTACCGAAAGTTTTTGAACAACGTATTGCTGTGGCTGGTGAACGCATCATCGAGCCGTTTCTCTATCCTGAAAAATCGCCGATGAACATCGAGGCGATGGCCGTTGGAGGTGAGCCCATTCCTTACGAGGAAGCGGTCCAGAGATCCTTTGCGCCTTTTGCCGAAGGTGACAAGTGGGGCTCGAAGTGGGACACTGTTTGGTTTCATTTTACGGCAGAAGTGCCGGCCGGCTGGAATGGTCAATCGGTAGTGGCTTTGATCAACCTGAGCTGGCCACAGTATGAAGGGTTTGGTCGTGAAGGGTTGGTTTATATGGATGGTAAACCGGTGATCGCCATCAACCGCAACCGTGCCGCTGTGCCATTGCTGGACAGTGCGGAAGGCGGTGAGAAAATTGATTTTTACGTGGAGGCTGCCTCCAATCCGGTGGGTGCCTTGCATTGGGGGGACGGAGACCTCTTGATGCCCGAATATGACAGCGAGCCCTTGTTCCATTTGGAGCAGGCACAGCTTGCAACCTACAACCCGGAGGCCTTCCAACTGAAGATGGACTTCGAGGCCTGCCGCCAGGCGATGATGGAGCTTCCCGAAAACGAAGCACGCCGCGGCCAACTCCTGCGGGCCCTGAATAAAACCTGTGACGTGCTCGACCTCGGCGACCCCGGTTGTATCGCTCCGGCCCGTGCCGAGCTCGCCCCCGTGCTCGCCAAAAAGAATGGAGACACCGTGCACAAAATCTCCGCCGTGGGACACGCCCACATCGACACCGCCTGGGTCTGGCCGCTGCGCGAAACCATCCGCAAGTGCGCCCGCACGTTTACCACGGCTTTGCGCTACATGGAAACCCACCCGGACTACCGCTTCGTTTGCTCCCAGCCGCAGCAGTATGCCTGGATGAAGCAATACTACCCGAGCATCTACGAGGACATCAAAGTGGCCATCCAACGAGGCCAGTGGGAAACTGTCGGCGGTATGTGGATCGAGGCCGACTGCAACATCACCTCCGGTGAGTCGCTGGTGCGCCAGTTCATCCATGGGAAAAACTTTTACCAGGAGGAGTTCGGCATCGAGGTCAAGGACCTGTGGCTGCCCGACGTCTTCGGCTACGCCGCGGCCCTTCCCCAGATCCTGCAGAAGTCCGGGATCGACTGGTTCCTCACCCAGAAAATTTCCTGGAGTGATACAAACAGATTTCCGCATCACACGTTTTACTGGGAGGGGCTGGACGGCTCCCGGATCTTCACCCACTTCCCGCCGGTGGATACCTACAACTGCCAGATGACAGCGGCAGAAATGAAACGCTCCGAGCACAACTTCCAGGAAAACGACCGCGCGACCCGTGCGTTGGTGCCCTTCGGCCATGGCGACGGCGGTGGCGGGCCGAGCCTCGAGCACATTGAGCTGGCCCGGCGCTGGGAGGATTTTGAAGGGGTGCCCCAGGTGGAAATGACCAGCGTGCTGGACTTTTTTGACAAGTGCAAGGAGGACGCGGTGGATCCACCGGTCTGGCGAGGCGAACTTTACCTCGAACTGCACCGTGGCACGCTGACCAGCCAGGCTTACACCAAGTACATGAACCGGAAATGTGAGTTGATGCTGCGCGACGCCGAGTTCCTCCAGGTGATGGCGCAGCGGGTCAACCCGGGTGCCCTGCTCGGCGAGGATCCGGTGGCGGCGGATGATCGCCCGGTCTGGGATGTTCCGGCCCACATTGCCGAAAAAGACGGCGACGTCACAGCGATGGCCATGGACCGTGCGTGGAAGACACTTCTCTTGAATCAGTTCCACGACATCATCCCGGGATCATCGATCCACTGGGTGTATGAGGATGTTAAAATCGATTACCCGAACGTCGCCAAGGTGGCAGCCGCCGTGCGTGATGCCGCGGCAGCACGGATTGTGGAAAAGGTCGACACCAGCGGCGTGGAGAACCCTGTCGTGGTGTTCAACACTCTGGCCCAGGAACGTCAGGAAGTGGTGGAACT